>NZ_JBBOWX010000001.1:3731250-4040625 GCF_038007285.1 Sporosarcina sp. FSL K6-3457
CGACAAAAACGCCACGTCCTGTACGTCGGAGGCTTAACTTGAATTAACAGGGAGTTTGAACTCCCTCTGATTGAAATGCTTTTCTGGCGTTCATCCCGCCACTGAGGAGAAATGGAACTAAATTTCTCCCCTTTAGAAGTGGGAGACTTCTGCTGAATCAAGTTAAATTTCCTTTTATCAATCACTAGATATTGTTTAAGAAACGGTCTTTTTGTCTATCCTTCTGGCAAGGACCGATTCATCAGGAAATATACTTCAACTTATTTCCCGGGAAATCGACAAAGGGGCGGATTGTTATGAAAGAGGAAGAAAATTATGGAGTAACGTGGCAGGATTTTCTATTCGGATTGACAGGCTCAACCGTTTTCGTTGTAGCTCTTTACTTTATTACTAGCTGAAAATCACAAAAAACACCGATCGTTACGCTATAACGACTGGTGTTTTTTACATTCTGCTTTTCAATTGTCCTACAGTCCTTCCGTCAATTCATTGAACATTGATAGATTATTTGTTTCCAATGCGTAGTCGATCATACGCAATCTGTTATCTGCTTCTAATTGTTCGAGGATACCAATTGCTTCGAGTTTAACTACTTCCGGCATTTCTGTTTCCATATCTAATGTTCCTTCCAGAATGGTCGTCAAATGCATGTGGAGATCTGATATCAGCAGCAATTGGTAAAGCGGCAGTCGAATAAAGCGGTTGCCCCGTTGGAAGACAAATACTTCCCCTAGATTCTCAACTTGTAAGCTTTTCATATTGATGACGATTTCTTTACCTTCTGACGGCACGAATTGAAATACTTCTCCTCCTTTGATGATGGAGAAATATTGATAAGCAAATACTAAACGAAGGCGAAAATCTTCCTGGCTTGTGAAAAATGGCGTCATACGCTGTACGGATAGCATCTTTCTCCCTCCTAGTATTGAATATTTCGATTATTACTATTCTATCACATCTGTGACGTTTTTGTGAACGTTTCCGTTCTCTTCTTGCATCCGCCATTCTAGTTCTTTAATTTTGTTTAATAGGTCTATGCATGACAAATGATAGTTGTATCGGTTTAAAATCTAGTTTTAATGAAGTTAATAATTCAGATAGCCCTTCATATAGATCTCCGGGCAAATCTTTTTTTCTCTTAAATGTAACCCTATTTTGTTCAAAATCTAAGAGCACTATCTGGAATGCTAGCGTTCCGAATTGTACTGAGCTGAGATATAGCTTTCGTTCTTCCTTTATATAGTTAGTGTTTAAAACTGATGATGATAGTAGTGTAATGTTATGCTGCAATTCTTCCCTTTTATCAAACTGTTGTTTTAAATTAGGTACGTACAAAGTTAATTCCTCCAATATTTCATTCCTCCTTAACAGCGCCATAAGTATTAACGCCGCGCATGATTATTTATAATCACTATTTTACCAATAAATCCCCAATATTCATTACAAACCAACAATTATTAAATTTTAATCTACATATTGTTGGTTTTATTAAATTCCGCTCTATTCTTCTATACGGTTGGGAAAAAAGAGAGGGATGTTACTATGCATTTCGGGAAACAATTTAAGGAATATCGGGAAGAGTATTTACGTATGAAACAACTTGAAGCGGCGCATCAACTAAAAATAGATCCTGCTGCTTTGTCTAATTATGAAAGGAATGAACGGGGATTTCCGAATGACCTGTTGCCTATCGTGAAAGAAACGTTTGCCGTTCCAGATGACTATTTTCTTGCGATGGTATTGGGAACACCCTTGAAATCTGTCAGGGATTTCAAGATGACGCAGCCTGCCAAAACGTCTGAAGTACAGGAACGATATATGAACAGTTTTATCGATAGGCATCGGCAACTATTTGAAGAGAGTTCTGAACTACGCGAATTTGTTTCTCTGGCATCTTTGTTAACTGAAAAGGATCGACGTATTTTCCTTAATTCTAACAAAGCCTTATTAACTTTAATCCATAAACACGCAAAAGAGGAGGATACGGAATAACATCATTTCCGGTCTGGCCCGAAAAGCGGTATAATAGAAAGAATGCTTTTCTGAAGGAGTGGTCCCATCAACATGACCGTAGAACGTGTTTCCTACTTACACGAAAGTGAAATAGATGAATTTATGAATGACATTCAACATGCACTACAGCCCGGAGTCGAGGGCGATGCACTACGAGTGCGTCATGCTGTGGCGCTTGTTCGAAACAATGCTATCGATTCTTATCTCCCCTCTGGAGATGTTATTACAGTTACTACACTTGGTGAAAAGCTTGAAATTGTACGCCTTTCTTTTATGCAAATGGAGGCGGATTGTACGTGTCGCTCCGATGGTTGGTGTTCACATCGGCTTGCCGTCATTTTTCACCTTTATTCACAGTTCCATTCGCTGACGGATTGGCTTCATGAATGGCGCAGAACTGAATCGCAGCAAATGACGCTGTCCATCTCATCACGTACGCCCGATGCATGGATTGATGTTTTAAAGCGTTTAACGCAGCCTCTGCGCACAATTGGAATGGCAGAAAATCCAGGCGTGTTTATTCATGAAACTTCTTTGATTGATCAAAAGGCGATTCCACTTATCCCGTTTGAATGGGAATGGAAGCCTCTTTTTGAACTCTACTATCGTTTACATGTACTGGATGCTGGTTGGGCATATGTTCAGACGCATCTGGGAGGACAGACATCCTCCTTTTTCTACGGTAAATGGTATGTACAAAACTGGGTAACCGAACAGCTTGGAAAACTACATGATAGCGTGACGGCCATTGGGGCAAAACCTAAATTATTTGAAGCGGATGCTTTCCATGAACGTTTGAAAGAGCTCGTTCGTACATTCACACTTGAAAATACAGGGTTATTTGCCGAGAGATTCCGCGTCTATCGCCTCTTTTGGCAGCATCTTTTTCCAACGCATTCTGCCAGGGATGCTGAGTTAGCTATTCTTAGCCAAGAGCAATCTGAGGAAGCCCAAGTTCTAGTTGCCTTTTTCCTTCTGTTACAAGGGGAGCATGATGGACTGGAGGAGCTGATTAGTCATGTATCACTCGATAATATGGCCATCTGGTTCCCGCTTGCAGACCTTGCAGAAGGCGATGATGATATCGAGTCACTTTCTATTATAATGACTGCATTACTTCCCTTCATTGGCGATTATGTTAATCATACTGTGACGCTTGCCAATCGGCCGCTGTTTGTTCGAAAAATTGATGGGTTATTTGAAGCTGCCGACTTTCCGGAGGAGGCACGTGAAAGCTTATTTGCGCATTATGGTGAATCTGGGATTGATGTCTTTGCAGATTTTCTCGTTGAACGTGAGCGATTTTCTGAATGGGCGGCTCTTATGCATAGATATGGTGTTTCCTATGACGGTGCTGAGGCAGGCGGCTTGAAAGTTGCGTTATCGTCAGATCCAGTAGCTGTCATGCCTCTTCTTCATACGTATGCAATGGGTTTTATAAAAGAAAAGAATCGGCATAGTTATCGACGTGCCGTTAAATTATTCAAGAAAATGAAAGCTGGTTCTAAAAAGGGTGGAAAAGCTGATTTTTGGAATCAATACATTGATACTGTGCGCGAAAAAAAACGTAGACTTCGAGCATTGATGGAAGAAATGGAAAAGGGGAATCTAAACTTATGAGTAGAACATTCACATTGAATCGCCTTTTCCGGCTTGGAATTCGCCTAACTGAGGATGGACTGTTTTTCATGACTGCTGTCGATGACAACCGTTTCGTTGTCGATCCGGACCAACTTATTTCTTATCTATTCTTCAACAATGAGCGGGCATTGTATGGACTTCTTGCACAGACGGATGGCGAAGAAGTCCAATTGCGTGCAGATCAACTGCTACAAGCCTTTTCTACTTTGCACCCCTATGCTTCATTCGAAGGACTGACAGGCGAGGATGATGCACAGCTTACTTTCATCCGTGAGGCTGCTGATGCCTGGAAGGACCCAAATTTGTGGAATTATGCGGAAATAGAAGGAGCCAGCATCCGTTTCAACAATAAACAAGCTGGCTTGTCGTTAGAGGCTGCGATTATTATTGGCCATGCTGTCCGTAGCAAACTGACTGACTCTGTCATCCATCCTGATTTGCTTCCCTCATTGTTGCCTCATTTACGGACTTACGGCTGGCCTGGTGAAGCCATTTCAACGATGCCGATTCAAGTCGCTTTCCGCTTGACCGAACCGGCTGCCGACACAGATACGGACTGGTTGCTAGAGTCTGTTATTATTAGTGAACGCGGTACACATTGGTTGCCTACCGCCAGAAAGGTCAATGCACCTGCAATAGAGGCATTACCCGCTAAGTGGAAGCCCTATGCAGATGACATTGTAAAAAAACAATCCGAAATGATATCCTTTCTTGGCTCCATCGATATCGTTTCAGATGAAAGCTTTTTATCCACCACGATGGCTGATATGGAAGTGCGTACGTTCATTAAGGAGGATCTTCCTTTATTGCAATCGTTTGGCTATCCCGTCATTTTACCCGCATGGCTAAAATCGGTAACGGAGTCAAAAATGCAGGTTCGTACAAATGCAGGTATGCAATCCTATCGCTCAGCCACTGGTCTAGATGAAGTATTATCCTTTGACTGGAATTTCTCGCTCGCTGGTAATCCTATTGATCAAAATACTTTCCGAAAACTTGTCGATGAAAATCGGGAATACATTCGGTCTGGCGACGAATGGTTCCACATTGATCCACTCTGGTTGAAGAAGATCCGAGACTTGATGGACCGAGCGGATGCTGGAGAATGGACCGTTAAAGATTTACTATTTCAAGATATCCCTGAAGAAATTGTTCCTCTGGAAGATGATGATGAAATCGATGATCCCCTTTTCGCTTTCACGATGCAGCAATCACTTCGTAGTTATATGGATATGCTATCTGAAAAAAAAGGACTACCCACTGCTGGAATTTCTGAAAATTTGCAAGCACAGCTTCGTCCTTATCAGGAGGAGGGCTATGACTGGCTCATTTTCATGCGTGACAATCAGTTTGGTGCATGCCTTGCCGATGATATGGGTCTTGGGAAGACCATTCAGCTCATTACTTATTTACTAAACGTGCATGCAAGAACAGAGACAACTACACCTTCATTGATTGTTTGTCCAACAAGTGTCCTAGGTAACTGGCAAAAAGAAATTGAACGCTTTGCTCCAACATTATCAGTCCATACACATTACGGACCATCGCGTGCGAAAGATGATAGTTTCAAGGAGCTCATCGGACAACTGAATCCTGATATTATCCTTACAACGTATGGCACGGCTTCACAGGATGGTGAAATGCTTGCGAATACTGAATTCGCGAGTATTACACTCGATGAAGCCCAGAACATCAAGAACATGCAGACAAGGCAGTCTCGCGTCATTCGGAAGCTTCGTGGTAAACACCATATTGCGCTGACCGGCACGCCGATTGAAAACCGCTTATCAGAGTTATGGGCTATTTTCGACTTTATACACAGAGGCTATTTCGGTAATTTCCGGAAGTTCACGGATAACTTCATCATCCCCATCGAGCGTGATGATTCTGAGATGGATAAACGAAAGCTACGAGCCAAAATCAGTCCATTCCTATTGCGCCGAACAAAGAGCGATCCTGATTTGCAATTGAATCTACCGAAAAAGCTTGAACAGAACGAATATTGCCCGCTAACAACCGAACAGGCCGCTCTTTATGAAAGTTTCCTGGAAGAGACGAAATTCAAATTGCAGACCCTAACTGGTTTTGAAAAGAAGGGGCTCATTTTGAAAATGCTTAGTCGGTTGAAGCAACTTTGTAATCATCCCGCCCTATTCTTGAAGGAGCCGCACGCACCTGCTGAGCAGATGTTAAACCGCTCCGACAAATTAGACAGGATTGTGTCAATGGCAGCTGATATTGCTGGTAATGGCGAACAATGCCTCATCTTCACGCAATACATCGGCATGGGGCAGCTTATTCGCCAATGTCTATCTGAGCTGCACGGGATTGATGTACCGTTCTTAACAGGTAGCATGCCGAAAGGGCAACGTGATCGGCTGGTAGAGGCTTTCCAGGAAGGTGAATTCCCTATCTTCATCCTATCATTAAAAGCTGGTGGTACTGGATTGAATTTAACAGGTGCAAACCATGTCTTACACGCGGATCGCTGGTGGAATCCTGCTGTTGAAAATCAAGCAACTGACCGTGCCTATCGAATTGGTCAGACCAAATTTGTGCATGTCCATAAATTTGTGACCATTGGAACGATTGAAGAAAAAATCGATAAAATGCTTGTGGAGAAGGCGGCACTGTCTGCTGACCTTATCCAGTCAACTCAATGGCTTACAGAATTATCAGACACAGAACTTGATGATTTGCTATCGTTTAGAAGCTAAATTAATATAACTGACCTCAGGGATGTAAACTACTCTGAGGTCTTTTCTATGCTGTCATACGCGCTCCGCAATTGGTCTTTTATGTAGCGCAATGATTTTTTTCTTACGCTCCATCTCTTCAAAACGGTTAAGCCGCTCATTTAGATTGGCAACGATGCTAACAAGCTGAACAATCTGTAACTCCATCCGTTTCACATCTTTGTCAAGTGTACTCATAAGCCACACTCCCTTCTTTCATCTTCTACTGATAGAAAAACCCGTGAGCAAAAGTGGTCTTCACTCCCGGGCCATAAATGATTTGTGCTCATGGTCGTATGATCATTTGTTTGTTCAACCCACATTCCCGTGTAGAGCTACCCTGAATGTATCTCTACATGACATTACTGCGGATACGAGCAGGACCCCAATCTTGCATGTATCCAAGTATTCCTTTTCTCACGTACATACTATCCATTTTTAGTTGTCATTGCAGCTCCGGTCTGTTAGCCGGTCAGCTTCCTCCTCTCACTCGATTTTCTCCGGCTTACTATGTATTAGCTTCTCCGGTTAAAAAATCGGTAATCCTTCTGTTTCGCGGTTAGGTAGATCAAAATGTTCTTCCTCCTTAGTTTCCGCTACTGATGGTGCGGTTGCATTGCTCCTGACGGCTTCTCCGTACAGATTGTCATTGCTTCGCCTTTTCGTGGCGATAAAACGGATATCTTCACCAATCACTTCGGTTACGTAGACCCGGCTTTTGTCTTCGCGTTCATATGACCTTGATTGGATTCGTCCACCGACACCAATTAACGATCCTTTGCCGCAATGCTTAGCCGTATTCTCCGCTCCCCTTCCCCACATCGTACAGAGGACAAAGTCCGTATCCACTTCTCCGTTCTGGTTTTTGAAGTTACGATTGACCGCGAGGACAAAACTGGTTTGTACTCTTCCCTCCGACACTCTTCTTAGGATTGGATCCTTCGTGATACGCCCTACAAGTGCAACCTGATTCAACTGATTCCCTCCCTTCAAGTTATTGGATTTATCTTACTTCTTTCAACCAAGGTATGCAAAATGCCATTTTCTAAATTTGGTGCCTTTATATACCCAATTCACTCTATTTTGAAAGACATGAAAAAATCCTTGTTGCTAATAAATCGCTTGCCCTCAACCCTAGCAAGTTGTCTACTATCCACGCATAATTCAAATTTGGCATATTTCATTTTTTTACGTCGAATTTTTCTCCTATGGTATAATCAAAGGAAAAAGACTGGGGCTGATTCACGATGAAATCGTTTAAAATGTTGTCTGTCGGAATCGTAACTGAAGATAGTATGCAGGATTTCCCACTTATCGATGGGATTATCATTAATCAAGAAAACAGTCATCGTCTGTGGGTTTTGGAGATGTTCATCGACCAGGTGCATCAATCCACTTTTGAAAAATGGATGGCGGATGAGGCATTACTTGAAGCAAAAGTAGTCATCTCATATCCTGAAAATGACCCAGCCCCGTTTCGTGTTGCTGTCGAATCTGTAAAACAGATTGGGACTAATATATCTGTTTTATTAAAAGGACGCTTGAAACGAGCGCGCTCACAATATGCGGAACAACTTTTGGAGGAATTGATTGGCGAAGGTTTAGCAGGCAACGACTTGCTTCGTCGTTTCGAATCAGATATGCGTTCCCGCCCACGGTTGAAAAGGGATAAGGAAGAAGAGAATGAGTGAGGAAGAGCTGCCTGAGTGTGAGGCAGCTTTTTTTTGTTGTGGGATGATTTGTTGCGTGTGGGAGCTAGTACATTGCGCGCGGCGGCTAGTACATTGCGCGCGCAGGCTAGTACATTGCGCGCGGCGGCTAGTACATTGCGCGCGCAGGCTAGTACATTGCGCGCGCAGGCTAGTACATTGCGCGCGCAGGCTAGTACATTGCGCGCGCAGGCTAGTACATTGCGCGCGGCTAGCACATTGCGCGCGGCGGCTAGCACATTGCGCGCGGTGGCTAGTACATTGCGCGCGGTGGCTAGCACATTGCGCGCGCAGGCTAGTACATTGCGCGCGCAGGCTAGCACATTGCGCGCGCAGGCTAGCACATTGCGCGCGCAGCGCTAGTACATTGCGCGCGGCGGCTAGTACATTGCGCGCGGCGGCTAGTACATTGCGCGCGGTGGCTAGCACATTGCGCGCGGTGGCTAGCACATTGCGCGCGGTGGCTAGCACATTGCGCGCGGTGGCTAGCACATTGCGCGCGGTGGCTAGCACATTGCGCGCGGTGGCTAGCACATTGCGCGCGGTGGCTAGCACATTGCGCGCGGTGGCTAGCACATTGCGCGCGGTGGCTAGCACATTGCGCGCGGTGGCTAGCACATTGCGCGCGGTGGCTAGCACATTGCGCGCGGTGGCTGACATTGCGCGCGGTGGCTAGCACATTGCGCGCGGCGGCTAGCACATTGCGCGCGGCGGCTAGTACATTGCGCGCGGCGGCTAGCACATTGCGCGCGGCGGCTAGTACATTGCGCGCGCAGGCTAGCACATTGCGCGCGGCGGCTAGTACATTGCGCGCGGCGGCTAGTACATTGCGCGCGGTGACTAGTACATTGCGCGCGGGGGCTAGTACATTGCGCGCGGTGACTAGTACATTGCGCGCGGCGGCTAGTACATTGCGCGCGGCGGCTAGTACATTGCGCGCGCAGGCTAGTACATTGCGCGCGGGGGCGCACCTGGTGCAAATTTATCCACAAAGAAAAACCGCCTCAGTATACGAGGCGGTTTCCGCACGGCTTGCGGTTAGCGGTTGTTGTTATTCTTGTTAAGGTTTTCATCAATAATCACTTCATTTGGAGTATTCGCATTGCCGTCATTAATGATTGTTTCGTTTGGAGTAGTTGTATTGCTTTCATTAATGACGCCATTACGTACACCGTTATTATCATTGATGACATCGTTCCCGTTCATATCCCGATTGTTATCGAGACCATCCATATTTGGTCCTGTCTGGCCATCGTTGACTTCAGGCACTATGTCCCTCGTACGGTCTTCCACTTTTTCCATTGGCGTTTCGTTGTTTTTCGGTACTGTATCGTTGTTTGCACAAGCAGTCAGTACTAATCCCGACATCAAAACGAGTGGTATCGCTTTTTTGAACATGAAATGATTCCCTCCTTTCCACAAGCCGTTTACCATACAAATCAGTATGATACTTTATAGCTTGACCATAAAGAAAGGAACTATCCCTTTTTCTTTGACTGTACATTAAATACCTTTTTCACATATCTGTGGATTAACAAATATGTTGAGATAAATAATTGTACTAATAACGTTCACCCCACTTCGCAACGCTTTCAGACAACGTCACAACGTTTCCGATGAACTAAGCAACATTTCCGCAGAACTAGGAAACGTTTAATCCACTTGGAAACGCTTGGACAAAACTTAGAAACGTTCTGCCAACCTGTAAACGCTTTGCGAAGACCTCACAACGTTTACACCGAACCAGGAAACGCTCCCGACCGAACCTCACAATGTTCTGCCAAAACTATACAACGTTCACTCTAAAGCGAAACCAAAAGCAATTGGACATAGAGCACCGAATATTTAATTCAGTTATTTCTTGATCAATTAACAGGAGCCAGGCACAAAAGACGCTCCAGTAGAGATGAATTGAACCTCATCCATCCTACTGGAGCGTCTTGCAGGTGTGCTATGCTTTTTATAATCCTAAATGATTTTTAAGCAATGTTTCAACATATACCGCTTCAGCCTTGCAGTTGTACTCTAAATGCGTATTTAGCTGTTCCTGCATGATTTGAATTGCTGCGATCTGCCCCTCGGATGGCGGTTCACCAAGGACACGAGCAATGACTTCGTTGATGCGCTGGGCAAGATCTTCATGAAAAATCGGATTGACTTTCATGTCATCAGGAATTTTGGAATACCAAAGCGCTTTGGTCGTAATATATTCACGCCAGCTAGCAATAAAATCATCGATGCTGTACTTGTCCTCGGACCATTCAATGCTACTCATATATTGTTCAAAAGTTTGTGTGATGGATCTTGTAATACTGCTTTTTAGATTTGGAGAAAGATCTTTAAACATACTTACTTGTACCCTCCTACTTTAAAAGTACACTGCCATTTTTTTCAATGACCTGTACTGACATTGTAACTAATTTTCCATGCCTTCGCAAACTTAGCCCTCTTTAGAAACGACGGGGCCTAGTGCTAATGTAATTTCTGCTTCGCAGGCGATTTCCCCATCCACGGTTGCCATCGCTTTTGCTTTTACTATTGTGCCCCGGAGTCTTGTTATCTCCACTTCTAGACGCAACGTATCACCCGGTGTTACTTGCCTTTTAAAGCGACAATTATCGATTCCTGCAAAAAAACCAAGTCGCCCTTTATTCTCTTCTTTTTGCAGTAACGCAACTGCACCAACTTGTGCAAGCGCTTCTACGATTAAGACACCTGGCATTACTGGATACCCTGGAAAGTGCCCTTGAAAGAATTCTTCGTTAATCGTTACATTTTTTATACCAACAGCACGTTTACCTTCCTCAACCTCAAGAATCCGGTCTACCATGAGTAATGGGTAACGGTGTGGCAAAATTGCTTGTACCTGCTCTGTTGTTAGCATGGTCATCCTCCTGATATTTTATTTATGTATTTTCAATTATATATGTTGAACTAAAGAATCCTACTAAAACCGCTTGGCGCTAGGGGATGCCTTCGCAGGTGATTATATCACACTCATAAGTTCAACTTGCTTATGTTAGTTAACATGAAAAATACTTTTGAACCCACTACGCCAACAGAGGATTCTCCTACAAGCCATAACAAAATGAAAGAGTCTTTACGACTCTTTCCCGTTTATGATATCAAGGATATGGGTCCACGTCTCTTTTTGGAGTACATCGGCGGGTTCGCCATCACCGATGTAGCCATAGCCAATGATAGCGCCGAGTATAGCAGCCCCAGCGAGTAGTAGAAGGACAAGTATTATACGAAGCCAAATTGGCAAGAGGCGAATTTGTACCCAAAATTGTTTTCTAGATGCGACTGGTTCAATTTCAGTACTCCGCCTCCTATGCTCATTGCGGGAAGACCGTGTCCGGGTTGCCCTAGTCATTTTCGCCGAATCATCACCTTGCTGCTGCAAACTATTTCGTTTTTCATCTGTCATATCCAGTACTCCCTAGAAGAACTTCATCGTATCCCGTTGATCAAGCCTAGCATTTGATCCGCAAGCGTTACTGTCCGCGCATTGAATTGATAAGAGCGTTGAACAGTGATGAGGTCTGTCATTTCTTTCTCATAATTAACATTAGACGCTTCAAGCATCCCATTTGATATGCCTACTTCGGTTCTTGCAGCACCAAGCAGATCAGTTAGTACATCTTGTTGTGTAACACCCAGATCTGCTAAGTTTTCAGGCAGCCCAAAGCTTGTAGCAGATAGACGCTGCATTAAATTGGGACGTTGCATAACAGTAACGCCTAATTCAACTCTTTCTACTACTCCGTTAGCATGCGTCAATTCCAGCATACCACTCGCATCCACGCCAAAATTTGTAACATCGTCCGCAAACGTAATCGGTAATCCTGCGCTATTAGCAACAGGATAACCATCGGCATTGACTAGCATACCTTGTCCATTTGCTACAGGAGAAATGTAGAAATTCCCTTGACGTGTATAAACAGTCTGTTCTCCACCTTCGCCTGGCATAAGAAGATTAAAATATTGTTTCGGTTCTGTCAGTGCAAAATCAAGTTGACGATCTGTCGTTTGCAATGAACCGACTTTCCAATTCATCTGTGCTTGTCCAATTACAGCGCCTGAGCCGTAGCGTATTCCAAGCGGTGATTGGCGCGGTGCCGTATCTGCTTTATCATTATTGAATTGCTGATAAAGCAATTCATGGAATTTTGCATCGCTCGATTTATAGCCGTGAGTAGCTGAATTGGAAAGGTTATTCCCAATTAGATCAAGCTGCTGCTGCAATTGATTTAACGTATTTGTTGCCGTTGTCATTGTGCGTAACATACGTTTCGACTCCTTTCAAGTAGCGAATGATCAGTTGACACGTCCAATTTCAGTAACTGCTTTTTCCATGCTTCGGTCATAAGCTTGAAGGATTTTTTGGTTGGCCTCAAATGCACGATACGCTGTCATCATATCTGTCATCGCTTGGGCAGCATCAACATTTGATCCTTCTAAATAACCTTGTTGCATCGAATACGTCACACCCGCAACTGCATTTGCATCTTGAAGGTTCTCGCCGCCTTCTGCCACGAACATCCCGTTCCCTTGTTTGAGAAGTGTATCAGGACGCTGTGCGAATGAAATACCAAGTGTTGCAACAGCATTTTCTCCGTCCATAATAACGCCCTCTTGTGTGATTCGAATATCATCATTTTGCAAGGCAATTCGCTGCCCCGTGTTATCCAGGACATAATAACCTAACGCATTCGTCAAGTAGCCGCTTGGATCAAGTGTAAAACTACCATTTCTCGTATAGTGTTCGCCACCATTGTCATTTTCAAGCCTGAAAAAGACTGCGCCTCGCGTCCCTGTTTCATTATCAATAGGTAGAAGACCATCCATAAGCGCCACGTCCGTCGTCAATTCAGTTTCACGTATTTGACCTTGCGTAAACAGCGGTAACGTTTCCTGCATATAGACACCCGTTGAAAGTGCCCCAACTGGTGATAAGCCTTTCAACTGTAAACCATCTTTAATAGGGATTTTTGTCGTATTAATACTCGACAGGTACATCTCTGGAAATGATCGAATGGATGACTGTTCTGCCTTAAAACCTGGCGTATTCGCATTTGCTAGGTTGTTCGCTAACATTTCTGTTCTACGCTGTTGCGCGATCATTCCTGATCCTGCTGTATAAAACCCACGGAACATGTGCCCGCCTCCTATTCTATAAAATAATCGTTACTGATCAATAGCGATTAGCAATTTTGTCGATATTCTCCAATAATAAACCTGTCCCAATCGCGACACAATTGAGCGGATTATCTGAAATAAACACCGGCACCTTTAACTCTTCGGCAAGAAGTTGGTCGATGCCATGTAGTAAGGCACCGCCCCCTGTCAAGAACACGCCACGATCGATAATATCAGCAGACAATTCAGGTGGCGTTTTTTCCAAAACCGTTTTGGCTGCGTGAACAATCATATAGATGGATTCTTTCAGTGCTTCACCGATTTCGTCAGAATGGACGGTGATTGTCCGCGGCAGGCCTGTTACCATATCACGCCCTCTGATATCCATCTGTTCTTTGCGACCTCCTAGGAAAACCGTGCCTACATTAAATTTTATATTCTCTGACGTACGTTCCCCAATCAGTAATTTATAATGCCGTTTAATATATTGTGTGATGTCATTATCGAATGTATCTCCAGCTACTTTAATGGACTGTGAAGTTACAATGTCTCCCATCGATAAAACAGCCACATCTGTCGTACCACCGCCGATATCAATCACCATATTACCACTTGGTTGAAAAATATCCATTCCCGCGCCAATTGCTGCAACTTTCGGTTCTTCCTCAAGGTATATCTTCTTGCCGCCTGATTTTTCAGCTGCTTGTCGGATTGCTTTTTGTTCAACGCTTGTAACATTTGTCGGACAACAGATAAGAATCCGTGGTTTCGATAAGAATCCTTTGACATCTAGTTTATTGATAAAATGACTTAACATAGCTTCTGTAATATCAAAATCTGCAATCACACCATCTTTTAATGGCCTGATGGCGATTATATTTCCTGGTGTCCTACCGACCATCTGCCTTGCTTCTTCCCCGACTGCAAGCACTTTGTTTGATTGCTTATCGATGGCTACGACTGATGGTTCGTTCAGAACGATTCCTTTTCCTTTTACATGAATTAAGACGTTGGCTGTACCGAGGTCGATCCCAATATCTTTTGCAAACATTGCTTCTGTTTCCCCTTCCACCTGGATCATCGAATATTACCGTATATGTATACTCTCCTAACTATACATTTTACCATAGTTAACCGCTTATGAACATACTTTAGAACCATTTTTTTGTATATTGAAGAGCGAAGGCGCCTGGTTAGGGGCGACAGGCATAAGACCGATTGGCGACGCGGCGTTCTTTGCCGCATAGCTAAGCTGACTTATGACCCGAGCCCCTAGGCGCTGGAGCTAGACATAAAGAAGAGCGAAGGGTGCCTGCTAGACGCGACTAGCGCTGGAAGACTTGAAGGTAAAGGCACCCTTTACCTTCAAGTCTGAAGCGACTCGAGCGGCTGGCACCCGGAGCTAGACATAAAGAAAAGTAAAGACACTCACTTGCAACAAACAGAATAAAAGACGGGTCGCAATTGAGGTTGCGAAACCGCCCAGCGTTATTAACTGCTACCTACTTTTTTCATTTCGTTCATCCATTTGATTCTTGTCGCTTCGCCACCCCGTAAATGTCTGACAGACTTATGATAGGCAAGTATTTTTGCGACCTCTTCTGACAATGCCACATCGACATTTGGTAAACGTTCTGTCAGATCTTTGTGGACTGTGCTTTTCGAATAGCCCGTCGCTTTTGCCAGCGCCCGTACAGTAAGTCCTGTCTCCAGCAACATTTTTCCGAGGCGCACGCATCGCCTCCGTATTTGCTCGTGCACGCCCTCTTCCTTTCCTGTCAACTCCGAATCTTCCTTTATTCTATGTAGTTATTGGATGGAATATGCCTGTAGAGCCCCCATTGCAGACCCATGTAACTTGACAGGTATAAGGAATTGCACAATACAAAAAAATGCCAGCTACCACCCCAATTCCTTTCATTCGAATTGGGATGGCAACTGGCATTAAACGTCTGAGTTCGTACTATTAAAATCCAAGATAAGAACGTGGATTGACGGCTACACCATTTTCATGTACTTCAAAATGTAAATGGATACCCGCTGTTGAATTCCATTCATTCTCTGAAGATGTGGCCAGTGATTGCCCCTGGCTTACTTCTTCGCCCTCTTTAACTTGAATTCCTGTGACGGAACTATAAATAGTCGTAAGTCCATCTGCATGGGATAAGATGATTTCGTCACCCATGAATGGGTCGGTCACAATCTTTTCTACTTTGCCACTGAGTGCAGCGACGACTTCGAATGGCTCACCTTGAACTGAAATCGATACGCCTGTATTTTCCACGTATAGTTGGTTAAAGACCAACAAAGCATTCTCGCGTGTTGCTGCGTCCGCTTCCACGTCATAATAATCTTGCACAATGACCACGTCATCGAAGACTTCTTCAACAAATGGATACTTCAGCGTTTCTTTTACTGCGTTCGTCTGCACAATCGGCGAATCTTGTAAGTCCTTTCCTGCAACGTCTGCCAGCCCCGGGGAATCTTCCGTCATGAATGCATTATAACCCCAGATCATGCCGACGAAGACGATTGCGATACCCGAGTAGACTACAGGCCAAAACCAACTTTTTGTTTTTGCACTTTTGTTCTTCTGAGAAGGGGCTTTCGGTTTTTCTTCTCGCATTGTCATCACCTCACTCGCTATTGTTTGCAAGTGAAGGAGTTTTTAAACATTTGGAATCAAGTAATGTGAATTTTTTTATTTGCGTGCCGGTATAATAGTGTAAAAGAATGTCTTCCGCCATCCATCCTTTCTGAGCATAGGCCTCTGCTCCGTACTGGCTCATCCCAACGCCATGGCCGTAACCCATTGTTGTCACATGAACAATCTTATTCGTTACATCAAATGCAATATCGAAGTCTGTTGATGCGAGCCCCAACAATTCGCGCATTTCCCGGCCACTCACTTCAAATTCTGAAGTTACAGCCTTCTGCACACGTCCTGTCGGATTTCTGACGAGTTGTAGTGATTTGAAGCTTTCTGCATCCCATTTGCCTCCCATCATGTCATTCCATTCGGCGAGTGCCATAGTAGATTTTCGCTCTACTTTTGCCGCAACGTCCCCCTCCCCAGGACTGTCAACACTCTGTAAATAGGGAATATCATTGCCACTGAAATTTTGTGCTGTTTCAGTCTTGCCATTTGACGTAGAAAAAAACATCGCCGATATCATCTCGTCCCCATACACGAGCGTGTCTCCCATAGTAGCTTCTACTACTGCGCGAACTTTCCGCTCATTGTGCTTGAATTCTTTCTTCCATCGCTCTTTCCGCTTCGCTTCATCGGCATACACTTGAGCCGAAACATCCGCAGCAATTGCTTTTTCACCGTATTCCGTTGTCCTAAGTGCATAGGTCCGTGCTGCAATCGCCTGCGCTTTTAACGCCTCTTCCTGGAATGTAATCGGCATCTCAGCTGCAACAACCCCTATGACGTATTCCTCCAGTGGAATCGGCTTGTCCATGCCCACAACTGTAATCATGATAGGACAAAATTCATCCTTCGTTCCTTCAAACTTGTTGCTACTGTCCGGCGTCTGTTTCAATAAAACAGGGATAAAAAACAAGAGTATGATTAGTAAGGCTGCTAGTAGTTTGTCCATGGTTGATTATATGAATTCTGATGGGGTTTATGCTTAATTTCCCAAATAACAAAAAGGCTGTAGATTGTGCTCCACAGCCTTTTTAGTTATGACATATTAATTTAGACAAGTTGTGCTGCTTTTTCAGTTTGTGTTTCTGGTGAAACGCGGACGATATCTGCTCCAAGTGCTGCAAGCTTGCCGTGGAAGTTTACATAGCCGCGGTCGAGATGCGACAATTCAGTTACACGCGTAACACCTTCTGCCATGAGGCCTGCTAGAATAAGCGCTGCTGCTGCACGAAGATCCGTTGCTGCGACTTCAGCTCCTTGAAGCTCAGATGGTCCTGTAATAATAACCGATCTTCCTTCAATTTTAACAGCACCATTCATGCGACGGAATTCCTCCACATGCATGAAACGATTTTCAAAAACCGTTTCGGTTAGGACACCTGTACCTGTTGCTGTTAGCATAAGTGCCATCATTTGCGATTGCATATCTGTTGGGAAACCTGGATGTGGCATCGTTTTTAGGTCAACAGATTTCAATGGAAGTTGCGCTGTTACACGAACGCCCTCATCCAGCTCTGTAATGACAACACCCATTTCGCCCAATTTTGAAATAAGCGCAGCATTGTGCTCAGGAACAGCGTTGTCAATAATGACATCGCCTCCCGTAATGGCAGCTGCTACCATGAATGTACCTGTTTCGATACGATCTGGGATAATATGATGCGTTGTCCCATATAATTTCGTTACGCCTTCAATCCGAATTGTGTCCGTACCAGCCCCTACAACTTTTCCACCCATTTCATTGATGAAATTTGCAAGGTCTACAATTTCGGGTTCTTTTGCTGCGTTCTCAATAATTGTTGTCCCTTTTGCTAATGCTGCCGCTGTGATGATGTTTTCAGTTGCACCAACACTCGGGAAATCGAGATAAATTTTTGCACCTCTTAAGCCTCCAACTGCTTTTGCCTCTACATGGCCATGGCCAAATGAAATTTCTGCCCCCATCGCCTCAAAGCCTTTTAAATGCTGGTCAATTGGACGGGATCCAATGGCACAGCCACCAGGAAGTGCAACTCTTGCAAAACCATTACGTGCAAGAAGCGGTCCCATAACCAAAATTGACGCACGCATTTTTCGTACATATTCAAACTGTGCTTCGCTTGAAAGCGTGCCTGTTGAATCGATAATCACTTCATCTTGTTTAGGGAAATGTTCCACTTTTGCATTTAAGCTTTTCAATACTTCATTAATCGTTCCAACATCTGAAAGATTTGGCACGTCACGTATAACATTTGGACCTTCCGATGCGAGCAATGCAGCTGCCAGTATTGGCAATACCGCATTTTTTGCGCCTTCTACCCGGACATTTCCTCTCAGTACACGTCCACCGTTGATAATAATTTTATCCAAAATAAGCCCCTCCGACTCCTCAGTTGTAGCCAAACATATTATAGACATCTATCTAATTTTTTCATATCATACATTGTATATAAAAACATATCCTATTTTACAGTGCCCACGCTTAATAAACAAGCTGCATCAGGGCTATTTCTTGGTTCGATTGCTAAGTAGTCTATACTATGTACACTTTTGACGTTTTGTGTCATAAAAACTAAGCATCTTCAGCAATGGCATATCGACTATACCTTCTATTTCCATGAGTTCCCACAGCAAATAGAAATCGGGTCAATTTCATGCCATCGCCCCATATATGGTGCCTTATTGCCCATGTTCATCCCTAGTGACAATCTGTCATATACGCGGCGATACCATGTATTGTATTTGTTGTTCGAAAAGTTTGATTTTTTTCTTCAAATTAAAAGAACTAACTAAACATAAATGGAAGCCTTCCTGACCAATAGGATATCTCCAAAAAGAAATTTGATACGGCCCAACCGATTGCAATACTCAATAAAATGAACAACATTTGCGCTTGCATCACACGGTTTTTTTTAATAATTTTTTCTGGCATTATGGCTTGCAGTGCATAAAAAGAAACTCCTATGAAGAAAATATGTGACACAATTGCAAGTAAGGGTTGAAATGCCATCATATTAGTCATACGTAAACCTCCTGTAGACGTGATGAAAAAGACGAACAGAAGAAACTTATTCCCCTGTCCGCCATCATCAACAACTCATTTTTTTCTTGTTTCGTACACGCTGATCCGATTGATGGCACGCTTCAATTCAAGCTCTACCACTTGGTAATCATAATCATCTTTTTTAGCGCGCAATGTAGCTTCTGCACGCTTCGCAGCGGCTTGCGCACGTGCGATATCGATAGTAGAAGCCATTTCTGCACTTTGTGCCAAAACAGTGACCACGTCTGGACGAACTTCAAGAAAACCGCCGTGTACAGCTACATGCTCTGTCACGCCATCTTTTATCAGGCGAAGTGAACCGATTTTAAGAGGCGCTACCATCGCAACGTGGCCGGGAAGAATCCCAATTTCGCCTGCTTCGGTAACTGCGATGATCGTGTTCGCATCAGTTTCACAAACAGGGCCGTCGGGAGTGACGATATTGACTTTAATTGTCTTCATTTTTTCCCCTCCTGGTCCCTTAAATCAAACTCGCCTTGGTGAATTGCACACAGATTTTTATCGAGCAGAGCCCGATAACTCCTCAGAAAAATCTGTTGCATCCGCCAAAGACCTGAATTTGATTCCGCAGGAATTAAATTAAACCTCGACGCCCATTGCTTTTGCTTTTTCGATAACTTCTTCGATGCGGCCGACAAGTCGGAATGCATCTTCTGGAAGGTGGTCGTAACGGCCTTCAAGGATTTCGCTGAAGCCTTTAACTGTTTCAGCTACTGGTACGTAAGAACCTTTTTGTCCTGTGAATTGCTCTGCTACGTGGAAGTTCTGTGACAAGAAGAACTGGATACGACGCGCGCGTCCTACAACCAATTTATCTTCCTCGCCAAGCTCGTCCATACCAAGAATTGCAATGATATCCTGAAGTTCACGGTAACGCTGAAGCGTCTGTTGTACTTGACGTGCAACTTCGTAATGCTCTTCGCCGATGATGCTTGGGCTTAGTGCGCGTGAAGTTGAAGCAAGTGGGTCAACCGCTGGGTAGATACCCATTTCAGAAAGTTTACGCTCAAGGTTCGTCGTTGCGTCAAGGTGAGCGAACGTCGTTGCTGGAGCTGGATCCGTATAGTCATCTGCTGGAACATAGATCGCTTGGATAGAAGTAACAGAACCGACGTTTGTCGATGTGATACGCTCTTGAAGCTGACCCATTTCCGTTGCAAGTGTTGGCTGGTAACCAACCGCTGATGGCATACGTCCTAGAAGTGCTGATACTTCAGAACCGGCTTGTGTAAAGCGGAAAATGTTATCGATGAACAGAAGAACGTCCGCACCTTTTTCGTCACGGAAGTATTCTGCCATTGTCAAACCTGTTAGTGCAACACGCATACGCGCACCTGGTGGCTCGTTCATTTGACCGAATACCATTGCTGTTTTCGTAATAACACCAGAATCTGTCATTTCATAGAACAAGTCATTTCCTTCACGTGTACGCTCTCCAACACCAGCGAACACCGAAATACCACCGTGTTCTTGTGCAATGTTATTGATCAATTCTTGGATTAGAACTGTTTTACCTACACCCGCACCACCAAAGAGGCCGATTTTACCCCCTTTAATGTATGGAGCAAGTAAGTCAACAACTTTAATACCCGTTTCAAGAATTTCAACTTCTGTTGAAAGGTTTTCAAATACTGGAGCTTGACGGTGAATTGGGTCGCGGCGCTCTGCTGCCGGAATTTCCTCACCAAGGTCAATGATTTCTCCAAGTACGTTAAATACGCGTCCTAGTGTAATGTCACCTACTGGAACTGAAATAGCAGAACCCATATCATCTACTACGGAACCACGTTGTAAACCATCTGTTGATGACATTGCAATCGTACGTACAGTATCGTCCCCAAGGTGAAGCGCGACTTCAAGTGTCAACGTTTCAGGCTCGGTGTTTGGACGAGTAATCTGGACCTTCAATGCGTTATAGATCGATGGAAGTTGACCGTTTTCAAACTTAACGTCAACAACCGGACCCATTACTTGAAGTACATGTCCTTTATTCATACTTTTCCCTCCTGTCTTACTTTTGCCGTACTAATAATCCCTGACTTCCGCCAGGAACTTAAGCTTATTCAAGAGCTGCGACGCCGCCGACGATTTCTGTAATTTCTTGAGTAATCGCAGCTTGTCGTGCACGGTTGAATGAAAGTGTTAAAGAATCTATTAAATCTGCAGCATTATCTGAAGCAGTCTTCATCGCTGTCATACTGGAAGCATGTTCACTTGCCTTCCCATCAATCAATGCACCGAAAATGAGGCTTTCCGCATATTGTGGAAGAAGTACTTCAAGAATCGCTTCGCCTGATGGCTCAAACTCATATGAAGTCGTCGTTCCCGATGCCGATATGATGTCCGTGAGCGGAAGTAATTTCTTTTCCGTCACTTCACTTGAGATGGCGGAGACGAAGTGATTGTAATACAAGTACACTTCATCGTACGCGCCTTCTGTGAACATGCCAACAGCGCGATTAGCGACGTCTTTTATTTCATCGAATGAAGGATGATCACTGATTCCTTCAACGCTTTCAACAATATTGAAATCAAGACGTTGGAAAAATTCGAGACCTTTCCGTCCGATTGCAATAATCATCACTTCGTCTTTCGACGCGTGACGTGTTTCGATTGCGCGTTTAACCGTGCGCAGGATGTTGGCATTATAGCCCCCTACGAGTCCACGATCCGAAGTAATGACAACGTAACCCGTCTTTTTAACTGGACGTGAAACGAGCATTGGGTGACCAGAATCTTTTGTACCCGCGGCAATTGACCCCACAACTTCTTGAATTTTCTCCATGTACGGAACAAACGCTGTCGCGTTACTTTCGGCACGAGCCAATTTGGAAGCGGAAACCATTTGCATCGCTTTGGTAATTTGACTTGTTTTCTTCGTCGATTTAATACGGTTTTCTATATCGCGTAATGATGCCACTGACATTTCACCACCTTATCGTTTTTTAGATCAATTCCTTACTTATTCCGCTGGAACGAAGATTTTCTTGAACGCGTTAATTGCTGCTACCATTACGTCGTCTGCTGGAAGATCTTTTGTCTTGCGAATATGATCGTATACGTCAGTGTGGTTCGTTTCAAGCCAGCTTAGAATCTCACTTTCGAAACGTAAGATATCTTTTACTGCGATGTTATCGAGGTGTCCACGCGTTAACGCGTAAAGCACAACAACTTGTTGTTCCACTTTGAATGGTTTGTTCAAATCTTGTTTCAAGATTTCAACTGTGCGCACTCCACGGTCTAGCTTCGCTTGTGTTGCAGCATCAAGGTTAGAACCGAACTGAGAGAATGCTTCAAGTTCACGGAATGCTGCAAGGTCAAGACGCAGTGTTCCCGCAACTTTTTTCATTGCTTTAATCTGTGCTGAACCACCTACGCGGGATACGGAAAGACCAGGGTTAATGGCTGGACGTACACCCGAGAAGAACAAGTCAGACTGAAGGAAGATTTGACCATCCGTGATGGAAATCACGTTTGTTGGAATATAAGCAGAGATATCTCCGGCTTGTGTTTCAACGAATGGCAAGGCTGTAATTGAACCTGCGCCAAGTGTATCGTTCAACTTCGCTGCACGCTCAAGAAGGCGGGAGTGAAGATAGAAGACGTCACCAGGATAAGCTTCACGACCCGGAGGACGACGAAGTAGCAAGGACAGTTCACGGTATGCAGCTGCTTGTTTCGAAAGGTCATCGTATACAATCAGAACGTGCTTACCATCAAACATGAATTCTTCAGCCATTGTAATTCCTGCATAAGGTGCAAGGTATAGAAGTGGTGCTGGTTGTGAAGCAGAAGCCGTTACGACGATTGTATAATCAAGCGCGCCGTTTTTACGGAGTGTTTCAACAACACCACGAACTGTAGATTCTTTTTGACCGATTGCTACGTAGATACAAATCATATCTTGGTCAGCTTGGTTTAGAATTGTATCGATGGCAACAGTTGTTTTACCTGTTTGACGGTCACCGATGATCAATTCACGCTGTCCACGACCGATTGGAACTAGTGCATCAATCGCTTTAATGCCTGTTTGAAGTGGCTCATGAACGGATTTACGCGCCATAACCCCTTGTGCAGGGCTTTCAATTGGACGAGATTTTGTTGTTGCAATCGGACCTAGTCCATCAACTGGTTGTCCCAGTGGATTGACAACACGTCCAATCATTTCTTTCCCAACTGGTACTTCCATAATACGACCTGTACGACGTACTTCATCGCCTTCTTTAATGTCTGTGTATGGGCCAAGGATAACGATACCTACGTTGTTCGCTTCCAAGTTTTGCGCCATACCTAGAACACCAGTAGAGAACTCAAGAAGTTCTCCAGCCATGACGTTGTCGAGGCCATGAGCAAGTGCGATACCGTCACCAATCTTGATAACTGTACCTACTTCGCTCACTTTCAACTCAGATTGATAATTTTCAATCTGCTGTTTTATGAGAACGCTGATTTCTTCAGCTTTGATGCTCATGCATGTCACCCCTCAAATTTCAGTTTTATGATCCGATAAGATCTCGTTTCAGACGTTCAAGCTTCGCGCTTACACTACTGTCGTAGATTTGGTTGCCGATTTGGAGACGGATGCCTCCAATGAGCGCTGGATCGATGATATTGTCAATTCGCAAGGACTGTTTACCGACTTTTTGTGCGAACGCATTGGAAATGGATTGGCTTTGTTCATCCGAAAGTGACAGTGTAGAATATACTGTAGCCTCGGCAACGCCAACTGCATCATTTGCAAATGTGTTAAATTCATCAACAAAGTGAATCACTTCGTTAATGCGTTTCCCGTCAAGCAGGACGTACAGTGCATTCAAAATGAGCTGATCCGCTCCTTTGAATAGGTCTGCAAGCAGTTCTTTCTTTTTTACTAGTGGTAATTTAGGTGACTCAAGCAATTGCCCAAGTCCTTTATTGTCTTGGAAAACCTTTTTCAATTCTTGAAGATCTTCTTGAATTGAAACGATTTGTCCATTTTGTTGTGCAAGTTCAAATAATGCGAGTGCATAGCGTTTTGCTGCAACCGATTTGCTCATCGGCCCTCGCCTGCCTTCGCAATCGTCTCTTCAATCAATGCGCGGTTATCGTCTTCGGAAATCTCTTTCCCAAGAACTTTAGACGCTGCAAGGATGGAAAGTGATACGAATTCTTCGCGGACTGCCGCAACGGCTTTGTCCTTTTCTGTCGCAATTTCAAGCACTGCTGCTTCTTTCATGCGATTCGCTTCTGCACGCGCCGTGCTGATCAATTCTTCACGGTGTGTTTCAGCTTGTTTCTGAGCATTTTCAACAATCGATTGTGCGTTATCACGTGCTTCTTTCAACAACTCGCGTTGTTCTTCCAGAAGTTTATGTGACTCCAAGCGACTTTTTTCAGCTGCTTCAATTTCATTTGAAATCATTTGTGCTCGTTGATCCATGATGCCCATAAGTGGTCCCCATGCAAACTTCTTCAGAAGTAACATGAGTATCGTGAAAAATACCACCGTGACGATAATATCGCCGAGGTTAAGACCATCTGGGTTATTTAATTTTGCCAATCCACTAGCAGCTCCACCATCAGCTGCCAATAAGGCGAAGGTATCCAAAAACACGATTGTTTCACTCCCTTCAAGAGCTTATGTTTCTTTAATATGGGTATTTCACTAATTTACATAAATGAATGGCGAAGGACTACAATAGTACGTTCTTCGCCATTAGATTCAATTCTCGCAGAGAAATGAATGTCATTACTCTGTATCGTACTACTTATTTGTTCATTACGATGAACGCGATAACTGCTGCGAAAATCGGAACAACCTCAACAAGTGCAACACCGACGAACATGTTTGTTTGAAGAATACCGCGTGCTTCTGGTTGACGTGCAATTCCTTCTTGTGTGCGTGATACAACAAGACCTGCTCCTAGACCTGCTCCTAGTGCTCCTAAACCGATTGCGATTGCTGCTGCTAATAGACCAACTGAACCTACCATTATTGTTTCCTCCTAATAATTCCTGTTTTTTTGTTTTGTCGCCCGGTTATCCGGGCATTATATGCTTAATGGTCTGTTGCCACTTTGTGTGACATGTAGACCATCGACAACATAACGAAGATAAATGACTGGATCCCCCCGACGAAAATCGAGAAGCCCATCCAAGCAAGGGACGGAACAACTGCTCCAAACAACCCAAGTATGCCTGATGTCGCAAGTCCAGCCAGTAGGCCAAGAAGAACTTCACCAGCATAGATGTTACCATAAAGACGCAGACCGAGTGTCAGCGTATTTGCAAATTCCTCGACGACTTTAAGCGGTGCAAGGAAAGGGAGCGGCTTAAGGTAGCCTTTTCCGTATTCTTTCATACCTGCCATCTTAATACCGTAATAATGTGTGAGAACAATGACCATACTAGCGAGTGTCAATGTAACTACAGGGTCAGCAGTTGGTGATTTCCACCAAAGATCCCCTTTCCAGTAGATTGCCATTGGAAGTCCTAATACGTTCGCTACAAAGAGGAACATGATTAGGGTGATTCCCAATACGTGGAATCGTCCACCCGTTTTCCAGTCCATATTACTCTTGATAATCCCTTTGACGAAATCCATAACCCATTCAAAGAAATTTTGCATCCCTGTCGGCTTTAGCTGTAAATTACGTGTAGCGAAAATCGCGATGAGGAAGACAATTAGACATGTGATGAAGAGCATTAAGACGTTTGATAAGTTAAATGTCATTTCGAATGCTGTATCTTCGAAAACCGTGTATAACGGATTTCCATGTTCCATTTTTCGTTCACCTCCCTTTTGCATCCAGAATGAAGTCAAGTTTTTTCGTATCGCTCCACATTTGTGAAAAGCCCTACTGACGAAAACGCTTTATTGATGTCTTACGTGGTATAGGATCCTCTCCACTAGTAGGAGAATGTAAGGTATCGCAAAACCGATAACCGTACCGATCAAATCGAAATGTTCTGGCATCGCGGTTGCAATTGCAGCCGCAGCGACACCAGATGCGAAACGTAATGCAGTCCCAAGTGATAAACTGTGCTTACCTTCTGCGAACTTCTGGTCAGCCTTCTCCATTTTACGGACAAGAATCCAAAAATTATACAATCCAAACAGAGATCCGAGTATTAAACCTGCGAAAACTGTCTTAAAATCAGTAAATCCCCAACCTAAAACGAACAATGCTAGACAAAAAAAGAGAGCCTTCTTTTGTATTTTATAAATTTCTTGCAACGTTTGCATGGTAGGTTATTCTCCTGATTCGTATTTTAGGATTGTACGGTGCATTGCAGCTACATGTAAGTGTAGTTACAAGCCAAACACACGGAAAAGCGGGGTGGTTCTCGTTTCACAGTCTAGCCAAAATTACGGTCAAAGACTTCGAAAAGGATAGAACCTATAAGTTGTGCGAGTAGCGTCGAATGGTAGGCAATTTGGCAAATAATGCGATGAGCCTAGTATGTTTATGATTGACAACTAGGAGCATCCCTACATTTTCAACGTAATAAGATAGGATGATAGTAATATCTTAACACTGACAGATGTAGTGCTGTTTCAATTATATGAAAAACCCCTATCATTCTTACCCTTTGTAAGCATACAATAGGCGAAAATTGATGTCAATTGATTCCCGTGAAATTCTTCACAAAGTGTTCGTTTTGTCAAACAATCGACAAATTTGAAATGCAGTTGTAGCATGTCGTCTTTTTTCAGAGGTCAATAGGGGAGGTCCCTAATTTTCGGGGTACAGCGATTGATTTTCGCTGACAGTTTCAACTTTTTCACGGACAGTCCTGTGCTTCACTGACAGTTTTATCTTTTTCACTGACAGTTCAGTTCCTTTCACTGACAGTTCAGTTCCTTTCACTGACAGTTTCACATTTTTCACTGACAGTCCGCCACAGCTACCTATCTTTCTCCGAAAAAAAGGCGACCGAGGTTACCTGGCCGCCTGAATGTTTATCTTTCAATAGAAGCTAAATACTCTTTCAACGCTTCGACGATTCGTTCAGAAGCATGTCCGTCACCATACGGATTTGAGGCTTTCGCCATTTTGCTGTATTCCGCTTCGTCAGTGAGCAGCGTATCTGTCAATGCAAAGATTGTCTCTTCGTCTGTTCCCGCTAATTTCAGTGTACCGGCTTCGATTCCTTCTGGACGTTCAGTCGTATCGCGAAGAACGATAACCGGCTTGCCAAGTGATGGTGCTTCTTCTTGAATACCACCCGAATCTGTCAAAATAATATGTGAGCGTGCAGCTATGTTATGGAAATCGATCACTTCAAGCGGTTCAATTATATGAACACGGCTATTGCCACCAAGAATCTCATCTGCTACTTCACGGACCGCTGGATTCATATGGATAGGATAAACCACTTGAATATCATCATGTTTTGCAAGTAGGCGATTAATGGCGCGGAACATATTACGCATCGGTTCACCTAGGTTTTCACGACGATGCGCCGTCAGTAGGATGAGCCTGTCTGTCCCGATTTTGTCAAGAACAGGATGCTCGTATTGTTCGCGTACAGTTGTCTGAAGTGCATCAATCGCTGTATTGCCTGTTACATAAATACGATCTTCGCGTTTTCCTTCATCCAATAAATTGCGCGCTGATTTTTCTGTTGGCGAAAAATGAAGATCCGCGATGACGCCTGTTAACTGTCTGTTCATTTCTTCCGGGTACGGGGAATATTTGTCCCATGTGCGGAGTCCTGCTTCAACATGTCCAACTGCAATTCGATTGTAAAATGCAGATAAGCTACCAATGAAAGTCGTCGATGTGTCTCCGTGAACGAGGACAATGTCCGGCTTGGCATCTTTCATAATTTGGTCAAGCCCTTCAAGTCCGCGTGTCGCTACATCTACAAGTGTTTGTCGATCCTTCATGATATTCAGATCATAATCAGGTGTGATACCAAACGTTTCAAGCACTTGGTCAAGCATTTCGCGGTGCTGAGCTGTCACTGTCACAATCGGTTCAATATCATCCGAATGCTTTTGTAGCTCCAACACCAGCGGCGCCATTTTGATAGCTTCTGGCCTTGTGCCAAAAATCGTCATCACTTTCCATCTTTTTCTCAAAACATTCACGCCTTCCAGATCATTTTGTGCCGAATAGTCGATCGCCTGCATCGCCAAGTCCTGGTACGATATAGCCTTTTTCATCGAGCTTTTCATCAAGTGCAGCGATATAAACATCCACGTCTGGATGTGCTTCGGTCATCGCTTTGACACCTTCCGGAGCAGCAATCAGGCACATAAACTTAATGTTTTTTGCACCGCGACTCTTTAATGAATTAACTGCCGCAATTGCAGATCCACCCGTTGCCAGCATCGGGTCAACAAGGATGAAATCGCGCACTGATACATCGGAAGGAAGTTTTACATAATATTCGACTGGTTGCAATGTTTCAGGATCACGGTACAAGCCAATATGCCCCACTTTTGCTGCTGGAATGAGGTTAAGGATTCCATCGACCATGCCAATACCAGCGCGCAAAATCGGCACAATTCCTAGTTTCTTTCCTGCAAGAACTTTCGATTTAGAAGTACAAACCGGCGTTTCGATTTCTACCTCTTGAAGTGGTAGTTCCCGTGTAATTTCATATGCCATGAGTGTTGCTACTTCATCGACCAGCTCTCGGAATTCCTTTGTTCCTGTGTTGGTATCACGTATGTACGTAAGCTTGTGTTGGATTAATGGATGATCAAAAACATGTACTTTCGGCATGTATATTCGCCCCTTTTCAGAATGTCCTGTTCATTATAACAGAAGTGAACCTATTCAGGCACGCCTAACTATGCAACTTTCTTCAGCAAATGTTTTGTACTGACAGCGAAGCAGCAGCTTTCTGCAATGGCAGTGGCTTATCGTAGTGAATCTTATATTTCCATAAAATAAGCCGCCATCAATTAGATAGCGGCTCATTCTATTCTATTACATTATTTATGCGTAGAGTGGAAACTTATCTGTCAATGCTGTTACACGTTGACGTGCTTCTTTTTTCACAGCTTCGTCTTCGTGATTTTTAAGAAGTTTTGCAATGATAGATGCAATTTCTTTCATTTCTTCTTCTTTAAAACCTCTTGTTGTTGCTGCTGGCGTACCGATACGAATGCCAGATGTGACAAATGGGCTTTCTGTGTCATATGGAATTGTGTTTTTGTTGACCGTAATACCGATTTCGTCCAGTACATGCTCTGCAATTTTCCCTGTGATGCCAAGTGAACCTAAGTTTACTAGCACTAGGTGATTGTCTGTACCGCCAGAAACGATATCGACACCTTCTGCTACAAGTGCTTCACCG
Organism: Sporosarcina sp. FSL K6-3457; assembly: GCF_038007285.1. Taxonomy (GTDB): domain Bacteria; phylum Bacillota; class Bacilli; order Bacillales_A; family Planococcaceae; genus Sporosarcina. The sequence goes on from NZ_JBBOWX010000001.1 coordinate 3,760,483, forward strand.
AATGCTTTAGCATTCTTTTTCACTTGTTGGATGTACGTTTTGAATTCCGGTTTTAGCGCTTCGCCAAATGCAACTGCTTTCGCAGCGATGACGTGCATCAATGGACCACCTTGAACACCCGGGAAGATTGATTTATCTAGTTTGCGACCGAATTCCTCAGCGAATTCTTCGTTAACCAGAATCACTCCACCTCGTGGTCCACGTAATGTTTTATGCGTTGTAGATGTTACGAAGTGTGCATGTGGGACTGGATTTGAATGCTCACCTACTGCTACAAGTCCTGCAATATGTGCCATATCAACAAATAGATATGCGCCAACTTCATCGGCAATTTCACGGAATTTCGCAAAATCGATTTCACGTGGATATGCACTTGCACCTGCAACGATCATTTTTGGTTTATGCTCAAGTGCTTTTTGACGAACATCTTCGTAATCGATTCGTTCATCTTCTTTGCTTACACCATAATCAACGAAGTTGTATAATTCGCCAGAGAAGTTGACAGGGCTACCGTGTGTCAAGTGGCCACCATGGGAAAGATTCATGCCCAGAACTGTATCACCTGGTTTAATCGCCGCGAAGTAAACAGCCATATTTGCTTGCGCACCTGAGTGTGGTTGAACGTTTGCATAAGCTGCGCCAAATATTTCTTTCACGCGATCACGTGCGATATTTTCAACAACATCGACGTGTTCACAGCCGCCATAGTAACGTTTGCCTGGATAACCTTCTGCATATTTGTTTGTCAAATAAGATCCTTGTGCTTCCATAACTGCCTCTGTAACAAAGTTTTCAGATGCGATTAATTCGATATTAGAGTTTTGGCGATTTTTCTCCGCCATAATTGCTTCATATACTGCTAGGTCATCATGTTTTACATTCGTCAAATCCATTTTGTCATTCCCCTTCTTGGTCTAATTTATCAATTACGCCTCGGCGTAATTGTGTCCGGATTTTTTTCGAGCTCGCTCGAAAAGCTCCCTTAAAAAATCCGTGACATCCGCCGGAGGCTATATCTTCATTCAGTGGATGCTTGAGCATCCGCTGAATGAAGATATATTGCACGCTCTCCACCAATAAGTTTCGGTCGTGTTGTAGCTACAGTAACGACTGCCTCTCCAATTTTACTGATTGATGTTCGGAGAGGGACTGCGACAGGCTTCAGATGCATACCAATCAATGTTTGTCCGATGTCAATTCCCGCATTGGCACGAATGGCCTCTACGACGACAGGTTGGTCCATCTGGCGATAAGCATAGGTAGACATAGAGCCGCCCGCATGCTGCGCTGGAATAACTGACACAAGGTCAAGATTGAATTTCTCAGCTGCTTGGCGCTCGATTGTTAACGCCCGATTAATATGCTCGCATCCTTGAAAGGCAAGGAAAAGATTATATTTTTCGGCAAAATCTTTTAATGGCCCGTACAGCGACTCTCCAATTTCAAGTGCACCTGACGTTCCGATTCGACTACCAGCAATTTCCGAGGTTGAACAACCAACAACGAATAATGTACCAGCAACAGGTCGGTCCTGCTCGGCCATCTCTGCTAACAGTTGTTCAAGTTGAAGCTTCCATAAATTCAAAGCATCCACTTTTGTCCACCCGCCTTCTTAACGGCATTCTAAGTTATTTTTCTAATTCCATTAATTTCCCTACACGACGTTCATGACGCCCGCCTTCAAATGACGTGTTCAGCCATGTTGCGACAACTTCTCTTGCATGACCTGCACCAATCACACGCTCGCCCATTGCAAGGATATTTGTATCATTATGTTCTCTCGTTGCTTTCGCACTAAAAACATCATGAACAAGTGCACAGCGAATGCCTTTTACTTTATTCGCTGCAATAGACATGCCAATTCCTGTTCCACAAATCAAAATACCACGGTCAAAGTTCCCCGAAGCCACTCCGTTTGCAACCGGTGCCGCAAAGTCTGGATAATCAACAGACTCATTGGAATCTGGCCCAAAGTCAACAAACTCTATGCCTAGCTCAGCCAACAAGTTAATAATTTCATGACGTAGATTGTTACCACCATGATCTGAAGAAATAGCGATCTTCACTTGCTTCCCTCTTTTCATAATTTACTCACAACTCATTCTACCATTTTTCCGCAAAAAAAACACAGCCCAAATCAAATATGTCTCAGCATATTTGTACACAGATTTTACCAGGGAAGAATCGAACTTCATTTCTCCCTGGTAAAAAAATAGGGCTGCGAATAAATTATTTTGTTAAATCAAATTGACTAATTACGTCATAAAGCTGCTCAGATTGCTTTTTCAATTCGATTGCCATTGTATCTACCTGTTCAATGGATCGTACTTGTTCTTCGGTAGCCGCTCCAACTTCTTGTGCGCCTGCTGATGTCTCTTCGGCAATCGCCGCCACCTCTTGCGATTGATGAGCAGTCATTTCAATATTCCTTAGCTGATGTTCAATGAGTTTTGTAATTTCAACGACGGAATCGGCCATGCCATTTACTTTCACTGCCATCGCCTCAACATTTTCACTCGTCTCATTGGCACGATTTTCTTCGATCGCTGCCGTCTCCACCTGCTGTTCCATATCTTTTACTACTTTCGTGACGTCTGTCTGAATATTCCCGACGAGACCTGATATTCCTTGTACAGCCCTCGCACTTTCATCAGCCAACACACGGACTTCTTCTGCAACGACCGCAAAACCTTTACCGTGCTCACCTGCACGTGCCGCCTCAATCGATGCATTGAGCGCCAATAAATTCGTCTGCGCAGCGATATTACCAACAAGTTGAACAATTTCTCCAATTTTTAATGCATTTTGATCAAGCTGTCTAATCGTGCCAAGCGATAGTTCACTTTGTGTAGACATATTGCGGATTCCATCGACCAGTACACGGAAAACACCAGTCATCCGCACCAGTTCCTCTAGCATTTCCTTTGAACGTGCTGAAGAATCTCCCGCACGACTGCTTACTTCAACAGCAAGTGACCGAATATCTTCAATCGCTTCAGCTGTCTCTTGGATAGCAACTGCAGACGCTTCAGCACCAGTAGAAATCTCAGTAATTGTCGACGCTACTGCATCCGCCTGTTTGGCAGCGACTCCGGTTTCATTCGATAAGCTATCCACTGTACTTGCTGTCTTTTCAAAGTTCGTTTCAATTTGCCCAACAATTGCGCGTAAATTAAGGACCATTTGTTGGAATGCTTCTGCTACAGAACGAATTTCATCTGACGAGTTCGGCAATTCGATATCCGTTCCAATTTCCCCTTTAGCAACCCTAATAGCTGCTATCTCGAGTTTTTGCAAATGCTTTGTTAAAATTGTACTAAAAGCAAATGCCAAAATGCCCGACCAGAATACCCCTGCTGCATAGGTCGATAATGCAAACCAGAATACGTTAAAGTTCGGGAAAAATTGCGGTTGCACTACATTTATAAAAATTCCACTCGTTGTATACGTAACCATTGCAAGGACTGTTACGAATAAAACAATTTTTTTGCGCAAGCCAAATTTCTTCTGTCTAATTTCTCTCATACTTGTCCCTCCGTCAATTTCTGCTTTAACCTATCCATCATTTGCGACAACTCACCGAATGTCTGTCGATATGTTTCAAGATTGCCTCCGAATGGGTCCTGTACATCCCCATCTAACTCAAGCTCCACAAAACTTTTCAATGTAAACGTTTTCTCTTTTACTTCTGGATAACGATAGAGAAGCTCCATCTTATGCGCTCCCGTCATCGTCAACACTATGTCCGCCCATTCTAAGCCTTCACTTGAAACAGCTCTTGACCACGGGGTATAGGGCATATCCGCCTCCTCAATAAGCGTTTTGGCATTCAAGGAAATCGGTTGCCCATCTTGCGCGTGTATACCCGCCGAGCGAACTGTCACATTTCCGAGTTCCTTGGAGCGAAGAATCGCTTCTGCCATCGGACTTCTACACGTATTACCTGTACAAATCAAATAAATATTCATAAAGCTTTCACCTACCTTTTATAAGAATAACCGATTTTTGTGAATAAAGAAATAGACATTTCTAACGAAAACATGACATTACACCCATAACTAGTAAAGCAAAACCTGCAAATCGCCTCAATAGCCTTCCATCTCCAACACCTATTCGCCCTTTAAATACAAGAGCTGCATAAGAAAGGAAAAAGGTTAACATTCCTGATGATAAAATGAAAAGGGTTTTATCTAAATGAAGCATCCCAAATGAAACACTAACCGAAAAAGTATCTAGACTTACCGCTAGCGCTATCAACGAGGGATGTAACTGTTTGCCTACTGAGCCAGACTCCTCATCTTGCAGCAGCATATGTATACCAATCAGAGCAAGCAAAACGCCCGACAATAGACTGCTCCACTCCTCAAAGAGATGCGCCGAGAAATCACCTGCCCAAAACCCAATAAAAGGGAACATCATATTAAGAATAGATGTCCACAGCGCTAGTACAAACTTCCCTTTCTTCACTTGCAGGAAAGCAAAGACGACGACAACGTCAATACTAGTAATGCCAGCTGCAAATAATTCCACCACAATAAAACCTCCCCCAGATCCCGCATCTGTCCATCTTATGCGGTTTCTGGAGAGGTCATTCAAGTTTACAACGAGGCGTAATTGATTTTAATCGATATAGCGTTTTCCATCAGCGGCTTTTATCAACCGATTCATAACAGCAGCACCTACTCCAGTCAAGTCTGTTTCGACTGCCAGAATGATATCTGCCTCTGTTAAATCACATTGACGTAGCGCACGATACAAATGAGAAGCCATTGCATCATTATTATTTCTCGGTCCGACTGCAAAATACCAATCGGCAGCCAGGACATCTAAATCATCCGGCCCAATAATCGCCACTCGCTTCCCTTCACGATGAAGTGTCTCGACTGCTTCACGAATGGTTGTCGTATCAGGTGAGATGACGAAAAGAGGCGCTTCCGGTGCATAATGCATATACTTCATGCCCGGTGAGCGAGGTGCTTGTTCTCCTGGACTTTTACTTCCCGCACGCACCGGTCCAATTATCGCTTCAATCATTTCTTGTGTCGTACCACCTGGGCGTAAAATGGTCGGCGGACTTGTTGTCATGTCAAGTACAGTGGATTCGACACCAATCCCAGTCTGTCCCCCATCCAAAATAAACGGAATCAGTCCTTTAAGGTCTTCGTAAACATGCGCAGCTTCTGTCGGACTTGGCTTACCACTACGATTGGCGCTCGGTGCAGCAAGCGGACCAGCCAATGCCCGAAGAAGTTCTAACGCCACTGGATGATCCGGCATGCGAATACCGACCGTTTCAACTCCAGGCGTCACATTTGATGCAATGACGCCTGGAATTTTATCAAAAACAAGTGTGAGCGGACCAGGCCAGTAGGCTGTCATCAGTTTTTCTGCGTCCTCTGTAATACCTGTCGCGTAATTTGAGACATCTTCTTTATTGCCGATATGTACGATGAGTGGATTATCGGACGGTCTTCCTTTTGCTTCGAAAATTTTCTGCACGGCCTGTTCATCCGTCGCGAGTGCCCCAAGACCATAGACTGTCTCAGTCGGAAATGCAACAACACCGCCACTTGTTAAAATATCCACAGCCTGTTTATATTTTTTTTTGTTATCAAGAGTTTTATCCACCGGAATAAGTATTGTTTCCACAGGTCAAACCTCCTTTATCCACAGATTTTAGTTAGTTATCCACCACATTTGTTAGTAACTCTATGAAAACAGCCCCTTTATCCACTCCCAGATGAAAAAGGTTACTTTTTCTTCTTCTTTTTCTTGTTTATCTGGAAAGCAGATTTTAGGAAACAATGCACACCACCAGTTATCCCCACGCCCACTACCGATTGTTAATATATACGCATCGTAAGTAGCTTGTGGATGAATGACTAGGCCCGAGCGCTTCGCTGGGAACAGTGCCTTTGTACGTTCCAATGAAATGGTTTGCCCATCTGCTAGCGCATTAGCTGTTTCAAGGATTGTACTTTCCAGTGCTACTAAGTTATCCACAAGTTCTTGTTTCGATAACGATGAAGTGACCGCCTCGTTGATAAGTGGCTCAATTTGTTGCTGGATAGCCCTTTTCACTTGCTGATCCACAGGTGCATTAGAGTGGGCAAGCATTCGAAAACGGATTGCATCATCCTCTGTAGGTCCTGCTGTGAATAACGTTAGTATGGATTGAATCACAATCAATACAAGGATGAACTCGATGTAAGGCATCACCTTATTTATAGTTGTCTTTCTTATAATCTCGTAATCTGTTAGCATGTCTATCCCCTCCTACACCGCATTATTACCGGTTAGGAGGTTGTTTATTCACAAGTCTCACAAAATATTATTCTGTCTTTCCCGTTGATATCTTTTACCGTTTCCACAAGTGCAGTTGGGAATGCCTCTTGGAATAATTTATGCACAGCCGGCCCCTGTAGATAGCCGATTTCAACTGCGATGAGGAATGACTTGTTCATAAGTGCTGGTAAATCTTCTGCGAGCTTACGGTAAAAGTAGAGTCCGTCTTCCTCTGCGAATAAAGCATTGTGCGGCTCGTGGTCCAGGACAGCGCCTGACATCAATTCAGCTTCGGCATGCGCAATATAAGGCGGATTCGATAAGACGATATCCCATTTTTCATGTGCGATGGGTGCAGTCAAATCACCTTGGCGAAAATCGATGTCAGCACCGTTCGTCATTGCATTATGCCGGGCAATCGTCAGTGCACCTTCACTAATATCCGTCGCAGTGACGCTAGATTCAGGCCATTCTTTTTTGAATGACACTGCGATAGCCCCACTCCCCGTTCCAATATCCGCGACGGTAATCAATTTGTTCGGGAATAGTTTTCGACCACGTTCCAGTGCACCATAAACAAGTTCCTCTGTCTCCGGGCGCGGAATAAGAACGCTATTATCTACTTTAAATGGATAGCCGTAAAAACTCTCTTCGCCGATGACATATTGAACCGGTCTTCCTTCGAGTAGTTCCGTAGCTTTAGCCCAAAATTGCTCGTGCTGCTGCTCAGTTAGCGGTTCGCGGACATCGGCAAACAAGGTCGCTCTGGATTTTTTCGTGATGAATTCCATGAGCATTTGCGCTGCATGCGGCTCCAACCCTTTTTCCTCCAATAAAGAAGAAGCCCGCCCCAGAGCTTCATAGATTTTTTCAGTCATGGCGATCCAAACTTTCAAGGCGATAGGCCTGTTCTTCCATAATGAGTGCATCAATAACATCATCAAGCTTACCTTCGATAATTTGGTCTAGCTTCTGAATCGTTAGACCAATCCGATGATCCGTCACCCGGTTTTGCGGGAAGTTATACGTGCGTATTCGCTCGGAACGGTCACCTGTTCCAACTGCCGACTTTCGGCTCGCAGCATATTCTGCTTGGGCTTCTTGTTGTGCTGCATCGTAGACACGAGCTTTTAATACTTTTAACGCTTTTTCACGGTTTTTAATTTGTGATTTTTCATCTTGCATAGATACGGTGATTCCCGTCGGTAGGTGCGTAATACGAACAGCAGAGTCTGTCGTGTTAACATGCTGACCACCTGCACCACTTGAACGGTACGTATCGATTTTCAAATCTTCTTTGAGGATTTCAATATCGACATCTTCAGCTTCTGGTAAGACTGCGACAGTCGCAGTTGATGTATGCGTTCTTCCGCCTGACTCAGTTTCCGGGACTCGCTGAACCCGGTGTGCACCATTTTCAAATTTGAGTTTTGAATATGCACCGTTGCCGTTTATCGTGAAAATAATTTCTTTAAAACCACCGAGTTCCGTTGGAGATGATTCGATGACTTCCGTTTTCCAGTGGTTCATTTCCGCATAGCGGCTATACATACGGAATAGATTCCCCGCAAATAAGGCGGCTTCGTCGCCACCGGCCGCCCCACGGATTTCCATAATGACGTTCTTACTATCATTCGGATCCTTTGGTACTAACAGGATTTTCAGCTGCGCTTCGAGCAACTCGATTTTCTCCTCGAGCTCGGACACTTCCATTTTGACAAGCTCTTTCATGTCATCGTCGAGCGGTTCGTTCAGCATTTCCTTGGCATTTTTATATTCTGCTTTTGTATTTTTATAGTCACGGTATGCTTCAACCGTTTCTTGCAGGCCGGACTGTTCTTTCGAATAATCACGAAGTTTCGTGATGTCACTTACTACCGCGGGATCACTGAGCAATTCATTCAAATGCTCGTAGCGGTCTTCTACTGCTTGAAGCCTTTCAAACATTGTGTGCACCTCTTTTTCAGGACTATTTTGTACGTTCATTGTACGGGAAACGGCGGGGTAAATACAGTTATTTCTCTGTTAATGGGATTCTGGATGATTTAGATGAAGTTCATTACACTTTCGATGAACTTAACAACATCCCCATAAAACAAAACCCGTCCACATTCCACGGACGGGTATCACAACTTTATCCTTGCGCTTCCACCATAGCAGAAACACCTTTAGGTACTTCGTGATGTTTACGGCATCTAGGTTCGTATGCTTCTGCAGCACCTACGAGAATGACCGGATCATCGTAGCCAGCGGGTATGCCGTTAATGAGTCGCTGTGTTCTACTTGAAGGTGAGCCACATACTGTACAGACAGCTTGTAGTTTTGTGACATGCTCGGCAATGGCCATTAGGCGCGGCATAGGACCGAATGGTTCACCGCGGAAGTCTTGGTCGAGTCCAGCAATTATGACACGAAATCCGCGATCAGCCAGCTTCATGACTGTGTCTACGATCTGATCGTCGAAAAATTGAGCTTCATCGACTGCGATGACGTCATAGTCCCCTGCAATAAATTCTTCAATATGTGACGAGCTTGCGACAGGTATCGCAATGACTGTCGTTCCATTATGACTAACAACCGCTTCTTCACTATAGCGATCATCAATTTCTGGTTTAAATACAGCTATTTTTTGCTTGGCGAATTGAGCTCGTCTCACACGTCGAATCAATTCCTCTGATTTCCCTGAAAACATGCTACCGCAAATTACTTCAATCCATCCACCTTGCATCGTTACATACATGGATAGTCTCCTTTCGATACTTCGTTATATAGTCATTTCTGTATGGTTGTTTGAATGTTCATCATACCCGAAAACCTCTTGAATTTAACGTCTGTTTTTTCTTAGTAAACTATGTTATACAGATCGTTTTTCGACAATAGAAATACCCGCCCGGTGCGTGTTGCACCTGACGGGTATTGTGAAGAGCTTACTCTTCATCGCGACCTTCTTCTTTGAGGCCATATTTTTTGTTGAAGCGATCGACACGGCCGTCCGCTGCAGCAAATTTCTGACGTCCAGTGTAGAATGGGTGGCACTCCGAACAAACTTCCACTCGGATGTCCCCTTTTACAGAACCTGTAGTGAATGTGTTACCACATGAACAAGTAACTGTTGATGCGTCATAAGCTGGATGAATTCCTGATTTCATTACGTTCTCTCCTTTGCCCTGGACCATCTGGTACAGAGTTATAATATAAGACTGATTGCCTTACACGGTCCGTATGTGTCAACCGCATATGCAACAGATAGTATTTAATATACCTGAATCATTATAGCAAATTCTTTTTTCAAGTGCAACATCTTTCTACAACAACCCCTTGCCGTTACGCTGGGCTTTCATTTCTTCGTTTAACTTGTCGAAAAATTCTTCGTTCGTTTTTGTTAAACGTAGTTTCTTTAAGAAACGTTCTGAAAAGTCATGTGCATCGGAAAATGTTTTACGGATTGCCCATAGTTTTTCAAGCTGGCTGGCCGGAATGAGTAATTCCTCTTTCCGCGTCCCTGAGCGGCGAATATCGAGCGCTGGGAAAATTCGGCGTTCCGCAAGATGACGATCAAGATGCAACTCCATATTACCTGTCCCTTTGAATTCTTCGTAGATGACTTCGTCCATGCGGGAACCTGTGTCGATTAAAGCTGTCGCTAGAATTGTTAAGCTACCGCCTTCTTCAAGATTACGTGCTGCTCCAAAAAATCGCTTTGGACGATGGAAAGCAGCCGGGTCAATCCCCCCGGACAACGTACGTCCACTTGTCGGAATCACAAGGTTATAAGCACGTGCAAGTCGAGTGATGGAGTCCATCAGGATAATAACATCCCGTTTATGTTCCACTAATCGCATAGCTCGTTCTAATACAAGCTCTGCCACCTTGACATGGTTTTCCGGTAATTCATCAAATGTCGAACTGACGACATCGGCATTGACCGACCGCTCGATGTCCGTTACCTCTTCAGGTCTTTCGTCAATGAGGAGGACAATCAGTTCCGCTTCTGGATGATTTGTCGTTATGGAGTTGGCAATTTCCTTCAACAGTAATGTTTTCCCTGCTTTTGGAGGCGCCGCAATGAGTCCACGCTGACCAAAACCGACTGGCGAGATGAGATCCATAATCCGTGTCGATAGCTTCATAGGGTCAGCTTCAAGTTTGATATGACGGTCTGGATATAGTGGTGTAAGGGCCGGGAAATGCACTCGCTCACGTGCTACTTCCGGATCTTCACCGTTGACAGCCTCTACTTGTAATAAGCCATAATAGCGTTCCGATTCTTTCGGCGGTCGAACTTTCCCGGACACTTTGTCACCATTTCGCAAATCAAACCGACGAATTTGTGAGGCAGATATATAAATATCTTCGGAGCTCGGAGAATAGTTGATAGGACGAAGGAAGCCATAGCCTTCTGATTGGATGATTTCAAGGACACCTTCCATGAAGAAAAAGCCTTCTTGCTCAGCTCTTGATTTTAATATTGAAAAAATCAATTCTTTTTTTGTTAGTTTTGCATAATAAGCAATTTTATATTGTTTAGCGAGGGCATATAACTCTTTTAGCGTCATATTTTCTAGCGTCGAAATTGTTAATATTGTCATCTTTTGGCACCACTCTTTACGTTAATGGGTATTTTTTTGAGGCAAAGGGAAGATGCCCGGCGCATGGCCGGGCGATGGGGTCTATAATTCATTACACTGATTCACATTAGTCTTGCATAACGAGTAGAGGTTTTTTCTCCATGCTATGACGACCTTCCACAAATCGAATTGTACCCGATTTTGAACGCATGACAAGTGAGTGTGTCTCACTATAGCCACCTTTAAACTGTACGCCGCGAAGAAGCTCTCCGTCTGTCACGCCAGTTGCCGCGAAAATTGCGTCGTCTCCCTTGACGAGGTCATCCATGTACAAAATTTTGCTAACATCGATGCCCATTTTTTCACAACGTTCACGCTGCTCATCATCAGCCGGCATCAGTCTGCCTTGGAGTTCGCCGCCAAGACATTTTAGTCCAGCAGCTGCAATAACACCTTCTGGCGCACCGCCAATGCCGAACATAATGTCCACACCAGTTTCATCAAACGCAGTGTTGATGGCAGCTGCCACATCGCCGTCAGTGATAAGCTTAATACGCGCACCTGCTGCACGAATTTCTTCAATGATGTGAGTATGGCGTTCTCTGTTCAGAACTGTGGCAACAATATCCCCAATGTCCTTGTTTTTTGCTTTCGCAACAGCAAGAAGGTTCTCTGTTATTGTCGAGTCTAAACTGACTTTACCAACCGCTTCTGGACCAACCGCAATTTTATCCATGTACATATCCGGTGCATGAAGCAAGTTGCCTTTATCTGCGATGGCGATGACTGCAAGTGCATTCCAGCCACCAGCTGCAACAATATTGGTCCCTTCAAGCGGGTCGACAGCGACATCCACTTCAGGGCCCTGACCTGTTCCCAACTCTTCACCAATATAAAGCATTGGTGCTTCGTCCATCTCACCTTCACCAATCACAACAATTCCTTGCATCGGAATCGTATCAAACACGTTACGCATCGCTGTAGTTGCAGCATCGTCTGCCTCATTTTTCAAACCGCGTCCCATCCAACGTGACGCTGATACTGCTGCCGCTTCTGTGACACGGACTAATTCCATTGATAAACTGCGTTCCATTGGCTGTATTCCTCCCGTTTTTACGGTTATCCCGTAGGTTTTACGATTCAGAATAAGTATAACATAAATAGTTATAGTGTTACGCTATTCATTCGCTAACGACGACTTCCTCCGGAATTGTTACTTTATGAATTTCTGCACCCAGTCCTCGAAGTTTTTCAATTAGTGAACTATAGCCACGCTCGATATGTTGAATTTCTTGCACTTCTGTTACACCATCTGCAACGAGCCCCGCGATAACAAGTGCGGCGCCAGCACGAAGGTCGGACGCACGAACCGTAGCTGCCTGCAACGGTGTCGGTCCAGCAAGAATTGCTAATCGACCTTCCACACGGCCATCTGCATTCATCCTACGAAGCTCGTCAATATGCTTGAACCTAGCTGAGTATACTGTATCCGTAATCATTGAAGAACCAATTGATTGTGTTAGCAGCACAGAGAACGGCTGTTGCAAGTCTGTTGGAAAACCTGGATAGACAAGTGTTTTCACATCGACTGCTTGCAAATTTCTCGACTTCGGAATATAAATTTGTTCCGCGCCCTCGACAACGTTCACACCCATTTCACGGAGCTTCGCCGTCAATGCTTCGACATGGAATGGAATAACATTGTCGATTGTTATTCCATCCCCTGCCACAGCTGCCATGATCATAAATGTCCCCGCTTCAATTCGGTCTGGGATGATCGTATGCTTTGTCCCGTGAAGCTTGTCCACACCATCAATTCGAATCACATTCGTTCCTGCACCTTTAATTTTCGCACCCATATTAGAGAGTAATGTAGCGACGTCGATAATTTCAGGCTCTTTCGCTGCATTCTCAATGGTTGTACGTCCTTTTGCAAGTACTGCTGCAAGCATGATATTAATGGTCGCTCCGACACTGACAACATCCAAATAGATTTTTGCACCACGAAGTTCCTCGGCACGCAAATAGATAGCACCATGTTCGTTCGTTACTTTTGCACCAAGTGCTTCAAAGCCTTTAATATGCTGATCAATCGGCCTTGGACCTAAATGACAGCCTCCCGGAAGACCAATGACTGCATTTTTAAATCTACCTAGCATGGCACCCATCAAATAATACGATGCCCGAAGCTTTTTCACATTGCCGTTCGGAAGCGGCATAGAAACCATTTCTGTTGGATCTATCGTCATCGTTCCATTAGCAAACTCGACTTTTCCACCAATATCTTCAAGTAGAGCTTGAAGCGTCACAACGTCGGAAATTTCCGGTAGCCCCTCAATGGTTACAAGAGAATCAGCTAAAATGGAAGCCGGTATTAATGCAACCGCACTATTTTTTGCTCCACTGACTTTGATAGTCCCTTGCAATCGTTTGCCACCTGTTATTTTGTAAACGTCCATATTACTCTCCTTCAGTACGTCACTTGTTCTTTCTTGCTTCCCAGTCTGCAAGGAATGCTTCGATTCCTTTATCAGTCAATGGATGATTAAATAATTGTTTTAATACATTAAATGGTGTTGTTGCAATATGTGCACCGCTTAGTGCAGCATCTGTAATATGCTGAGGACCACGAATAGAGGCAGCAATAATTTCAGTTTTTATGTCATGGATTGTGAAGATATCTGCAATTGTAGATACTAATGCCATCCCGTCTTGTCCAATATCATCTAATCTGCCAAGAAACGGAGAAACATACGTAGCACCCGCACGTGCGGCAAGGAGTGCCTGGTTCGCACTGAAGATGAGTGTCACATTCGTTTTAATGCCTTCTTGTGAAAAAACAGAACAAGCCTTCAAGCCTTCTGGCGTCATTGGCAATTTCACTGTAATATTTGGAGAGATTGCTGCAAGTTCCCGTCCCTCTCGGATCATTCCTTCTGCATCGAGTGCTATAACTTCTGCACTAACTGATCCCGGAACAAGCGCACAAATTTCACGTAATCGATCATGGAATGGCACATCCTCTTTTGCAACGAGTGATGGATTTGTTGTCACACCCGATACAATCCCCCAGCTATGCGCTTCCTTAATCTCTTCAAAATTCGCCGTATCAATGAAAAACTTCATACTAAACATCCCCCTTTGTTTTGTCTTGAATAGCTACTTTTTAATGGAAAAGGAGGAGAATGCATCACAAAGAATGCTTCTCCTCTTTACTCTTACTCTATTATTAAGCCTTTTGTGAACTACCAAATTCACGCATTTTACCGATCACCGATTTCTTAATAGCGTCGCGCATTGGTGTAAGGTATTTACGTGGATCATATACTTCAGCATCTGCCGCAAGTGCTTCACGGACAGCTTTTGTACCTTCAATTTGGTTTTCTGTGTTCACGTTGATTTTAGCTGTTCCTAAAGAAATCGAACGTTGGATATCTTTTGTTGGGATACCTGTTCCGCCATGTAGTACAAGTGGTAGATCCGATTGGCCTGAAATTTCTTCCATTTCTTTAAAGCCAAGATTCGGTTCACCTTTATAAGGCCCGTGAACTGATCCAAGTGCAGGTGCTAGGCAATCAATACCTGTTTTTTCAACAAGTTCTTTACATTCTGCTGGGTCTGCATAAATAACACCTTCTGCAATGATATCGTCTTCTTGTCCACCAACGACACCCAGTTCTGCTTCCACAGAAACACCGCGCTCATGTGCGTAGTCAACAACGCTTTTCGTAATTTCAATGTTTTCAGCAAGTGATTTTGATGATGCATCAATCATAACAGATGTGAATCCTGCATCAATTGCTTCTTTACATTTTTCAAAACTTGAACCGTGGTCAAGGTGAATCGCAACTGGGACAGTGATTTTATAATCATGGATAAGACCTTTCGTCATATTAACGACAGTTGTAAAACCACCCATGTAACGTGCTGCGCCTTCGGAAACACCTAAAATAACTGGTGATTGCTCCTCTTGTGCAGCTTGTAAAATTGCTTGTGTGTATTCAAGGTTGTTCAGGTTGAACTGACCGATTGCATACCCTTCTTTTTTCCCTTTAATCATCATATCTTTCATCGATTCCAACGCCATATAAATTCCTCCTCCAAAAAAATCGAACTGAATATTGAATATTAATTTTACCACCATCATCATAACAAAAAAGAACAGTGTTTACCACTGTCCAATTTGTCAATTTTCAAAAAGTGCATTGACGGCGTCTCGAACTTCATAAATATCAAAAGGCTTTGTAAAATATTTTAATGCGCCAATTTCCAGCGCATCGTCCGTCATTTCTATTTCCCCATATGCGGTCATCATAATGACCGGAATTTCCGGCCAACTACTTTTTATTCTTTTCAATACTTCAACACCGTCTATTCCAGGCATTTTCATGTCAAGTAGAATACAGCCTGGCACTTCATCCTTCACAGCCTGAAGCGCTTCCATTCCATTAGCAGCGAGTCGCGTTACAAACCCCTCCCGACGGAACACCTCGTCTAGGAGGAGACGGATACCCGTTTGATCATCTACGATTAACAAACTTTTCAATATCTACCCCTTCTTCCCGTTAAACCCACTTGTGTACTAGTACTTATTTGACAAAATAAAGTTTTTTCCTTCTTTTATTTGAAATCAATTACGTAATGGGGAGATTTTGCTTTCCATGTCATCGCTTCTTATAATGGAATAGAGGTGATCATTATGAAAATATTGACGACACAAATTGGTGGACTTCTTCAGCGGATAGCTACTAATAATGAAGAATCTGTTGAAGAAACAGCCCGACTTCTAGCGCAGGCAACGATTGGCCAAGGCCGGGTAATTATTGCAGGATTTGGTGAAATGGGAGCCGTGACAGCAACTGCGCTAACTAATGTAAACCCTTTTAAGGGAGCCGTTCGCTATGTGGAAGGGATGGATATCGAATCAGCGGATCGTGTCTGGTTATTGACACATTCAGCAGAGGACGAGCGTGTACTTAGTCTAGCACAATCCCTTGCAGAACGCTTCATTCCATTCGCTGCGTTGAGTGCCGACAAGCCAGGTGAAGGGAACACACTTGAAGATTTGTCTTATACGTATGTATCGACAGGTCTGACGCGCGGATTGTTACCTGGGGATAACGGGGAGCGGATTGTTCAACCACATGCTATTGCTGCTTTGTTTGTTTATGAAGCGGTAAAACTTGCGTATGATGAAATGGTTTCTGACGAGGATTAAGAACAAAAGCGCTGGAGCCTAAACATGAAATCTCTACGTCATAACTTATCCGCAGCACGAGATTTTATAGCTTCCTAAGCAATGAAAAAAGCTACATCACAAGCATAACTTTGCTTGGATGTAGCTTTTTAAATTTTTTATGTCTACTACTCACTTTCCGGCAAGTGCCGCTTTAACGAAGTCGCGGATTAGTGGTTGTGGACGTGTTGGGCGTGATGCAAATTCTGGATGGAATGCCACACCGATGAAAAATGGGTGGTCTTCCAATTCGATGATTTCAACAAGCTCATCGTTCGGGCTTATACCAGAAAGTGTCATACCCGCCGCTTCAAATTGCTCACGGTATTCATTATTAAATTCATAGCGATTACGGTGGCGTTCGTAAATCAACTCTTCACCGTAAGCTGCACGCGCTTTTGTTCCTTCTTTTAATTTACATGGATAGATACCCAATCTGAAATAGTCTTCTACACTTTCAGCAGGACATTCGACAATTCGATATTTTGTATCTTTATCGAATTCAGCTGAATGAGCATCTTCCAGTCCCATGATATTACGTGCGTATTCAACTGCTGCCAATTGCATTCCAAGACTAATTCCGAAAAACGGTACTTGGTTTGTCCGCGCATATGTGATTGCTTCAATTTTACCAGCAATTCCACGTTCGCCGAAGCCACCAGGTACAAGGATTCCCTCTACATCTCCAAGGTATTCAGATGCATTTTGTGCTGTCACTTCTTCGGAATTAACCCACTTAAATTCAATATCCGCATCAAAGTCATACCCTGCATGACGCAACGCTTCCACTGCTGAGAAATAAGCATCCTGCAATTCAACATACTTGCCAACAATTCCAATACGAACTGTTTTTGACAAGGATTTCACCTTATTGACGAGTGCTACGATTTCTGTCAAATCAGGCTCTTTCGTCTCAAGTCCAAGGAAATCTACGACGATTCGATCCATGTTTTGTTCATGCAATCTTAATGGCACTTCATACAATGTTTCTGCATCAAGTGCTTCGATGACTTCTTCTGATTTAATATTGCAGAACAATGCAATTTTGTCTTTCATTTCTTGTGGCACTGGATATTCACTCCGAACGACAATCATATTCGGCTGAATCCCAAGGCTTCGAAGTTCCTTTACGCTATGCTGTGTCGGTTTTGTCTTCATTTCACCAGCTGCATGTAAATAAGGAATGAGGGTGTTATGGATATACATGACATCATTTTTCCCAAGATCTGTTTTCATCTGACGAAGTGCTTCAAGGTATGGAAGTGATTCGATATCGCCAACACTGCCGCCAATTTCAGTAATAACAACGTCTGCGTTCGTTTCTTTTCCAGCGCGTTTGATGAGGCTTTTGATTTCATTGGTAATATGAGGGATAACTTGAACTGTCGCCCCATTATATTCGCCACGGCGTTCTTTTTTCAATACAGAGGAATAGACTTTCCCCATTGTAACATTCGAATACTTGTTCAATTTAATGTCGATAAAACGCTCGTAATGGCCGAGGTCAAGATCTGTTTCTGCACCATCTTCTGTGACGAATACTTCACCATGCTGCAGAGGACTCATCATTCTTGGGTCTAGGTTAATGTATGGATCGAACTTTTGCATCGTCACCTGAAGGCCTCGGCTTTTCAATAACCGTCCAAGTGATGCTGCGTTAATGCCTTTACCGAGTGATGATACGACACCACCGGTTACAAAAATATATTTTGTCATGTCAAACTCCTCCGTTCACTTATTTAATGAAAAAATTAAAAAGCGCTCCATCTATAGATATAATCTACAGGAGGAGCGCATATGCACTGGTTTCTTGTGTCCTTTTTAAGGAGCCCAGTAAAATCTTATAGTGTTAGACGCATGAAGTCAAGTACTTATTCTTCAATTTCTTCCTCGTCCTCTTCTTCTTCATCTTCTTCATCAAGTTCTATGTCTTCATCATCAGGAATGATTTCAAGGTCATCGTCAGGCTCAAGTAGATCCACTTCGATTTCTACGATTTCTTCTTCGTCCTCGTCCTCATCATCTTCCTCATCGTCATCAATTAGCTCATCGAATTCCTCGTCGAATAGCTCGTCCTCATCGTCATCTTCTTCGTCCTCTTCCTCATCGTCATCCAATACTGCTTTTTTCTTTTTCTTCTTGCGGACTTTAACGACTGGAGCTGTTTCTTCTTCAATCTGATCAACTGGATACCATTCACGAAGACCCCAACGGTTGTCGTTGATGGCAAGGAACCTTCCATCAATGTTCATGTCGGTATAAAATTGTTGCAATTTTTCCTTCATCTTCTTTTCGCTTATACCTGTGAGCTTACGAATTTCATCCATCAGCTGTTGGAGGGTAAGTGGTTCATGTCTTTCAGTCAAAATCGCATAGGCGATATTAATCATCGATTCTTCCGATAGTTGTTCTTTTGTCATTTCACGAATATTCAATAGACGCACGTCCTTTCTCTACAAATCAATTACGCCCGGCGTAATTGCGTCCGGATTTTTTTCGAGCGAGCTCTTGTCCAGTTTCCGAATGCCAGCCTCTCGGGTCGTTTCGGTCTTTCCGAAAAGGTGAAAAGCACACCTTTTGCGGTAAGCCCTCCAACGCCTATCGAGGCTAGACGGCATTCTACACTTTTCCTAAAAAAGCTCCCCTAAAAATCCGCGACATCCGCCGGAGGCTTTATATTCATTCAGCGGGTGCCCCGCTGAATGAATATAAACATACATACCATTATATACAATGAAAGCTGAAATATGCTACATTCTTTTACTCTTTCTCAAGCTTTTAAGTTCTTTTACGACAATCCAGCACAAATAGATGGCTGCTAAGAGGAAAGGAATGGCGCCTAGGCCGTCATCATAGAGAAAATAAATAAGGAAGATAATTATAATAATAATGATGAAGTGCTTCAACCTATACATGCAGACCCCCCTATTGCGTCATTACTTATAGTATAGGAAATAAAGGTAAAGTATGTCACGTTTTTCGATTTGCCTTCTAGAAATATTTCACTTTGAAAGTTGTAATGGATGATTTTTTGAACATGCTTTGGCGCTTGGGATACTTGAGCCTGCTACGAACATGCTCTATGAATCCATTTTACATGCCCCATAAATACATAAGGACTGCTCAAAAAGTCAAAATGACCAGTCAGCAGTCCTTTGCATTATTCGACTTTCGGAACACGAAACGTAACGGTAGTTCCTTCATCTAGCTTACTTATAATAGCCAATCCACGTCCGAATTGCTGCTTTAACCGCTTATCGGTATTTAACAAACCAATCCCACGCTGCCCCTCCGTTTCATTGGTTAACAGCCTCTTTAATCTTTCTTCCGAAATTCCTACTCCATTATCCATAATTGAAATATCGACGTATTCTTGCCATTCGAAAAGTTGAAGTCGAACCGTCCCACCATCGCGGCGTTTTAACACTCCGTGATTGATGGCATTTTCTACAAGTGTCTGAATCGTCAGCGGTGGAACTTCTACATTCGGCATCTCACCAATTTCCCATTCTACATGCAATCGATCACCAAAACGCTGTTGTTCGATAAATACATACGATCGTACCAATTCAAGTTCCTTTGCTAAGGAAACCAGTGGATCCAAATTTCGGGTAGTAAAACTCGCTTGTAAATAATTTCCGAACTCGTCTAGCATTTTCGTCACTTTTGATGTATCTAACTCACTAAGCGCTGCAATCGTATTTAACGTATTGAATAGAAAATGAGGTCGGATTTGCGCTTGCAGCCAAGCCGCCTCCATTCGTACTCTTTCATGAATCGATGCTTTCAAATCCGTTAGCGCTCTCACCCTTGTGATCAATTCAAGTTTTTCTACAGGCTTTGTGACATAGTCATTCGCACCACTCATAAACCCTGTTTGAATATCCTCCAATTGACTCCGCGCAGTCAACAGCAAAATAGGCAATTCCGACAAAGTAAACCTCTCTCGAATTTTCCGCGTCAATTCATAGCCTGACATATGTGGCATCATGACATCAGAAATAACGAGATCCCATCTCTCCTTATCCAATAAAACCAATGCCTCCTTGCCACTCGTACAGGTGACAACGTCATATTGTTCTGCCGACAAAATCTGCTCCACAATCGACAAATTAAGCGGATCATCATCTACAACTAGAAGTCGGGGTTGTCCCTTATTCACGTAAACTTTGGAATTGCTTTTCACATGCACTAATTCCACATTTTTGACTGCTTCAGGACGAGAAGCTCCCAATGCCAGTTGACGTTCCGCTATCGGAAGCGTGAAAGTAAAGGTAGACCCCTTCCCTACGATTGACGTGACGGATAGAGAGCCTCCATGCAATTGAACTAACTGCATGCAAATACTCAACCCAAGTCCGATTCCACCCGCAATTGCAGTCATTTCAGAGTCCGCCCGCTCATAAGGCTGGAAAATATGCTTCACGGTTTCCTCATCCATTCCAATCCCCTGATCCTGCACATAAATCAAGGCCTGACCATTTCTTACTTCAGCCGAAACAATGATTTCTCCCTCAGCCGTATACTTCACCGCGTTATGCACCAAATTGAATAGAATTTGGAATAGACGGTTTTCATCCGCCACTACCTTTGGAAACATCTCAGGAATCTTTTGGACAAATGTAATACATTTTCCTTCCCTCATAAAACGAAGCGTATCAAAGACACCAGCTACCACCGATGTTAGATCTACTTCCCTAACCTGTAAGCTAATTCGATTCTCGTTGAGTTTTTTGATATCCAAGAGATCATTCAGAATCATCGACATACGCCGCCCGACTGTCATGACAATCTGTAAGTTTTTCTTACTTTCTTCAGTCAGATGATCCTTCTCACTATCATAAATAGTTTGGGAAATATTCATAATTCCATGAAGCGGATTTCTTAATTCATGCGATGTATTGGCAAGAAAATCATCCTTTTGTTGGATCTCTTTTTGCAATTTCACAGTCAATTCCTTACTTTCATCCGTCACTTGGAAAAAGCGTTTGAACCAAAATATCGCGAAAAAAATTACACCAATGATGATGTCAAACGGATAGTAAGGAAATGAAGCGTATAATCTACTTTTAGCAGATCCCCATATAGCACTGGAAGCAATACTGGTAGTAGCAAGAAGTAAATAGATGACTTCGGGCTTCCCCACCATCGTTACTAGTCTCAGTGTCAACAGAGGAATCAATACCGGGATAGTGAGCATAATAACTGAAAAAAGCGGAGCAATGATTATCTTAACATCAAGCAGGACGCATACAATGTACAACGAATAAAAAGTAGTTAGTAGCTTGAATAGTAAATCTATCCCCTTTTTATGTATTGAACTTCTAAGTATAATCGGTTTACAAAATTGCATCATAAAAAACGCACTACTCGCATACGACAAGTGAAGTAGTTTTTTCCAAATCGTCCAATCAATAGATGGTAGTAAGTAAAGTAATAGTTTATCGTCATCTACAAGAACGGAAACAGTTGCAGAAATAAATGCAATAGAGAGATAAATCAACTCTCTCTTTCTACCAAATAATAAAAAGATGGCGAATGCATAAATACCATGCAGCAATAGGATCGTCGCTACCATGAATTGCATCATAAATGAGAGGTGCTGATCTTTTTGCGTCGCAGTGGATGTCCCAAATATAATCGATTTCACAATTCCACCTGAACGGCTAGATTCATAATTTGAAACTTGAATCATCAGGTCAATTTCTTTTAGCTGTCCATCCATTGTTACTTCAAATGGACGATAATCTGGGATAGACGCTTCCTCGGTTTCAGCCACCTGCCCCATACTAGCGATGTGTTCACCATTTATAAAAATAGTCGCACTCGACCTTATTTCTTTAAAGTTTAAGGTATACTGTTTAGCGTGTTCATCCAATAAAATACGAAGTCGATACGTTCCATATCCGTACGACGAATTTTCATCATGGGATACGCTTTTCCGCCAGTCTCCAGGAACGGTTATTTCAAATGGCTCTAGGCCTGATTGTTGAGCATCCATTTTTTGCGGGTCCACTAATTGCTCACGATAAAAGAGCCATTCCCCATTTAGCGTGATGCTTTTATCATCCTGTAATTCCGTCCCCCTGAGATCTAAAATCCCCTTTTCTGCCAAAGGATAATCTACTGTAAGATTTTGATTGATCCAGAGCAAACGAAAACTGAGCAGCAGACAGGCAAACATCACGACAATGACAATCGTTTTTTTCTTACTCATACCCGTTGACTCCGCCCTTGGCGAAAGCAGGCACTTGCTTGTTGCATACTTCTTTCCCCCTCCAGCGAATATTCAGCTACTTATCATATTTTTCTCTTCATTCGATTGTACGCTTCGCTGAATAGGTTGTACATATCTGATCCGTACTATGATTGGGATACATACTCATTCCTACGCTAATACTCACATAAATCTGATGATTCAGACATGATATTCTTGTTAAATAGATCCAAGATCGATTGGACATTCACTTTAATGTCACCAATACCATACTAAATGGCTCTTACAACTTTCTTAAAATCCTCCTAGATTGGGCAAAAACAAAACCAGTCGGCAAATGGCTGACTGATTTTAATTCTTACATTTCTCTCAATCACAAAAATCCACGGAGAGTTCGCAATCTCCGTGGATTTTATTACATATTTCTGCGGTACTGTCCGCCAACTTCGTAAAGAGCGTTGGTAATTTGCCCGAGGCTTGCTACTTTTACGGTTTCCATTAGTTCTGCGAAAATGTTGCCGCCTGAAACCGCTACGTCTGTTAGCTTGTTCAATGCTTCCACTGTTTGACTAGCATGTGTAGCTTGGAAAGCACGTAGGTTGGTGATTTGTGTTTCTTTTTCTTGTTGTGTTGCGCGTGCCAGCTCCATGTTATCGATATCGTCTGCAGACGGCGGGTTAGGATTCAAATAGGTATTGACACCAATAATCGGCAGTTCCCCCGTATGCTTCAGCATTTCGTAGTGCATGGATTCCTCTTGGATTTTACCACGTTGGTACTGTGTTTCCATTGAGCCAAGTACGCCGCCGCGGTCATTGAGGCGGTCGAATTCTTGGAGTACGGATTCTTCGACGAGATCCGTCAATTCTTCAATGATGAATGTCCCTTGAAGCGGGTTTTCATTTTTTGCAAGGCCAAGCTCTTTTGTAATAATCATTTGAATCGCCATTGCACGGCGAACAGATTCCTCTGTTGGCGTTGTGATGGCTTCGTCATAAGCGTTTGTATGAAGTGAGTTACAGTTATCCTGTAACGCCATTAGCGCCTGCAACGTCGTACGAATATCGTTGAAATCGATTTCCTGTGCGTGCAAACTACGCCCTGATGTTTGTACGTGGTATTTCAACTTCTGGCTGCGTTCGTTAGCACCGTATTTATCACGCATCGTTACTGCCCAAATGCGGCGAGCGACTCGCCCAATTACCGTATATTCCGGATCAAGGCCGTTCGAGAAGAAGAACGACAAGTTCGGCGCAAAATCATCAATATTCATGCCGCGGCTTAAATAATACTCAATATAGGTGAAACCGTTTGCCAGTGTAAAAGCGAGCTGTGAAATCGGATTCGCGCCCGCTTCGGCAATATGATAACCAGAAATCGACACAGAGTAGTAATTACGGACTTGTTGGTCGATGAAGTACTGCTGAATATCGCCCATCATGCGTAGCGCAAATTCTGTTGAGAAAATACAGGTGTTTTGACCTTGATCTTCTTTCAGTATATCTGCTTGAACGGTCCCACGCACAACTTGTAGTGTCGCCGCACGTAGTTCTGTGAATTCTTCCATTGTCAGTGTGCGCCCTAGCGCTTCTTCCTTGATGCGAACTTGCTGATCAATTGCCGTGTTCATGAACATCGCCAAAATAATAGGAGCTGGACCATTAATCGTCATCGATACTGATGTCGATGGTGCGCATAAATCGAAGCCTGCATAGAGCTTTTTCATATCTTCAAGTGTACAAATACTAACGCCTGACTCCCCGACTTTGCCATAAATGTCTGGGCGCTCATCCGGGTCTTCCCCGTATAACGTAACAGAGTCGAATGCCGTCGATAAGCGTTTGGCATCGTCGTCTTTCGACAAGTAATGGAAACGACGATTCGTCCGTTCTGGTGTTCCTTCGCCAGCAAATTGGCGTTTTGGATCTTCCCCTTCTCGTTTAAACGGGAAAACACCAGCCGTATATGGATAGGAACCAGGTACATTTTCTTTATAAACCCAACGTAGAATTTCCCCGTAATCCTTGAATTTCGGCAGGGACACTTTCGGTATTTTTAAACCAGAAAGGCTGGTAGTTGTTAAAGCTGTGCGTAGTTCTTTATCACGAATTTTCGTAATGAATTCATCTCCGGCATACGCCTCTTTTAACTGTTCCCAATTCGCCAAAATACGTTTCGATTCAGCTGTCATCTCTTCACGCACACCGTCTACAAGTGATTGAAGCGATGCAGTAAGTGCATCATTCGGCGCTTGCTCATTGACAACTTCCATAGCCCCTTCAAGCTGGAATAGGCGACGGGCAAGCTCAACTTGTTGTTCCGATTTCTTATGATAATCGCGTACCGTGCTGGCAATTTCACGCAAGTAATGATGACGGTCATTCGGAATAATGACATTCTGTTTTTGCGTTTTGACGAATTGACCATAGGATGTTTCCCAGTCCAATCCACATTTTTCATTCAACACGGTGACAAGCGCGGCAAATAAGGCGTTCGTTCCTTTGTCATTGAACTGGCTGGCGATTGTACCATAAACAGGCATATCGGCTATGTCTTTATCCCATAATAGATGACTGCGCTGATACTGCTTTTGCACTTGACGAAGTGCGTCTTCGGAGCCTTTTCTTTCGAATTTATTGATAACAATGAGGTCTGCGAAGTCTATCATGTCAATTTTCTCGAGTTGTGTCGGCGCACCAAATTCACTTGTCATAACGTACATCGAAGCATCGGATACTTCTGTAATTTCCGCATCCCCTTGCCCGATTCCACTTGTTTCGACAATGATTAAATCGAAACCGACTGTTTTAACAATATCGAGCACGTCCTTGATGGCACCGGAAAGTTCAGTTCGAGAACCGCGTGTTGCGAGGCTGCGCATGAATACACGGTTGTTAAAAATCGCATTCATGCGAATACGGTCACCTAGCAATGCACCGCCTGTTTTCTGTTTTGTCGGGTCAATCGACAGAATGGCCACTTTCTTATCGGGTAGTTCTCGTAAAAAACGTCTAATTAACTCATCCGTCAGCGAGCTTTTCCCCGCACCACCCGTACCTGTAATTCCAAGAACAGGCGTGTTTTTAGTTAGCGCACGTGCCTGTGTGATTAACGCATTCGCCTTCGCATCATTCTGATCATATATTTCTTCTGCATACGTAATGAGGTTGGCGAGCACTTCCGGTGTTTCCGGCGTTACTGTTTCAAGTTGCCCTAGTTCATCGTCAACTTCCGTCAGAAAATCACATTCCTCCAACATACGATTAATCATACCTTGTAACCCCATCTTGCGACCGTCTTCAGGTGAGAAAATCCAGGCAATCCCATGGTCATGTAGGTCTTTGATTTCCTTCGGAATAATAACTCCGCCGCCTCCACCGTAAATACGAATATGTGGCGCACCTTTTTCCTGCAATAGGTCATACATATATTTAAAGTATTCAACATGACCACCTTGGTAGGAGGAAATCGCAATGCCTTGCACGTCTTCTTGAATGGCGGCGTTGACGACTTCCTCGACAGAACGATTATGCCCCAAATGAATCACTTCAGCGCCACTGGATTGCAAAATACGACGCATAATATTGATTGACGCGTCATGGCCGTCAAAAAGACTGGATGCCGTGACGAACCGGATATGATGTTTCGGTTTATAGATCTCAACTGTAGCCATAAAAAACACCCCTTTTTCGGTACTCTACTTACTCCCCCACAAGCCCTTTGAAAAGCTGATCCGTCTGAATACGAATATAGTCTTCAATTGTATGATTTTTTTGCAATGCCCATCTGCGGAATGCCCACATTTGTCCTTGTACAACGACATGGTGTGCCGCCAGGCTAATATCTGCTTGCGCTATACGTAAATCCCCCGATTCCACACAGGCTTGTAGCAGATTTTCAAACAGTGCAACCATTTCCATTTCTTTTGTTATTACATATTTCAAAGCGTCCTTCGGCAATGATTTTGATTCTTGATACATGACGAGAAATTCATCGGACATATCGTCAATCAAGTGGAAGTATTGGTCAATCGCTAGACGTAGTCCATCAATCGTCCCTTCCTGAGCAGGAAGCGTAGATAGTCGATTATGCACTTCATTGTAAATACTATCGCAAACAAGATAGAGTACGTCTTCCTTCGTTCGGATATATTCATAAAGAGTCCCGATGCTAAAGCCCGCTTCCTTGGCAATTTCACGGGTTGTTGCGCGATGAAATCCTTTTTCCTTGAACAATTTCACCGCACCTTGAATCATCTGTTCACGCCGTTTTTCGATGAGGCCTTCATCCTTAACCGATGATTTTACTTTACGCTTCGTTTCCATAGCTGTTGCCCCCGATCATTTTGTTAGCATACGGGAGATGACGAGGCGTTGAATTTCCTGCGTTCCTTCGTAAATTTGCGTAATTTTCGCGTCGCGCATGAAGCGTTCAACCGGATAGTCCTTCGTATAGCCGTAACCGCCGAATACTTGGACCGCATCTGTTGTCACCTTCATCGCCGTATCTCCAGCCATTAGTTTCGCCATTGCAGACTCTTTGCCATACGGTAAATTATTTGATTCCAACCAAGCTGCTTGGTATGTCAATAATCTAGATGCCTCTGTTGCTGTTGCCATATCTGCTAGTTTGAAGCCAATGCCTTGGTTGGCAGCGATTGGTTTCCCAAATTGCACGCGTTCTTTCGCGTAGTCAACAGATGCGTCAAGTGCCCCTTGTGCGATGCCGACTGCTTGTGCAGCGATACCATTACGACCACCGTCAAGTGTCTTCATGGCGATGATGAAGCCATCTCCTTCTTCACCTAGAAGGTTTTCTTTCGGTACGCGACAATTTTCGAACATAATTTCAGTCGTTGGTGATGAACGAATACCTAGTTTTCTCTCTTTTTTCCCAACTGAGAAGCCTGGGAAATCTTTTTCAACGATAAACGCGCTTGTGCCTTTATGTTTTGATTCTGGATCAGTGACTGCGAAAACGATGTATGTGTCGGCAATTCCACCGTTTGTGATAAAGATTTTTGAACCATTCAAGACGTAATCGTCGCCGTCTAGTTTTGCGGATGTACGCATACCACCAGCGTCCGAACCAGAACTTGGCTCTGTTAAGCCATACGCACCAATTTTTGTACCTTCTGCCATCGGACGAAGGTACTTCTGTTTTTGTTCTTCTGTGCCGTATTTAAATACCGGCCAGCCTGCTAGTGATGTGTGGGCAGAAAGTGTCACACCTGTTGAAGCGCAGACGCGTGATAGTTCTTCTACTGCGATGACGTAGGCCAGATAGTCACTGCCGATGCCGCCGTACTCTTCTGGCCAAGGAATACCTGTTAGGCCGAGTTCTGCCATCTTTTTGAAGATATCCATGTCAAAGCGTTCTTCTTCATCACGCTCTGCAGCTGTTGGTGCTACTTCGTTTTCGGCAAAGTCACGGACCATTTTGCGGATCATTTCATGCTCTTCGGATAGTTTGAAATTCATGTTAGTTCCCCCTGTTTTATATGTTGTTATTTTATCAAATGTTTACTAATGACGATGCGTTGAATTTCGCTTGTACCTTCGTAAATTTCGGTTACTTTGGCGTCGCGGAAATAACGCTCGACTGGATAATCCTCGGTGTAGCCGTAGCCACCGAATACTTGGACTGCTTCAATGGAGCCTTCAACTGCTGCTTTCGATGCGAATAGTTTGGCCATGGATGCTTCTTTTCCGCAAGGTAGTCCCTCTGAGCGTAGCTGTGCTGCACGGTACACGAGCAATTTTGCCGCTTCGACAGCGGTTGCCATATCTGCTAATTTGAATCCTACGCCTTGCTGAGCTGCAATCGGCTTGCCGAACTGCACGCGTTCTTTCGCATAGCCCGTCGCTGCTTCCAGTGCTGCTTCTGCAATACCAAGTGCCTGTGCCGCGATACCAATCCGGCCAACGTCCAAATTGGCCATCGCAATTTTAAACCCTTCGCCTTCTTCTCCGAGACGATTACGGGCAGGTACTGTCATATTATCAAACGATAGCTCGACTGTACGAGAGCCGTGAAGCCCCATTTTTTGTTCATCTTTGCCGATAATTAAGCCCGGCGTATCTTTATCGACAATAAAGGCTGTAATTCCGTATGTTCCCTGTGCAGGGTCTGTAGATGCGAACACAATGTACACATCCGCTTCCCCACCGTTGGTAATGAACATTTTGGAACCGTTTAACACATAGTGATCGTCTTTTTTCACGGCTCGCGTTTTCAGTGAACCGGCATCAGACCCAGAGGATGCTTCTGTTAAACAAAATGCACCGAGATATTCTCCGCTTGCCAATCTCGGCAAATAGCGCTCTTTTTGTTCATCATTACCGAAATACATAATCGGATTCGTGCCGACCGACGTATGAACAGACAAAATAACGCCAACGACAGCACTCACTTTTGACAGCTCGTGGATTGCGCTAATATACGACACAAAATCCATGCCTGAACCGCCATATTTTTCTGGAACCGTAATGCCCATTAAACCAAGCTGACCCATCTTCTTCAAAATATCACGCGGAAATTCGCCCGCTTCCATTTGTGGAATGAACGGCTCAATTTCTGTCTTCGCAAAGCCGCGGACCATGTCGCGCATCATCTGCTGTTCTTCGGTGAATGTTAAATTCATAATCGTTTCCCCTTTAATTGTAGACGTAGAAACCTCGACCAGACTTTTTCCCTAACCAACCTGCCTTGACATATTTTCTAAGCAATGGACATGGGCGATATTTAGAATCGCCGAATCCTTCGTGTAATGTTTCCATAATGTATAAACAAGTATCGAGTCCGATGAAATCTGCAAGTTGCAATGGACCCATTGGATGATTCATACCTAGTTTCATGACATCATCAATCGCCTCAATCGATGCAACACCTTCATACAGTGTGTAGATGGCTTCGTTGATCATCGGCATTAGTATGCGGTTAGCGACGAATCCTGGAAAGTCATTTACTTCGACTGGTGTTTTCAACAATTTCACCGTCAGATCCTCAACTGCTTTGTAGACCTCGTCCGCTGTAGCAAGGCCACGGATAATTTCGACGAGTTTCATGACGGGTACTGGATTCATGAAATGCATACCAATGACTTTTTCTGGGCGACTTGTGGCCGCTGCGATTTCCGTAATCGGTAGAGATGACGTATTAGAGGCAAGAATTGCATGCGCTGGTACGATGCCATCGAGTTTGGCGAAAATCGACCGCTTGATGTCCATATTTTCAACAGCTGCTTCGATAACGATGTCAACATCTGATGCGTCTTGTAGGTCGAGTGACTTTGTAATGCGACCGAGAACAGCCGATTTTTCATCTTCCATCATACGACCTTTTTCAACATTACGAGCAAGATTTTTCGTGATGACCGCGATGCCTTTCGCATAGGATTCTTCCTTAATGTCGTTCAGTTTTACATCATAGCCCGCTTGTGCACACACTTGGGCGATGCCTCCACCCATTTGCCCTGCACCGATGACCATTACTTTTTTAATATCCATACTGTCGATTCCTCCGACTTTATTCAGATTTTTCTACTTCAATCATAATTGCATCTCCTTGGCCTCCACCTGAACAAATCGCCGCAATGCCTATGCCGCCGCCGCGTCGTTTCAATTCATATGCCAATGTCAGTATAATGCGTGCTCCACTGGCACCTATCGGGTGTCCAAGCGCCACTGCCCCGCCGTTGACATTAACTTTTTCTGGATCAAGACCCGCAATTTGTACACTTGCAAGCGCGACGGCTGCAAACGCCTCGTTTATTTCAAAAAGATCGATATCTTCTAGTTTTTTTCTTGTCTTTTTCAATAGCTCGTTAATGACAAGCCCTGGTGTTTGCGGGAAGTTTTGCGGTTCAATGGCGACTTCCGCATGACCAATGATTGTTGCTAGTGGCGTTTTACCTTCCCGCTGCGCACGCTGTTCATTCATCAACACAAGGGCACATGCCCCATCATTGACGCCTGGCGCGTTGCCAGCTGTAATCGTGCCCTCTTTGCCGAATGCCGGACGTAATTTTGCCAGTGATTCAAGCGATGTATCACGGCGTGGTGCTTCGTCTGTATCGACTGTCAATGGGTCACCTTTACGCTGTGGAATATTAACAGCAATGATTTCTTTCGCGAATAAACCGTTATCAATAGCCTGCAATGCACGGTCATGACTGCGTAGTGACCATTCGTCCTGCGCTTCCCGTGTCAATGACAGTTCCTCCGCTGTCGAGTTACCGTATGTGCCCATATGAACACGGTCTGATGAGAATGAACAAGAAAGTCCGTCATAGATCATGCCGTCAACGAGTTGTGTGTCACCCATTTTCAAGCCAAAACGTCCTTTTGGTAAATAGTACGGTGCATTGGACATCGATTCCATACCACCTGCGACAATGACTTCTTCGTCGCCAAGACGGATAAGCTGGTCGCCTAACGTGACGCTGCGCATACCGGATGCACATACTTTGTTAATGGTTTCCGTTTTTACAGACCATGGAAGTCCTGCCTTTGTTGCGGCTTGTCTAGACGGGATTTGTCCTTGGGCTGCCTGCAATACCGTGCCGATAATGACTTCATCAACGTCAGTTTCTTTAACACCCGCTCGGTTCAACGCCTCTTTAATCGCAATGCCGCCAAGATCGCTTGCTGTTAGAGACTGTAATGCGCCGCCTAATTTCGCAAAAGGTGTTCGTGCCCCATCTAAAATGACTGTTCTTGCCATTGTATCGCCTCCGGACTCATTTTTGTTACCGCTTTCATTTTTAAATACAAGTGACTGAACGCTCGCTCAACATGATTCCAAGAAAAGAGGGAGTGCATACACTCCCATTTCCTCAATTCTACGATAATACTGATAGTTCCGCAATAGTTTTATTGTAAAACTGGTTCCTCTTCTGTTTCTTCAATTGCTTGAGCGTCTTCACCAAAAATCGAACGTTCGAGTAATTCTGCAATGTCGTATGTGCCAACTTTGTCTTCAACTTCGACCGCTTTCGTTCCGTCAGATAGCATCGTCAAGCAGTATGGACAACCTGACGAGATAATACCAGGGCTCACTTCGAGCGCCTGCTCTGTTCTTGCAACGTTAATGCGGTGACCTGTGTCTTCTTCCATCCACATAAGGCCCCCACCTGCACCACAGCACATACCGTCTTCGCGATTACGTTTCATTTCAACAAGTGTGACGCCCGGAATCGCCTTGAGAATTTCACGTGGCGGATCGTAAACATCGTTGTATCTGCCTAGATAGCACGAATCGTGGAACGTAATCGTTTCGTTAATCGCATGTTGCGGTTTCAATTTCCCTTGAACAACAAGCTCGTATAGCAGTTCCGTGTGGTGAATGACTTCAGCTTTAAAGCCGAAGTCTGGGTATTCATTTTTAAAGATATTGTAAGCATGTGGATCAATGGTGACGAGTTTTGTCACGCCCGCTTTTTCAAACTCTTCAATATTGGCAGTCGCTAATTCTTGGAATAAAAACTCATTACCCAGACGACGTGGTGTATCGCCTGAGTTCTTCTCTTTATTGCCCAAAATAGCGAATTTGACGCCAGCTTCATTCATGAGATGAACAAATGACAACGCAATTTTTTGTGAGCGGTTATCGAATGCACCCATCGAGCCAACCCAGAATAGGTACTCAAATTCCTCATCCGCTTTTTTCAATTCCTTCACTGTCGGAATATGAAGATCCGGACGTGCTTCACGCCATTTTTCTTTTTCTTTACGGTTAAGTCCCCATGGATTTCCTTGACGTTCGATATTTGTCATTGCGCGCTGTGCATCCGCATCCATTTTCCCTTCCGTCATAACAAGATAACGACGAAGGTCAATGATTTTGTCGACGTGCTCGTTCATTACTGGACATTGATCTTCACAGTTACGACATGTTGTACAAGCCCAAATTTCTTCTTCTGTAATGATATCGCCGATCAAAGATGGACTGTAAATATCATCCATTGTAGCGCCTTCAAGTCCCGCGGCAAATGCAATCTGGTTTGCTTTCGTATTGTTGAACGCGAAGGTCGGTACCCATGGCTTTTGCTTCGTCATAAGTGCCCCTGTGCTCGTCAGGTTATCACGTAGCTTCGTAATCAAATCCATTGGAGATAGCATTTTTCCTGTTCCAGATGCAGGACACATATTTGTACAGCGTCCGCATTCCACACAGGCGTATAGGTCAATCATTTGTAATTGTGTAAAGTCCGTGATTTTACCCACACCGAGAGCCGGCATGTCGTCTTCATTTTCCTCGTCTTCTAATGCCTCGAAATCAATGGCTTTTAGCTTACCCGCATTATCCAAGCGATGAAAGTAAACGTTTGCAGGACCCGCAATTAAGTGAGCATGCTTGGATTGTGGTACGTACACAAGGAACGTTAGTAAAATTAATAGATGGATCCACCAGCCGATATAAAAAATAGCAATGGCTACTGTTGCAGGCAGGAAGCCAAAAATTGTAGCAATCGCTGATGCAACTGGCTCTGACCAGGTTGCTTCGTGTCCATGCCAAATCATCCCCATTCCGTTGGCTAGTAGCGTCGATAGCATAAGGCCACCGATGAAAATAAGAACGAGTCCTGATTTCCAGCCACGCTTCAAACGAACCAATTTTTCAATATAGCGGCGGTGGAATGCCCAGATAACCGCTACAAGAATCGTCAATGCAACGATTTCTTGGAAAAATGTAAAGGCTGGATAGATTGAACCAAATGGTAAATGTGATCCCGGCTTTAAGCCTTTCCAAATCAGATCGATTGCTCCGAATTGGACGAGTAAAAATCCGTAGAAGAACATGAGATGGATTACTCCACTTTTCTTATCCTTCAATAATTTTTTCTGTCCAAAGACGTAGACCCATATTTTCTGGAGACGTTCTTTAACGTTGTTATCAAACTCGTCTTTTCTACCGAGCTTGATGAACTGAATTCGTGTTTTGATTAAGTATGTGAACAAAGCTAAACCGTATGCCGTCACCGCCAGAAACAAAATCCAGTTGGCAATTAGTAATGGGCTCATTTGTCCTCTCCCCTTTCTTGTTGTATCAATTAGTAGTGATAGTGTAGTGGAAAATAACTTTAATGTCGATACTCTATTTACTAGTTTAAAATATGAATGAGCATTCAGTCAACCTAAACTTTTGAATAGTTTGAGATATTGGGTGTATTGTCGGGGGAACTGGACTACCTATTTCACGAACTCGGCGACGGATTGGGAGTACCCGGACACCCTTCGAGGAAACTGGAACACCACGACAGCTTTCCCCTCTACTAAATTCAAAAAAACCTGCAATGACGACGCAGGTTTCAACTAGCTTATTTGTATTTTATTCAAATTGGCACCAAAAAGTACTTCGGCTGCTGTTATTTTTTCGGCAGGAACCGCCACGAGAACGACTGTTGCTGGGCCGCCTGATTTCGTTGGATCTAGCACAGTTTCAACCTGTGCCATCCCATTGCCTGTCATCTGACGGACTTCCTGCAAAATACCGCTTGAGCCGACTGGCCAGATTCGCTCGACAATGCCGACTTCCAATGCCTCCCGAAGTAGTCGAAGTGACGCAACTTCTGCTTTGCGTTCTAGCACTTCATTGCCAACAAGCGGGGTGCCGTACGTAAACCAAGTAACCTCTTCAACAAGCGCCCGCTCTTTTTTCTCACCAATCATGGTCACCGCCATTGCTGATTGCACAAGCTCCATATTCGTTTCCGTGCTGCCACTAATCGCAGGAGCCGCAAGCCCCGCCTCTTCGAATAAATCCGTCACACCCGCCACATATTTTTCCCAACTCGCGCTACCGCTAAAATTGTGGATAATAATGGTGACAGGTTCCGCATGACTCGCCCATTGTTCGAGCAATGCGACACGCGCAGCAAAATAGGCTGTGACATGGTCTGGCGCGGCAACGATATCGCCTCGTTTTTCACCGATGCCGCCTGAATTGTCGGTTGTGACGATAAAACCATTACCAATGTCAATGGCATTTCTCATCTCAATACCCCTATACGATCTACTACAACAGACTTGAGTGCTGGCAAAACGACAGCCGCGACAACAGCGTTTAGCACAGTTGCGACAACAATCGATGGCAATATTCCTATGAAAAATGCCGGTGACACTAAGAAGTAAAATGGCAGTGGTGCAAGCAAGCTATTGGCGATAATGAAGAATACCCACTTCATCACGTTACTGCCCGCTTGATGCATACGAGCAAAGATGAAAATAATGACGAACATTTCAAGGGCGATAATCACATGAAAGGGCCCTAATGGAAATCCCGCATACATCGCAGAAGCTGTATGACCTAGCACGGCGGCAATTCCTGAAAATACAGGCGGCAAAAAGGTAGCTGATACGAGAGCCGGTACCGTGTCTAGCGCTAACGAACCAACAGCTGATGGTATTTTAATTAAACCACCAACGGCACACATCGCTACGAATAGTGCCGTTAATGTCATCGTTCTCAATTTCATTTACTTATGACTCCTTTTTCTTATCCGTCCTGAATACTTTTGCACTGCGGACATATTCATTATCGGGTACATTCACCCTTGCATTGGCAATACGCGCCGCGACAAATAGATAGTCGGAGAGTCGATTCAAATAGCGTTGAACAGCTGGTGAAACGTCTTCTTCTGCCTTCATGAGAGATACGGTCTGACGCTCCGCGCGTCTCGCGATTGTCCGTGCGATATGAAGGGTTGCCGCCGCTGGTGACCCACCCGGTAATATGAAGCGCTCAAGCTCCGGCGCTTCCTCCATTAGCTTGTCGATGCGCTGTTCTAACACTTCAATTGGCTCATCGGATAATTTATAGTGGCGCTCCTTCATAACGTTTGCGAGGTCACCGCCGCCGTCAAATAATTCATTTTGGATAGCTTCCAAATCTGCCAGCATATCTGCAAAAATAGTCCCATCCAACTCTGTCATCGCCTTCCCGACAAATGAATTCAATTCATCCATCGTGCCATAGGCTTCCACTCGCAAACTGTCCTTGTCAACACGTCCACCTATTAAACTCGTTTGCCCTTTGTCTCCTGTGCGTGTGTAAATTTTCATGATTCCTCTCCCCTTTTCTTCAAAGTTTGTGCAAGGCCATACCAAATCCGCGTCACTTCATCTGCCTCTGCCATCAACCGCTGATAGAGCCGGCCGCAAGCATCCCGCAACTTTCTTTGCTGTGCTTCTATCGGTACAATTCCTCGACCGATATCGGTTAAAACGACAATTACATCACGATCGGCAACCGTGGTCAATACGTAGTCAGTCGCATCTGCTTCCGACAAATCCGTCTCTGCAAGCCACTTTTCAATGCCCGAGATAACTATTGTCTGAGTAGCGTCTGAGTTGTACAAGTGACCTACTTCCCGCCACTCGACTTCCCTACCCGCCAACATCGTCCTCACATACTCCCGCTTGCCGTTATGAGCACCGCCGATAATGACGTGCATCGCTGTCCCTCCTCGAATGCTTGTTCACTGGCCCACTCCAGTCGATAACCTGTTCCATGCGGAATCGACCATGACCAAAACTCTTTGACTATTGGTGAAAACCTTGTCAATAGTAGCCGAATCGGTCCACCATGCGTCACAATTACCGAACCATTTGAAACCCGCTTCAAAGCCGATAGCACCCGCTGTTCTAGCGCTATCAAACTTTCTCCACCACGCGGTGCATAGTTATACGGATCGTCAATCCACCGACAATAGTCTATATCCTTTTCAAGGTCGACATATGTTTTTCCTTCAAAATCGCCAAAATGACATTCACGCCAATTCGAATCCGCTTCATATGTCGCCTCAGGGAAATAAAGAGCGGCTGTTTGCCTAGCACGTAACAAATCGCTACCTACAACGAATGATGCGGGTAACAGACACTCAGCCTGCGTCGCTACAATCGACTCATCTGTCCAGCCAATATACTTGCGCTGTTCATTGCCAGCAGTTGGCAAATGACGGATTACATGAAGCACAAAACGGTCATCCATAACAACGCCTCCGTTCCTTCGATAAAAGCCCCACATAAATCACCGCTAACACCACCAAAATGCTTGCGTGACCAGCTACAAAACACGATAAGGGTAACTGCTAGTACAGCAAACAACCCAATTGGCAGGAGCAAACTATTCATAATCAAAGCAACAGCTACCAACACCACCGCACTAGTAGCCAATGAACAACCAATAATCACATTGCCAGCCATCTTCTCTTTAAAAAAATGAGCAATTCCTTTATCCTTCGCAAGAGGAACCATTGTGAAATAAACATTCAAGGCAGCTCTCGCTAAAAAAGGAATGGCGATAAATAACGCTATATGTCCCGTCCCACGCATTAGGATTTCATTGAACAAAGTGATTTTGACAACAATGAGTAAAACCAATGCCATCGTACCAAATGCACCAAGGCGCGGATCATCCAATATTTCCAATCGTTTGGCGCGATCTCGATAAGAAAAGAACGCATCGCCTGTATCTGCCCAGCCATCTAGATGTAATCCGCCAGTCAAAATGATTCCCACCAACAGCACAAACACCGCAGCAAGAAGCGGACCAACATGTACAACATCCAACAGAAGAACGGATACTGTATACATCGCCAGCCCAATTGCTGCTCCAACAAACGGCAACGCCACATACATCGCCGTCACTTCTTGACGACCAAGAGGCAGCTCCTTCTTCACTGGGATAGCTGTAAAAAACTGTAGCGCCAACAATATACCGTTCATCTTATTCCCTCGGTTCCGATAGAATATCTTTCAATAACGGCCAATTAAGATTTGCCTTCACATGCGCCGCCCACTCGTCGTAGATATCAACGCCACGCGGTGCAGACATAACCGGTCGATCCGCGTCTTCCTCTTCAATGCCATGATTAACCATGTATGGAATCACACCAGCCACAGGGATGCCCGTATACGTTTCAATAAATTCAATACCTTCTTGGAATAACGAGACGTCCCCATGAAATTTATTGATAACTATGGCTTTCACACGCGCACGGTGCGCTTCTGGAAGCAATTGCAATGTGCCGACAATCGACGCAATGGCACCTCCACGGTCAATATCAGCCACTAACACAGCAGGCACATCCGCGATTTCAGCCACGCGCATATTGACGATTTCTCGGTCATTGAGATTGACTTCTGCCGGGCTTCCAGCTCCTTCAATAATGACCGTGTCATAGTTATCCGCCAGTTTGTTAAGTGACGTCTGAATCGCTTCAATTCCCCGATTGAAAAACTGATCCCGGTACGTCATTCCGGCTATTGGGCCAAATTTTTCTCCGAAAAAAAGCACTTCTGATTTCATGCCTGCCACTGGTTTCAGCAAAATCGGATTCATATAAATGGATGGCACCGTTCTAGCCGCCAATGCTTGGATAAATTGCGCACGGCTCATTTCTTCACCGTTATCTGTTGTCGCAGAAAATCTAGACATATTTTGCGATTTAAATGGCGTCACTCGTACACCTTCGTCCGATAAAATACGGCATAGCGCTGTACAAATCATCGTTTTTCCAGAATCTGATGCAGTCCCTAACACCATCAATCCATTCATGCCAGTACCCCCTCACCCATTTTTCCAATACGTCGCTAGCCCATAATCCATTTCAATTGCCGTATCAGCCGTCGCTACAAGTTGCTGGTGAATCCGCCCAATCCATTGCCGATAACAATTCGTTTCTTCATACGTTGACGGCAGCTCATCCAGCACTTCATTCGACACGATTGTCAGGTGTTTAGCTGTCATCAGCAGCGTATCGATTGTTGCGTACAATGTCTGTACTTTTTGTTCCATACAGCCCGCTTGCCCCAGGCACGGTATCCCCGTTTCCCAACCTTCATATAATTCATTTGCCAGCCAGGTTGTTAAACAATCCCATAAGACATAGTCACCTTGTTGAATGGCGGGCAATACTTCTTCTAGCTTTGCCGACTGCTCTAGTGTTGTCCAGTTTTGATCTGAACGGTCTTGTCGATGACGCTCAATTCGTGCCTGCATTTCTGAATCCGTTGCTAATCCTGAAGCAATATAAACCAGTCGCCCGTCATGAAGCTGTGCTTCTTCCACAAGCTGTCGTTCCGCATAGGCACTTTTCCCACTGCGAACTCCACCGCTTATAAACGTTAGTTTTCCGCGAACCATCGACTCAACTCCTCTGTCAACACAGCCATTTCCGCCTCATTCTTCATACCGATTCTGAACCAACGACCGTCCATACCGTGAAAGTTTTCGGAGTGCCGGAGCACAATACCCCGTGCCAATAAATCTTGATAGAGCGTGTTGGCAGCTCGTCCTGTTTTAAACGACAGAAAATTCGTCACAGAATCCGTCACCGTACAGCCATTGGCCATAAGAAATGCGGTTAACTGTTCACGTTGCTGCTGACTATGCTGAATCGCCTGTTGTCGGAACGATTC
The DNA here is from genome assembly GCF_038007285.1 of Sporosarcina sp. FSL K6-3457. Taxonomy (GTDB): domain Bacteria; phylum Bacillota; class Bacilli; order Bacillales_A; family Planococcaceae; genus Sporosarcina. Next base: position 3,799,213 of record NZ_JBBOWX010000001.1, read on the forward strand.
CCCCGGTAAACAAGCCGCCCCAATTCGCGCCGCCATGCCATTAACATTCCAATGCGGTGCCAATTTTTTTATACCGACAATTACAGATGGATTAGCTACGACATAGCCAAGGCGGATACCCGGAATGGCATACATTTTTGTCATGGAGCGCACGACGATGACATGTGGATTTTCTTTTATTGCCGGGATGAATGACAGCTTTTCATCGACAAAATCAATGAAGGCTTCATCCAACACAATGTCACAACCCACTTCGGCGCCGTAACGGATAATGTCCTGCAAATCTTTGCGTTCAGGCATTATGCCCGTCGGATTGTTAGGTGTACATAAATAGAGAACCGCAGCTGACGCCATAGCTTGTTTGATTTCACTCAAAGGTAACTTGAATCCATCTGCTTCAACTGCCACAACGCGAACAACCTCAACGTTTTTGGCTGTCAACGTCGCTTCATACTCTGAAAACGTCGGATGGACAACAATCGCACGCTTACCTCGGTAGCGTTCGGCGACAAGTGCCAGCAATTCTGCAGCCCCATTTCCTACAAATACCGATGACTTAGAAACGTCGTGAAAATCGGCTACTGCAGACAAAAATGGTTCGCCTGCTGGATCTGGATACGCCCCAATTTCCGCCAATAAATCCGACCACATCTCCCGAACAACTTGTGGTGGACCTGCCGGATTAACGTTCTCACTAAAATCCAATACACATGCCGGCAAGTCAATGCCTAGTCGTGCATAGACATGGTGCGGATTGGCACCGTGTTCAGGCAATTGCATAGAAAAACACTCCAATCACTGTGAGGATAAGCCAAAAAGTAAAGGCAACGATATGCATTTGCCGAATGGTCAATTTAATATGTGCTGCTGTAAGCGGAACAGTACCTGGACCGATTTCTGGTCGTTCAGATACCACACCACGATATGTACTTTTACCACCCAATTTAACGCCTAATTGCCAAGCCGTTGCCGCTTCTAAAAAGCCACTATTCGGACTTGGATGGCGCCTAGCATCTCGGTTCCAACCCGTAAAGCGTTTCATCAAACCCAACCGACCTTCATTCGGTGAATAGAAAATAATGAGAAAGCCCGTCATTCGTGCGGGGATGAAATTCAATACATCATCCGCGCGTGCAGAAAACTTGCCGAACTTTTCATAGCGCTCATCCTTGTAGCCGATCATGGAATCAAGTGTATTGACCGTTTTATAGAGCCACAAGCCTGGCGCACCAAGTAAAAATGCCCAAAACAACGGTGACGTGATGCCATCCGCCGTATTTTCGGATACTGTTTCAATGGCTCCACGCGCAATATCACTTTCCTGTAACTTTTCTGTATCACGACCGACAATCCACGATAGCTTCGTACGCGCCTCTGGTAAATCTTTCGCAACAAGCGGATCGTACACACTTAGTGCTGCATCGCGTAAACTTTTTTGTGCCAGTCCAATTGCGATAAGAATAGCTTCGACAATGATACCCGCAAATAGATTCATTTGATAAGCGAACGCGACAATGATGAAGACCATTATAAAAACGCTACCGACCATAATGAAAAGCGTAAGCGCCCCTTTCCCTGTGCGGAAACGTCCTTTATTCAAAAGGGAGGTCAACTTGGAAATCAAATTGCCAATCCAGCGAATCGGATGTGGCCAGGTTGGCGGATCTCCAATGATACGGTCGAGTAAAAAACCGATTGCAATGGCGATAAAATGTGCTGGAATCACGTTGTCCACCCTTTCGCTTGCTTATAGGCATGAATGGCGCGAATTGTGCAATCATAGACGCCATGTCCAATCAGTTTACCGAGCGGCGTAATGGGTCCTGCATAAGGCAGAAATTCGCCTTGTTGTGTTGCCGCAACGAGTAGGCTGTCCGTTGATGTCCCCGTTGCGATGGTACCCGTTAGTGGATCTTGTATAGCTTCCACTTGCAGCGCTTTTGTTTTCGCTTCAGTTGCTGTAATCATCGCTTGAATAAATGCTTCATCCGGTAATGTACCGTTGACGATAATCCATGTATTAATGGTACCAATGCGTGGTTCACGATCACGAGTCAGCGCCTGGGACACATCGACCGCATTGCCAACGCCTGCCGTTACCGCAATTAACACCGTACCAAAATCCCCCTGATAACACTCTACCTCTACATGTTCCGTTGTCACTGCCGTCATCATGCCAACCGTATCTGCGCCATGAAAACCTTGTTGCTCTAGATAGGCTGCCATTTCAGCTTTGGCATCATCACTATTGTAGTTGGCATCGACGTGGCGGTTGACAAATGCACGATACCATCCCGTTCCCGCATTATGTACAGCAGACGACATCGTTTTCAGCGGACCCGCTGTGAGCAGGGCAACATAGTCTGATGATACCGTAAAGTCATCAAGGGTCACCGTAAACGATAGCGTTTCCCCTTTTTTAACAGGAGGAACTGTAATTTGTGGCTTCGGTATTTCAGGATGCACTTGTGTTTTGACCTGTGCTTGAGAAATATTTTCAATAGCCTGCTCTTGCACGCCAGGCTTCTTGCCATACCCGCCCGTTAAATCGTCCACTTGAAACATGTCACATAGCCCCTTTTCTGTTTTATTTATAGAAATCAGCTGGAAATACCAGCGCGCCAACCATACTAAAAAATGGGTAGCGTATAAGTTCAGATGACTGGAATGGAGATACTAAAAAAAGCGTCATCACAGCACCGACTGAGGCGCCGGATGACACTCCGAGGGTGTATGGTTCAGCAATACCCCTTGAAAAGCGGTGGCTGCAATTGCAAGTGATAAATTGATAAGTCCTGCCAATACAACGCGTGACATACAAGTGCTAAACCATAGTCACCATATGCTTTTCCTGCTGTTTGTTTACAAATAAAAATCCCTCGTATAGGTACGAAGGAATATTTAGTAAAAATGCGCATGCACAGATGCATCGATTTTCACCAAACCTATCCTCGTAGGCTATCGGGTGATTCAATAAAGGCAGGTCTCCTGACTCGTTTTCGTATATTTAAATAATACACGGGCACTTACAGTGGCGGGACCGTGGCGGACTTCAACCGACTTCCCTTTTAACCTCGTTGATGGCGAGGACCTTTATGTTTGGCTATGTAATTTTGTACATCTTTTAGTATACTACAACTTTTGAAGGTGTCGAGAGCGGACAAAAGTTATTGGCGGCCGTTGGTGATTTATTGGCGGCTAGTAGCTCTTTATTGGCGCTCTTCAGCACTTTATTAGCGCTTATCGACCGTTTATTGGCGCCCAGAGACTAGTTATTGGCGAATCATGACTTTCTACTCACAAAAAAACGCCACACTCAGGAAAAGCATCCTCAGTGCAGCGGTCAATCCAGTTACATTTTTTCCGGAGCAGAAACACCAATCAGCTTTAACGCATTGGCAATTGTCGTGCGGGTTGCTGTAATCAGCGCGAGTCGTGCTTCTGACAAGTCGCGATTTGTTGGGTCCAATACTTTTTCAGCATTGTAGAAGCTATGGAATGTAGCTGCTAGTTCTTGAATGTAGGTTGCGATGCGATGTGGTATACGCAATCTTGCAGCATCACTAATGACTTTCGGGAAGTCACCAATTTTCTTCAACAATTCCAATTCTTTTTCGGCTTGCAATAAAGAAACGTTATCCGCAGATGCCGCAAGCCCTGTCTCTTCAGCCTGTCGTAAAATGGAGGAGATCCGTGCATGCGCATATTGAGCGTAATACACTGGGTTTTCATTAGACTGTGAAATCGCAAGGTCAAGGTCGAAGTCCATTTGTGAATCGCCTGAACGCATAGCGAAGAAGTAACGAACTGCATCCAAACCGACGTCTTCAACAAGTTCCCGTAAAGTAACAGCTTTCCCTGTACGTTTACTCATTTTGAATTTTTCACCGTCTTTATACAACTGAACCATTTGTGCCACGCTTACTTCCAACGTATCACGACCATAGCCAAGTGCTTCAATCGCCGCCTTCATACGTGGAATATAGCCATGGTGGTCAGCACCCCAAATGTTAATGAGCTTGTCAAAGCCGCGGAATAATTTATCTTCATGATAGGCAATGTCTGGTAGTAAATACGTGTATGTACCATCATTTTTAATAAGCACGCGATCTTTATCGTCCCCGAATGTTGTTGAACGGAACCATGTTGCACCATCTTCTTCAAATACATGACCGTTTGCACGTAATTTGTCGAGTGCTACATCGATTTTACCGTTTTCATATAATGATGTTTCTGAGAACCATACATCGAATGATACGCGGAAATCAGCAAGGTCTTTCTTTAATTTCGCTAATTCAAAATCAAGTCCGTATTTACGGAAGTAGTCATAGCGCTCTTGTTCTGAAACATTAACGAATTTATCGCCAAATTCTTTCGCAAGTTCTTCTCCGATACCAATAATATCTTTTCCTTGATAACCATCTTCCGGCATTTCTTTGTCTAAACCAAGTGCTTGGAAATAACGTGCTTCGATTGAATAAGCAAGGTTATTGATTTGATTACCGGCATCGTTAATATAGTATTCGCGCGCGACATCATAGCCTGCAAAATCAAGGACATTACAGAGAGAATCGCCAAGTGATGCGCCCCGTGCATGGCCTAAGTGAAGATCGCCAGTTGGGTTAGCTGACACGAATTCGACTTGTATTTTTTCGTTGGCACCAGCAGTTGAACGGCCATAGTTTTCACCTTGCTCAAGAACTGTCTTGACGATGTCACCTAGATAATCTGTTGCCAATTTAATATTCATGAATCCAGGGCCTGCAATGTCAATGGATTCGATAGATGTCCCAGATGTATCTAAGTGCTCAAGAATAGCTTCCGCAATGGCACGTGGTGGCTTTTTTGCCAACTTTGTCAGTTGCATGGCAATATTCGTTGCGTAATCTCCATTGTCTTTACTTTTTGGTGTTTCCAGCATAATTTCTGGAATTGCCGTCTCTTCTACAAGCTCTGCTGCAATAACCGCCGCGCGCAAGGCTGATTTTACTTCTTGTTGAATCTGTTCTACTGCATTCATCGTTTACCCTCCGTATATGTAATGGTCAATTCGTATGTGCCAAGTAAAGATCCTTCTGCATGTAGCTCGTAAGCAACATGGAATCGTCCTGTTTGTTCACTAAATTCAAGCCTTGTCGTTTTGACAAGCAAGTTAAATGACGCTGGCCCACTACCATAAGCTCCTTGTCGTTCACCCTCTAGGATGAATGGCAAGCGCATCATCACCGCGCCACTGCGCAATATAAGTGCATCCTTTGCCCCCATTTTGACAGTCGTCTGAACAGATTGGCCATTTTGTTGCTCGGTATATTTTAAATAATAGCTACCTTTTTTCTCAATGAGCTGCCCCGTTAGACTTAACTCATGAATCTCCTGATCTTGTCCGGGATGCCGGATTGACGAATGGAGCTGGATATCTACGTTATGTACCCTATCCTGCGTTTCCATACGCTCACCGTCCTTTTCCTATTATCTAAACTCTAGGCGCCCTGCGCTTTTCTTTAAGTACATCTTTTTATTATATCCTTTCCACACTCTATATTTCAATCTATCCGTATGATTTATGTTTTTATGTTTACTCCGTTTAATCTCTTTCCACGCGTCACATACTAGATGCAACGACATGGACGGGACGGGATTGTATGCAACGTGTAGTGTATATAAAAAAGGTAAAGAGACGCAAAACTTTCAAGCGGCTACTGTTGCTCTCCGTTACAGCGTTGACGGCGGTAGTGACCGTTTTTTTATTACTTCGACTGTATGCGCAAGTAACGGGAGCCCCTTCTTTAAGCGTGCCAAAAGCATCTGTCTTTCTCGATAAAAGTGGCAAACAAATTGGTGATCGCTTCACAGCTGAACGACGCTACTGGGTTGACCTCGATGACATGTCCCCTTTTCTCATTGATGCGGTGATTGCGACAGAAGACAAGAATTTTTATAGCCATAACGGCTTTGATTATCGACGAATTGCCGGGGCACTATTGAAAGATGTCAAAGCAGGGCGCAAGGTAGAGGGAGCGAGTACCATTACTATGCAATATGCTAAAAATTTGTATTTGACGTTTGAAAAGACGTGGAAACGGAAATTCGACGAGGCGCTATATGCCTATCGAATGGAAATATTTTATGACAAAGATGTCATTTTAGAGGGCTATATGAATACCGTTTACTTTGGACATGGCATGTATGGTGTCGAAGCAGCTAGTAAATTTTATTTCGGAAAGCCTGCGAAAGATTTGACGTTAGAAGAGTCTGCTGTCATCGTAGCGATTGCGAAAGGCCCTTCGATTTATTCGCCTATTGAAAATCCGGAGAAGTCAAAGGAACGAAAAATGCTGGTCTTATCGCTGATGGAAGCGCAGGGATACATTACTGCACGACAAGAAGAACGGGCAAACCTGGAACAAATCACATTGAAAACGCGTGAATGGGCAGATTCGAAGCGTGTCGCTCCTTATTTTTTGGATGAAGTATGGCGTGAGGCGGAAAAAGTACTCACCGCCAAAGGACGCTCCCCAGCAGAAGGCGGCTGGACCATTCGAACAACATTGGATCCTCATCATCAGCAAAGCGCTGAAGAAGTAATTGCCAAGTGGATGCCAAACAATGATTTGCAAGTTGGCTTTATGTCTATTGAACCGGAAACCGGCTATATCACGTCACTTGTTGGTGGGGTTGATTACACGGAAAGTCCATTCAACCGAGCAACACAAGCGAAGCGTCAACCTGGTTCTGCCATGAAACCCGTGTTGTACGCTGCGGCACTTGAAGAGGGATTCAATCCACTCACTTTTTTATCGACTGAAAAGACCATCTTCACTTACGATGAAGGGCGCTCGACATATGAACCAAGCAACGTTAACGGTAAGTTTGCCGGACATCCCATTTCACTTGCACAGGCACTCGCCATTTCTGATAATATTTTCGCCGTCAAAACACTCGAAGAAATTGGCTATAAAAAGTTTAGTAAAATGGCAGAAAGACTAGGTGTTGACGCCACATTTCCCGAATCACCTGCTGTTGCGCTTGGTACGTCAGATGTCACACTGTCCGATATGACGAGTGCATATAATCGCATTGCATCAGGTGGTACCGAAATTAAACCGATTACAATTCTATCGATTGCAGATTCCGAGGGCAAAACGGTATATGAACATCCGAAGCAAAGCAAGAAACAAGTAATTTCTGCACAGGATGCATCGGTGCTCACTCATTTAATGACAGGCATGTTCGATCCGGTATTCAATGATTATACCTCCTCTACTGGACTTTCCATGCGACAAAAACAGTCACGGCCCTATGCAGCAAAGTCTGGCACAACCATTTCCGACCAATATTTAATCGGCTTTACTCCCTCGTTAACAGCGGGTCTTTGGACTGGATTCGACGTTGGCAAGCAATTGACTGATGCACAAGATAAAGCAGCCTCAAAAAAAATATGGATTGAATTTATGGAAACCGTACATCGTGGCAAGCCACCCGAGCCCTTCATCCCAGCACAAGGTGTGAACGGCGTCATCATCGATGTGGAAACAGGCGGCATCGCGGTCAATGAATGTGAAAAGCAACGACTTGTTTATGTAAAAGAGAAGGATATGCCCCAAAAATTATGCACAGACAAAACGTTGAGGGAGCAACGATCTTCAGGCGAGAGTGAAGGCGATGGCAAGACATTCGAGTTATTTCCTTTTTCATTTTTTGAATGATATTTTGTAAAGGGGTATTTCGTTGCGCGCTTGGGATTCGAGATTGCGCGAGGTTCGCTTGACGTTGCGCGCCCGGGACTCGAGATTGCGCGGGGATCGCTCGACGTTGCGCGCTTGGGACTTGGGATTGCGCGAGGTTCGCTTGACGTTGCGCGCCTGGGGCTCGAGATTGCGCGAGGTTCGCTTGACGTTGCGCGCCTGGGACTCGGGATTGCGCGGGGTTCGCTCGATGTTACGCGCTTTCGACTCGGGATTGCGCGGGGATCGCTCGACGTTGCGCGCTTGGGACTCGAGATTGCGCGGGGATCGCTCGACGTTGCGCGCCTGGGACTCGGGATTGCGCGAGGTTCGCTCGATGTTACGCGCTTGGGACTTGGGATTGCGCGAGGATTGCCCGATGTTGCGCGCTTGGGACCCGGGATTGCGCGCTGGACAGCCCTACTCTTCATTAGCAATCAAAAAAGCTTTCCTCCCTTGAATAAATTCAAGAGAAGAAAGCTTTTTTACCATCCTGTGCTCTATCAAATATGGTATCGCGCTTGGGTTTGTTTGATACGATACTCGTTAGAAAACGCAACATTCCGGTTGTCCTAGCTTACAAGTACAAGCTATATTTTTAGTGTACTTCCTTTCAGGCCGACATTCAACCTCCTGAAGGAAACTATACCGAAAAGTTCACACATTGTTCACAACCTGAGTAATTAGACACCCAGATCCGCATGTAACTTCTTCTCACTGCGCTCCCACATCTCTTTATTATGACCTGAAAGAAATTCAGCAAGGATTTCCTTGGATTTATCATCCATATTGTCAACCATAATATGGCGCTTCATCGATTTGTCCATTCGATTGACATGATCGGCAAGCACTTTATAGCCACGACGCTTTTCGCGATTCACGACCATTTCACAAGCTGTGACACCTGCGTAGAAAGGTCCATCCTCTTTAAAATCAATTGTCACCCAAACGAGCCAGTACGGTTTTCCACCCTCTGAGTCCTCACGATTCAATGTAAACTTAATACCACGCTCCGTATCACTTCTTGCATGCATGGCCCCAATTTCAATCTTCGCAAGTCCTTCATCAACGTCAATAATGACAGGCGACACGTTTTCTAGCGACAATGACCCAATTCCGAACCCTTTATGTCCATCTGTCGGATCATCTTTTATAATTGTAAAACCCATTTTCTGTTTTGGCTTTTCTTCATTTGTCATTCGCGATTTGCCCCCCAACTCTGATAGTATATACACTATACCGAATATATGCAGAAAGGGGGAACTGGAATGCCTTATGTAACTGTTAAGATGTTAGAAGGTCGTACAGAAGAACAAAAACGTGCACTCTGTGAAAAAGTAACAGAAGCTGTTGCTGAAACAACTGGTGCGCCTGCTGAAAATGTTGTCGTATTCATCGAGGAAATGCCGAAAAGCCATTACGCTGTCGCTGGAAAACGTTTTAGTGATCAATAACGAAAAGTGCATGCGCCTAGGCGCTAATAAAAGGCTGTCCCACTTTATACTTGGGACAGCCTTTTATTATTGAATGGAACAATTCTGCAATTCGGTGATGAAGTCGAATGCGTCTGTCATTTCCTGTTCAGAGAAATTCAGTTTATTTTTCACTATATGCACTTTTGCGATTTGCTCGTCCTTATCGAGATGATCGAAATAGAGCAGTGTCGACACAAGTTCAAGGAATCTTGAACTTTTTCCATTCATTTTATCCACACAAATGGCCAGCGTTTCATGTGGATGCTGGGCTGTTTCAAGGAAACGTGTTCCTTCATCCGTCGTTGTATAACTATATTGAACATATGAACCCTTGTCCACGCACTGTTCCGCAAGAAATCCCATTACGCATAGTTCTTCTATGCGTAACGTCAATTCCTCCGAATAGGGGCCGTACATATGCAGTTCATATTTTTCGGCAAACGGGAAATTCATCTTTTTCGCGATATAAATCATCTTTTGCATCTTTTTTCTGCCCTTCACTTCATTCGCGATGGAAATGAATTGCACAATTTTAGCATGCTCCTGCAACAAGAGGGTTACCCCCTTCCTTATTATTTCAACAATTTTAAAATCTGTCCGTATAACGGATTTTGCTCTTTCCCTTCATTCAATAAGTCTTCTGGGAAATAGATTTTATGGTCTGTTCTTTTTTTGCCTGAAATCGCGTCCACGATATCCGATGATCGTGATAGCTCACTTAACTCGCCGTTCGACATTTGCAAATAAATCGGTAGACGCTCATTTTCCTCGCCCGGTCGATAAAAATCATAGGGTAAATCTGACGATGAATCTGCTACAAGATAATAAGCTGGGTCAATGCCCGCCTGTTTAAATAATTGTTCCAGCTCACCAATTTTCCGGTATTCCGTCGCCGGATCGAACTCCGCATATTGGAACAGTCTTCTGTTAATAAACCGATAGCATAAATCCGATAAAATGGCGTCGTCTTCCTTCATCCAAACCTGAAAATAGGTCAATAAGATACTTTCATCAAGTGCTATATAATCCTCCAGCTCAAATGTTCGATCAAAAAATGAGCGAAAATGGGTAGGTTCTTGTTTAAAGATATAGCCGTCGTCATGCAAATGCTTCGCTCGATGTAAAATTTTCGTCAAAATGACTTCAGCACTGCGTGAAACGGGGTGAAAATACACTTGCCAGTACATCTGATAACGGCTCATGATGTAATCTTCCACCGCGTGCATCCCACTATATTTAATGACCGCTTGCTCTTCTGCTGGTCGCATGACACGCAAGATTCGCTCCATGTCAAAATGTCCGTATGATACCCCTGTAAAATAGGCATCACGCTGCAAATAATCCATTCGATCCGCGTCAATCTGGCTTGAGATAAGACTGACTACAAGCTTATCTGGATATGTTTTTCCTATGACATCAGCAACCTTTTGTGGGAAATCAGGTGCCACACGACATAGTACTGCATTTACTTCCGTATCACCAAGCAAAATGGCTTGCGTAAATTGCTCGTGATCGAGAGTGAACACCTTTTCAAACGCATGCGAAAACGGGCCATGTCCTAAATCATGCAGTAATGCTGCGCACAGCGTCACAAGTCGTTCCTCATTGTTCCATTCAGGTCTATGGCTAAAGCTGTCGTCAATGATTCGACGAACGATTTCATAGACACCTAGCGAGTGGTGGAACCGGCTATGCTCCGCACCGTGAAATACCAGATAGGTTGTGCCAAGCTGCCTAATCCGACGTAGACGCTGAAATTCGCTTGTACCAATCACATCCCAAATGACTTTGTCGCGCACATGGATATAGCGGTGCACCGGGTCTTTGAAAACTTTTTCTTCGACCAGTTTTTCATCTTTGTAAGCCATCGTGCACCTCCAATCAATTACGCCTCAGCGTAATCCGATTCAACTCATTCTCTTTAGTATAATCAATTGTACACATTGTTGGAAGATGGAAAAAGAATCATTTATTAGATCAATCACGCCTCGGCGTAATTGCGTTCCTCCTTATTCAGCAAATGCATTTGCTGAATTTAGATAAAAAAAGATAGAATCGTTTTTTCCTTATGAATAAAATAGGGAAACCCTGTCCACACTGACCGTAGAAAGAAACTATGAACATATGGCAGGAGGCACGGAAATGGTGAAAGTTAGACAGGATGCTTGGATTGAAGAAAACGATATTTTATTGGCAGAGACGGTGTTGCGACATGTACGAGAAGGTAGTACGCAACTAAGCGCCTTTGAAGAAGTGGGCGATGCGCTTAACCGCACAGCCGCCGCTTGCGGATTTAGGTGGAATGCTGTCGTCAGACAAGACTATGAAAAAGAGCTTACCGATGCGAAAAAAGAGCGCAAGCAGGCAATTCGCGTCCTCGGCAAAGATTTCAAACGACGCGGACAGCAATTATACACTCCTTCACAAGGGTCTGAAGATGAACAGAAGATATCAGTTCCGCTATCTGCGCTATCCCTTGATACAGTTATTGCTTATCTCGTCCGCATGCATCATACTGGTGTGGGTGATAATGAATCCCTACGTTGGAGACAGACCGCTAAAATTGCGAATGAAAAGTCTGAGAAACTTGAAAAAGAAATCGAAAAGCTCCAACAGGAAAATAAAACACTGCGTGCTGATTATGAGCAATTCGTTCAAATTATGAACCGCGCGCGTCGTCTTGTGACATTGGAAGACGAAACGGATCGTACAGCACCTGTGTTTACGATGGAGCAAAACGGAAATCTAGTCAGCAAAGAACCGCCAATCAATCATTGATTGGCGGTTTTTCTTATGGAATATCACTCTGTTATTAGCATTTTTTTATTACGTTCCACGACGCGGTTTAAATAGAATGTGTATAACTCCATTTCTTCCGGTCGAAAACTGCCCATGACGACTTCGTCTGCCAGTTCACGCAACAGTATCTGCAGTCGAATAACGACGTCATTGACGGTGATTGGCAGTTCTAACAATTCTGCAAGGGATGCCATCACTTCCGGTTTAATGGCTGGGTAACTGAACTTCGTTTCCACGCCCTGTAAACCAATATCATACAGGTCGCGAATCAATTCAGCCCGTTCCGCTCCGCTTCCTTCGACGCATAAATAGACTTGCACAGCGATACCTTGTCGCAATCTGCGCTGTGAAATGCCAGCGAATTTAAGACCATCAATACTTAAATCATACGAACCGGGACAGTAGGAGCCGACAATTTCATAGGCTGCGATGCGGTCACCTGCTTCTGGAAACAATCTACGAACGAATGCAAGCATCACTTCGTAGCCTGTGGGAATATCGATGGAGCTGTCATGTTCTGATAGCACAATGGATATATTCAGTACACCTTCATCCAACACTACGGCAAGACCACCCGAGTTGCGAACAATGACGTTATACCCTGCATGTTCAAGCATCGGAATCGCCTCTGCAATATGCGGAAGACGATGATCCTGGATGCCAAGAACAACGGTTTTGTTATGCACCCATGTACGTACAGTTGGACTGCTCATTTGCTGCCCAACGAGATGACATAATGTATCGTCCGCGGCGAAAGACTCTAACGCGGAACGACTGCGCCCCGTCATGGATTCATCCATGAAGTGCCATTTCGGAATTTGTAACAATGATTCGTAGTGTGACATGATCATAACTCCTGTTTATAGACTTTGTGCCGCCGTTATAAGGGCAAGCTTATAGACATCGTCTGCCGAACAACCGCGTGATAGATCATTGACTGGTGCGTTCAATCCTTGCAAAATGGGTCCAATTGCTTCGTAGCCACCAAGACGTTCTGTTAATTTATAGCCGATGTTCCCTGCTTCAAGCGACGGGAAAACGAAGACATTCGCATCTCCTTGAATAATTGAACCTGGTGCCTTTTTGGCGGCAATTTCGGGCACATATGCCGCGTCAAATTGAAATTCGCCATCCAGTGGTAGATCTGGCGCGATTTCTTTAGCAATCACCACTGCTTCCGCAATTTTTTCCGTTTCCGGTGTAACAGCGGAACCCTTCGTCGAAAAGCTTAGCATTGCGACGCGTGGATCTATACCGAATGACTGTGCCGTTTTCGCACTAGCCACTGCAATTTCTGCTAACTCCTGCGCTGTCGGTGCAACCGTAATAGCACAATCCGCAAATACTAGACGTTCCTCGCCCTTCATCATAATAAACGCACCGCTTGTCCTTGAAATACCCGGCTTTGTTTTAATAATTTGAAGTGCTGGACGCACCGTGTCTGCTGTTGAATGGACAGCACCGCTGACAAGTCCATCTGCACGCCCTGTAAAAATCAGCATCGTGCCGAAGTAATTGACATCTTTCAATTGCTCGCGCGCTTGCTCTACAGTCGCTTTCCCATTGCGACGCTCAACAAACTTTTCAACAAGTTCTTCGAAGTAAGAAGCCTTCTCTGGATCAATAATTGTGATTGCTGAAATATCTATTGCTGCTGCACTTGCCGCTTGTGTCACTGCGGTTTCATTGCCCAGCAGGATTGGTTTTACAAGTCCTTCAGCCTGAAGGCGTGACGCTGCTTCCAGTACGCGGGCGTCTGTTCCCTCCGGTAGGATAATTGTTTTTTCATTGCCACCTAAACGTTCTTGAATGCTAGTAAAAAGATTTGTCATCACTATCACCTTTCTGCGCTGTCTTATACATCTAGCATACACGACTTAGGTCAGCGATAACAGCAAGACACTTCATGTCAAATTGGTGACAACGACACATTTAAAAAGCGTTTTTTCATGTAACTATGCTACACTCGATTAAGAAGTAAATTCATGATGAAGGAGTTTGATTTCATATGATTGAAGCAGCACAAACACTTGATGGTTGGTACGTATTACACGATTTGCGCACGATGGACTGGGCGTCATGGAAATTGATCTCACCAGAGCAACGCCAATCAGCAGTGGATGAATTTCTTGTCTATCTTGAAAAGCTCCAAAAAGCGGATGATGAAAAAACAGGTGCACACGCTTTTTATACAGTAATTGGTCAAAAAGCTGATTTCATGCTCATGACGTTGCGACCGACGATGGACGAAATTCAAGAGCTTGAAACAGAATTTAACAAACTGGCAATCGCTGACTTTACAATTCCAGCGTACTCCTATGTATCCGTTGTCGAATTATCGAACTACCTTGCAGGTGAGTCCACTGAGGATCCTTACCAAAACCCATACATTCGCGGACGTCTGTATCCTGAACTCCAACGCAGCCAGTATATCTGCTTCTATCCAATGGATAAAAAGCGTGATGGCGACGTGAACTGGTATACGCTTGATATGGACAAGCGTAAAGAATTGATGCGTGCTCATGGTTTAATAGGCCGTAGCTATGCAGGCAAAGTGAAGCAAATTATTTCTGGTTCTGTCGGTTTTGACGACTACGAATGGGCTGTTACGTTGTTCTCAGAAGACGTTCTACAGTTCAAAAAATTAATTTATGAAATGCGTTTTGATGAAGTGAGTGCGCGCTACGCTGAGTTCGGCTCGTTCTTCGTCGGTACGATTTTAGATGGCGATAAAAAAGCGGAATTTTTCAATTTGTAATGACTGTTAAGAAGCCGCATTTCAAGATGCGGCTTCTTTTTATTTTTCCAACCACGTCAAAATATCTTTTTTCACATCATTCCCACTCCAAAAAGCGAGCGCCGCTTCTTCGCCTATCACGTTAACTAGATGCTCGACATAGTCCGTCCCTAGTAAATAACCTAACCGGTTATGGCCAAAGTAACCCCCACCGGATAAGCGGAACCACTCCTTCTCCTTTTCCGTGTTCCAACCGGACAACACATCTTCGAAAAAGCGTCGCTTCACTTCGGTTTTATTCTCCTGGTAGCATGTTACCCATGAGTCCCCGTCTTTATCATAAGTAAAATAGACCGATTCGTTCAGCCCCGGGACGACTTTTTTAGATAAATAGGTCGCGGCTCCTTCAGTGTAGAGCGTTGTCAGTCCATGCGTCCAATCGACCGTTGTCCAGTCCATCCCTTGCCTAGCGGCGAATGAAAAATGCGTAACATGACCAATTTCGTGGGCAGTTATCGCTTTTAGATGGTCTATTTCAGATGATAGCTTCTCTACCGCAAAGTAAATATCACCCTTGATTTCCCTTGTAACGAATGCATTCGACCCGTACGTACCAACAAGCATCGTATAGTTGATATCAAGATCATTATGGAAAATTTCAGTATACACCTCGTCGATTTCTTTGATAATTCTAGGTAAACGCTCTGACATGATATAGATGTCTTTAATTTTCATTGGATATTTCTCAATCGCCTCCTGAAGACGCTCTGGTGTTTTCGGACAATGAATCGGAAAATAGTGATCAAACACCTCTGCATTTTCATCAATATAGGTTTCCAAATCAAGTATTCTAAGGTCTTTCTTTGATTCGTACATATCTAAAAAATCTGTAATAATATTGTGGATACGCAAGTGAACTCCCCCTTTCTCCAAGTTTACCTTATCCATTTCTATTTTTCAGTCATTTTCCATGCACTTACTTCATATGATTCCCCAAGGGGGTTGTTCCGTGGCGGTGGTAAAATATAACGAGGCTCAATTGGATATGCTTGCACGGCTCATGCGGGCAGAAGCGGAGGGCGATGGTCAATTAGGAATGCTTTTGGTCGGTAATGTTGGAGTTAACCGTGTACTTGCAGACTGTCTAGATTTTAGAGACATTCGTAATTTGGAAGAGATGGTATTCCAGAGCCCCGGCGGCTTTGAAGCAACAACGAAAAGTTATTTTTATCAGCGAGCACGCGAAATGGATAGAAATCTTGCAAGGCGAGTTATTAACGGGGAACGCTTCACCCCTGGCGAGCGTTCCTTATGGTTCTTTATGCCAGCCGGCGATTGCCCCGCACAGTGGTATGGTCAGTGGAATACAGGTAGGTTTAAGTCCCATTGTTTCTTTTCGCCAACAACTGCAGACTGCCCTACCGTCTAAAATAATCTATCTTACAAACTGAAAGGATGAAAAAATGGTCCAATATTATTGGAATCCTACCTATCAAAATCAACATATCGTACCGCCACCAGTCACAATTCCGAGCGGTGGAAGACCCCCTAGTCCTGGCGTGCCTGTCGGTATCCCTATTGGAACGCCTCAGGGACCACTTCCCGGACCACCAGCTCGCGAGCAGTCGTACATTGAAAACATTTTACGATTAAACATCGGGCAACCCGGTGTCTTTAATTTCTCCTTTGAACATGCGCTCGACTCAGGTAAAAATACGAAAGCCATCGTCGGAACAGTCGTAGCTGCCGGACGTGACCACGTGATTCTAAATGAAACAGCGACTGGCCATGAATTTCTGTTTCCTATGATCTATTTCGATTACGCAGAGTTCGATGGAAGAATAAATTATTTTCCGCAAACGTAGATAAAAAATCTTCCGCCTGCCTGGTAGGGCTCGCGGAAGATTTTTGTGTTCATTGTTCAATATTAGTTTGTATATTTAACCGCTGCGATTATCAACATAACCCAACCTGCGATGAACGCAACGCCACCAATTGGTGTAATCGCACCCAGTATACCGATTCCAGATAGGCTCAATACATATAAGCTACCTGAGAAAATGATGGTGCCCGCAAGCAGTAGATAGCCTGCCCATGTTAACTGTGGCGATGCGCCGAACAGCGACGAGCTCATAAGAATTCCGACAGCAAGCAGTCCAATCGCATGAAACATTTGATACTGGACAGCCGTTTCCCAAATAGCTAAATAATGCTCAGATAGCTTTTCTTTCAATGCGTGTGCACCAAATGCACCAAATGCGACAGCAATTGCTGCGTTGACAGCACCTGCGATAATGAAAAATGGCATTGTTTTTCCTACTTTCTTGTTATCAATCAATTACGCCTTGGCGTAATTGCGTCCAAATTTTGAATTGCGCTTGAGGCCAGCACGATGCTGGCCATGCAACCGTTGCCGCAGGACGCGGCGAACTTAGGTTGCCTTCTTAACTCCCCTCAAAATTTGTGACATCCTCCGGAGGATGACTTGATTCGGCAGAAGCAAGTCCATCAAAAATCAAACAACGAGCCACCGTTTGCATCTTCTTCTACAAGCGGCTTTCCTTCTAATGAAGAAATGGACTGCACATCAGGCGCTATAAGCATCTTAGGAACATTTTTTTCTTCTGGCCTAGTACTACTATCTCCACCAAGCGCCACTTCACATAGCGACCTAATTGCCGATAATGCTTCGCGCATGGCTCGCTCATCATTCGTACGTTTTGCCACACTCAATTGACGTTCCATTTCCGAGATGATGCGGTCATAAGGAATCACCGTCTGACATCCCCTTTCTTTTGTACAAATTGTAAACATTCCATGCCGGAAGATCGCTTCACGACGACCGACGGCAATTCCCTCGTTTTGAACTCATATGCCTTACACCCACGCGGATTTCTCTGATCCCATGTCACGAAGAAATATTGGCATTGAAAACAATTGACAGCCACTTCGGTCACCTCTATTCACTTCCACTTTATCACGGTAGGCGTGCAAATTAAAGTAAGCCGTCTGTTTACAGCGTAAACAAAAGTCCTTGCAAGCTATGTACATCGCGATGTATACTAAGGGTAGAATATGCGTAATATAAAAGAGTGCCCATGCAATGGACACTCAGTAGTTACAAATTGATTTGGATGTCAAGGTGTGGCTACGGAAATAACATTATTTCTTTTTCTTCGATTTAGTGCCACCCTTTTTCCCACGGCCATGGGGGGTGGTTTTTTTGCGCCTTTTTCTTTTTTGCTTCACGTATTTGACTAGTTCAGAAGAAAGATAACTTCCAAACCATGTCGCTACGCTCTTAAGAAAAGCGCAAGGCGCCCGTTAGACGCGACAGGCATAAGTCAAGCCAGCGACGTGGCGCTCTTTGCCACATAGCTGGATTGCTTATGACCCGAGCGACTGGCGCCTGAAGCCTAGACACTACAAGAAAGGCTGTCAAAATAACAATCACCATATGCTTCACCCCCTCCCCACTACGACATGAGGAGTATTCCGGTTCCGCAACCCACCTTGGCTCAATTTGTAACTATCGTCATTATAGCAAAACGTATATTAGTTTTATAGCTTTTATTTCTGTTAATTCGTCCTACTCCAATCAATCGCCTCTTCATCCCATGCCTCTAAAACCTCATTTGTCGCCGAATATGGACGACTGCCGAGAAACCCACGACTCGCGCTAAGCGGACTTGGATGAACCGATTCAATTACCGTATGACACGATAAATCAATCAGCTTTTTCTTGTCCTGCGCAGGGCGTCCCCATAATATAAATACAATCGACTTGTCACGCTCTGACAACTGCCGAATAACCTCATCCGTAAATGTCTCCCATCCTTGCTTACGATGCGAATGTGCTTGTCCTTGCCGTACAGTCAACACCGTGTTCAGCATGAGTACACCTTGCCGCGCCCACCCCGTCAACGTTCCACTTTCGGGAATCGCACAACCAATATCTGCCGACAGCTCCTTAAACATATTGCGTAAACTCGGTGGAATTTTTACACCCGGTCGCACAGAAAAACTCAAACCGTGCGCTTGTCCAGGTCCGTGATACGGATCTTGTCCTAAAATGACAACCTTCACTTCATCAAACGGCGTGTATTGAAAAGCTGTCCACAAATCACCCAACTTTGGATAAATCGTTTGCTCCGCATATTCCTTTTCAAGAAATTCACACAGCTTCATATAATAAGGTTTCGTAAACTCTTCTTGCAACACTGCGTCCCAGTCATTACCAAAAATCACTTTATTCATCATCCATCTCTTCCTTAAATTCAATTGTCACATCATATCCTGCGAATGAAAACATTTCTCGTAACGTCTTCTCCGCATTCTGTTGCGCCATCGTTAACACGCCTTGTCCCGCCGTTTCTTCCAGTATCAGTTCTTTCGCCTCCGCAGCAAGCTCATAGGCCTCTTCGATATTCGCTTTATCACGGAAAAGCCCCTCGTAGGAGTACACTTCTACTTTATCAAAATAAATTTCTGCCCCTCCTAAAAAGGTTGCAGGTGGCAATGTCAGCTTGGCTGTTTTATTCTCTTCATCAATGACAACATCTTTTTCCGTCAAACCAGACATATTAACGCCCGCCTTCACCGATCCAGGAATGACAACTAATAGCTGCCGTTTCGTTCCTGGCAAATTAAGACCGATGCTTTGTCCAAACAATGTATTATCTTGGCGTTCAATAATGACTTTCGTATAAGCCTCCGCCGTGGCAAGCTCGTTCAATTCTTGGATTTGCTCCAAAAACGCGCCCTTCTGCTCTGTATATGTGCTTCCTTGTTTGAGAATAAAAAATGTGATAAATGGTAAGCTGACAACGAGTAATATAATAAGTAGGGCGATGACTAGAAATGATTTTTTCCATACCGAAAAGAATAGTTTCCCAGCACGCCAAAAGCCAAATGGTCGACCTTTTACTTCATCTACGGTCACCGCTGATTCCTTTTTAGCAGCCTGTAATTCTTTCAACAACTGCTCCATTTCATCCGTATTTTTTCCTTTTTTCACTTCATCCCTCTTTTCCTCTTTTTTCGACACTATCTTATACGTTTACATTATAGGAAAGTTGCAGTTCAAACAACTAGAAAGACATGGTACGATTGTCTGAGGGGGGATGCACATGGCCGATATGCAGTTACGAGAAAAAATACAAAAAATAGCAGCAGCCGCAAAACAAGGCGACAACATACCTGAACGTTCTAAAAATATCGGGCTCATAATTTTCCTCATTCTATTTGGATGTGGAACCCTCGTGCTTTTCTCACTTGCCATCGGGCTGATGATGAACGGACATTTCATAAGTGCAGTCGTGATATTCCTGATTGCAGTGCTTCTTGCGTATTCCGTTGTTAAAATGATCACTGCCGAGGACGTTCCACCTTTGTAATTTTCGATTTATTTGATAAGATACATTCATAGTTCATTCCAACCAAAAGGAGACTTTCACATTATGGCGTTGAAAAAAACTTTAACAATCGCAGGATCCGATACATCAGGCGGCGCTGGTATTCAGGCCGATTTAAAAACATTCCAAGAGCATGGAACATATGGTATGACAGCTGTTACTGTTGTCGTCACAATGGATCCAGACAATAATTGGTCACACGGCGTTTATTCATTACCTGTCGATGTTTTGAAAGCACAAATTAAAACGGCTCTTTCGACAGGCATTGATGCTATTAAGACAGGTATGCTTAGTACAGAAGAAATCATCGAGATTGCAGGCAACGCAATTGCAGAATCTGGTCTTGACCATGTTGTCATTGACCCGGTTATGGTTTGTAAAGGTGAAGATGAGGTACTGAATCCTGGTACAGTAGACGCAATGGTCGAATTCCTTCTACCAAAAGCAGAAATTGTCACACCAAACTTGTTCGAAGCAGGACAGCTCGCAGGAACAAAAACGCCTAAGACAATTGAAGATATGAAAACAGTCGCAGCAAAAATCCATTCACTTGGTGCACGCAATGTTGTCATCAAAGGTGGCAAACAGCTAGAGCATAATAAAGCCGTGGACCTATTCTTTGATGGCACAACATTTACACTTCTTGAAGCAGAAAAAACAGCGACACATTATAATCACGGTGCTGGTTGTACGTTTGCAGCCGCCATCACAGCAAATCTTGCTAATGGCTTAACAGTGAAAGAGGCTGTCTTAGAAGCGAAAAAATTCGTATCCGCTGCGATTGCTAACGGCTGGAAACTAAACGAATACGTTGGACCTGTTATGCACGGTGCAAAAAACCGCGTAGGTGCACCAGAAATTACGACAACTGAAGTGTGATGAATACACGTAACGGCCGAGAAATGGTTTCTTGGTCGTTTTATCTTTTTCTACATTCAACATCCACATCAAGCCGCGTCAATCGCATTCAATAGTTCTTTTCTATATACTAATGAAGAAGCACAGTACCAGTGTTAAGGAGGACTTACTCATGGAAAAAGTAAAACCAGATCATTTACAGGAACTCATTACTTCCTTCGCCAATAAAGATGTCTACATCCATCTCGAAACAACAAACGGCTCCTATGCCTCTCATTTCAACGAAGGATTTTTTAACGTCGGTGCATTTATTCGTAATGTCGTTGTCAAATTTGAACTGGGTAAAGTGGCCGGTGATTCGCCGCATCGTATCGGTTTAAAACTGCCATCTGGTTGGATTTACGCACAAGGTATCACGCATTATAAGCTTGACGAACATGGTCGATTACTAATGGCAGGCCTGGATCCGGAAGGAAAGCTGGCGGTCGCGCTTGAAATAAGCGAGACACCGTTCACATATTAAGGAGGCTTTTTTGATGATAAAAAAAGAACGTCACGTACTTGTTGTATTCCCCCATCCAGACGATGAGGCATTCGGCGTATCCGGCACAATCGCATCCTATCGGGAAATGGGTGTGCCCGTTACTTATGCATGTTTAACACTTGGCGAAATGGGACGAAACTTCGGTAACCCGCCATTTGCGAACCGTGAAACGTTACCCCGAATTCGTAAGGGCGAACTCCAAAGAGCTTGTGAAGCCATGGGACTCGACGACTTACGTATGATGGGCCTACGCGACAAGACCATTGAATTTGAAGATGATGAAAAAATGATCCAGCTCATGACTGATCTAATCGAGGAAACGAATCCTTCGCTTATTATTTCGTTCTATCCCGGCCTATCCGTCCATCCTGATCACGATGCCTCTGCACGTGCAGTCATTCGTGCCGTGAGGCGGATTGCTGAAACGAAACGCCCTGTTGTTTATACGATTGCCTTTTCAAATAATACAGTTGAAGTCCTTGGCCAACCTGACGTCATTCACGATGTGTCAGCAATGGCTGATAAAAAGATTGCTACACTGAATGCTCATGCATCGCAAACCGTTTGGATGATGAAGGAAATGGAACAAAAATTAGCAGCGCAAGATCCCGATGCATTAAAATGGCTCAATACTGAGCGTTTCTATACGTACAATTGGGACCAGGATTTCGAATAAAAGAATAAAAGAACAAAAGCGCAAGCGCCTGTTCAGCCCCGACAAGTAGGAAGGATGAACTTCAATCCTTCCCTGCTGGAGGGCTTGAAAGTAAAGGTGCCCTTTGCCTTTACTAGCAAGACCGAAGCGACTCGAGGGGCTAGGCGCTGGAGCCTAGACGAGAAATCCCCTTATTCCAACTTATCCACCGTACAAGAATTTTATAATTTCCTAAGCTATAAAAAAGTTACAGTCAATTTAGACTGTAACTTTTTTATTATAAAGAATAGACCGAAAAATGGAAATAGGGTACACTCTATTTACAAAGGAAAGTAAACAAGTTAGTATGTATAAATATTCATTATATACACGTCTATTTATTATATACAGGGGGATGCATATGAAAAAGTTTTCTTTATCCACATGGTTTTATTTTCTGATTCCATCTATTCTCGGGATTATTCTATTCATGATTCCAGTGAAATTCGGAGATGAATGGAAAGTACCGATTGCCAAATTTGCAGATATTTTGTCGATTGCACTCGAACCCACAATGCCAATGGCCGCCATGATTATTATTGTCATCGCTGCACTCGGCTCACTATTATTTTTATTTGTTAGGGCAGATCATGCCAAGCCGTCATTTACGGAAAGTTTGTTCAAGGTAACACCATTTTGGACGGTCACTCGTATTGTTGGAGCTATATTCGCAATTATGGTGACATTCCAAATCGGACCCGAATTCATTTGGAATGAGAATACGGGTGGGCTGCTACTTGCACCAGATGGTTTAGTTTCGTTCTTATTCACGATTTTCTTATTTGCAGGACTGCTGCTACCACTACTATTGAATTTCGGATTACTAGAGTTTTTTGGAACAATGATGGTAAAAGTCATGCGTCCTGTGTTCAAATTACCAGGTCGTTCTTCCATTGATGCACTGACATCATGGATTGGGGATGGAACGATTGGGGTTTTATTGACAAGTAAACAATATGAGGATGGCTTTTATACGAAAAAAGAAGCCGCGATTATCGCCACGACATTTTCGGTTGTTTCCATTACATTTTCACTTGTAATTATTGATACAGTCGGCATGTCTCAATACTTCCTGCCATTTTACGGAACCGTTGTTGTCACAGGATTGATTCTGGCATTTATTATGCCACGGATTTATCCGCTTGCTGGCAAAAAAGATGAATATATCGACGAAAAGCCATTTACAGGCGATGAGGAGAAGCTTCCTGCAGGTTATAACGTGGTTAATCATGGGCTTGAAAAAGCACTTGAAACTGCCGATAACAACCGTTCTCTTGGCAACGTTGTAAAAGATGGCATGAAAAATGTGTTCGACATGTGGATTGGCGTTGCACCTGTCGTGATGGCATTCGGTACGGTTGCTCTCGTTCTTGCTGAATATACAAGCGTATTCACGATTTTAGGGAAACCGTTCGAACCGATTTTATCTGTTCTTGGCATTCCAGAAGCACAAGAAGCAGCGCAGACTATGGTTGTTGGATTCGCAGATATGTTCTTGCCGGTTATTTTAGCAGACGGCGTAATTACATCAGAATTGACGCTATTCGTCATTGCGACGATTTCTGTTGTCCAGTTGATTTATATGTCTGAAGTTGGCGGATTGATTCTCGGTACAAAAATTCCGATTAATTTCCTTGACCTTCTTGTTATCTTCCTATTGCGCACATTGATTGCATTGCCAATCGTTGCAGGCGTTGCTCATTTATTGTTTTGATGTAATATGAAAAGCCTCGCAACTTGTTGCGGGGCTTTTCATTGCGCGCGAGACACACACTTCTTTGCGCGCGTCCCGCACTTCTTTACGCGCGGGACGCACTTCTTTGCGCGCGAGACACACTTCTTTGCGCGCGGGACGCACTTCTTTGCGCGCGAGACGCACTTCTTTGCGCGCGAGACACACTTCTTTGCGCGCGAGACACACTTCTTTGCGCGCGAGACACACTTCTTTGCGCGCGAGACACACTTCTTTGCGCGCGGGACGCACTTCTTTGCGCGCGAGACGCACTTCTTTGCGCGCGGGACGCACTTCTTTGCGCGCGAGACACACTTCTTTGCGCGCGAGACACACTTCTTTGCGCGCGGGACGCACTTCTTTGCGCGCGGGACGCACTTCTTTGCGCGTGTATATTTAACCACGAAAAAACCGCAGAAAATCACTCCCGCGGTTTCACATTAAGCACTTAACTTTGTTTTTAATTTCGATAGCATATCTGCGGTCATTTTATCCAAATCATAATCAGCTTTAAATCCCCATTCCTGGGCAGCGGCAGATGGATCGATTGCATCGGGCCAACTATCGGCAATTGCCTGGCGTACTGGATCGATATCGTAGGCCATTTCAAATGACGGGATGTGCTTGCGTATCGAAGCTGCAATTTGAGAAGGTTCAAAACTCATCGCCGTGACGTTGAATGCGTTGCGATGAATCAATTTTGAAGAATCCGCTTCCATTAGCCCGACAATCGCCTGTAATGCGTCAGGCATATACATCATATCCATATGCGTACCTTCCGCAATATACGATGTGTACTTCCCTTGTTCAAGCGCTTTGTAGTAAATATCGACCGCATAATCCGTCGTACCTCCGCCCGGCTGTGCCACATATGAAATCAACCCCGGGAATCGGACACCACGTGTGTCGAGTCCAAATTTATGAAAATAATAATCGCATAATAATTCACCCGCGACTTTGTTGACACCATACATTGTTGTTGGACGTTGCAGCGCGTCCTGCGGAGTATCTACTTTTGGTGTCGAAGGGCCAAATGCACCGATTGAACTCGGGGTGAAAAATTGCAAATCCAGTTCACGTGATACTTCAAGTGCATTCATCAATCCGCCCATATTGAGGTTCCATGCGAACAGCGGCTGTTCCTCAGCTTTAGCTGATAGTAACGCCGCCATATGCATCATCGTATCGGCACCAAAATCTTTTGTAAGCGCATGCATTCGAGCGGCATCCGTTACATCTAAAATTTCAAAAGGCCCCCCCATCATTGCGTCCGTACGTCGTATATCTGTCGCCAACACATTGTCCTCACCATATTCTGAACGAAGCTTTGTAATCAATTCTGAACCGATTTGTCCAAGCGCCCCTGTCACTATTATTTTCCTCATTTTTCCTACTCCTCACTTATGAACGTTTGTATTTTTGGAGAGTACACGAATTATTCTTTTTTAACTTTTCATTGATTCTATAACTTAAATCCATTATAAAACGTTCTCATGGAAAAGACAATGCAAATTTCCTCATAAATATATTTATAATTCTCGTCGAAAAAACCCGCTCACCGGCGGGTCTTTTCTGTTTATAGGAGTATGTGCACTATTCAATTTTTTATCTGTACCAGATAAAAGTAGGCAACCTAAGTACGCCACGTCCTATGGCAACGGTTGCATGATCGACATCCTGTCGACCCGCGGATGTCACGGATTTTAGAGGAGCTTTTCGAGCGTGCTCGAAAAAAATCCGGACGCAATCACGCCAAGGCGTGATTGATTTAACAACGCAACGTTTTCTTTTTCTTCGGCTCACCGCGCGCAAGCACCTTCTCGATATACTCCATCGCCATCGGTACTTTACACGCCGTATTGCCCACATCGACATGCACTTTTCCAACTACCTCTGCAACATTTTTTGCAATATCACGAAGCTCCGGCACATAAGATCCTACGCAAATGATGAATTGATTCATAACATACCGAACGCGGTTAGGCGCTTGATGAATTGTTTGTTGAATTTGTAGTAGGAGTGAACCGATTTCATCCAAATCCAACTCTTCAGCTCCTGCATACATGACGTAATTGGCATATGTACTCCATCCTGCAACAGCTAACATCTCACGTTCAGATGCCATCCATTCGCGTGCCAATTTGAGTGCATATGGACTTTCGCCCGCCACCCATCCGATTGTATATTCCGCAACCGCATGCCAGCTCGCCTTGTCAGCCCAACGCCTTAAATCTTCTTCAGATAATAGTTTTGGATTAACAGCAAGCCCCGCCAAATACATCGCATCATAATTTCCCGTATCATACAAACGCAATGCTAGTTCTTGGTCTTTTTTAATATACTTCAAAATTTTCTTCATATCCCCTACACGTACGCCAAAAAGTGGTTCAGGTGCACCATGATTCAAAAACGTTTTCTTCGTCTGCTCATTGCCATACGCCTCAAGCTCGGCCATTACTTCTTCAAACGTCATCTAAAGACCTCCTTTTGCAATAAACCCCGAACGGCATCATTGCCATCCAGGGTTCACCACCTATTATGAAATTACACCTAACTCTTTACCTACTTTTTCATAAACAGCAAGTGCTTCGTCAAGCATTTCTTTCGTATGTGCAGCAGTCGGCATATTGCGAACGCGACCTTTCCCTTTAGCAACCGTAGGGAAAATAATCGATTTAGCATAAACACCTTCTTCTGCCAAACGACTTGAGAATTGTTGTGTCAGCTTTTCTTCACCAATAATACATGGCGTAATCGGTGTTTCTGAAGCGCCGATATTGAAGCCAAGCTTAGCAAGTCCTTCTTTCAAGTAATTACCGTTGTCCCATAGCTTATCATGCAGCTCTGTGGATGCCGTAATTTTGTCGAGTGCACCCATGATTGCCGCAACATCGCCCGCTGGAAGTGCTGTTGAGAATAGGAATGGACGGGAACGAACTTTCAACCAGTCGATTAATTGCTGTGAACCCGCAACATAACCGCCTACGACTCCAATTGCTTTCGACAATGTGCCAATTTGGAAATCAATTTCTTTTTCAAGACCGAAATGCTTCACAGTCCCTTTCCCTTGACCAGTCACACCTGAACCGTGCGCGTCATCTACATACGTAATCAAATCGAATTCTTTAGCAATTTTCACGACTTCCGGAAGATTAGCGATATTGCCATCCATCGAGAACACGCCATCCGTAATATACATCACTTTTTCATACAAACCTGACTCTATCGCTTCCTTCGCTTTCGCACGTAAATCATCCATGTCTTGGTGCTTCAAGCGAATGATTTTCGCACCTGACAAACGACAGCCATCAATGATGGACGCATGATTCAATTCATCCGACAAAATCGCATCTTTTTTACCCATGACAGCCGATATCGCTGCCATATTACAGTTGAAGCCGGATTGATAAGAAATTGCAGCTTCTGTCCCTTTAAACGCCGCAAGCTTTTTCTCCAGCTCAATATGAATATCAAGCGTACCATTAATCGTACGAACCGCCCCTGCACCGACGCCATATTTTGTCGTCGCGTCAATCGCTAGCTTTTTCAAATCCTCGTCCGTCGCAAGTCCGAGATAGTTATTAGAAGATAAGTTAATCAGTTCTTTGCCTTTAATGTTAATAATCGGGCCATTTGGACCTTCGACAGGTTCAATTTCGTTGTACAATCCTTGTTCACGAAGATCGTTTAAATTCTCCTGCAAAAACGTATCGAGTATGTTAGACAAAATAATCTTCCTTTCAAACAGATGATGCTTTCATTTTATCACACGATGGGCCCAATCGCAGAATAATGAACATCCTTGTTAAGGAAATTCCAATAATACTCTCGATTTCGATTCAAATACCGCCTGCTTAATAGCTGAGTCCATTGTCACTTTCATTCTGTTTTCAGCCTGTGCATAAGCCTGCATATAACCTGTTGCATCTAGTATTTTTTCTGTATACGCCTCGCGAATCAAATCGATTTCCTGTTCAGCCTCGGCATCCTCCACACACATAGAGACAAGGTCGAGCAATTCATCACCCGGACGTTCTATATCATAAACATGTGGTTGCGTTGCATCAAGGATACAC
Source organism: Sporosarcina sp. FSL K6-3457 (assembly GCF_038007285.1). GTDB lineage: Bacteria > Bacillota > Bacilli > Bacillales_A > Planococcaceae > Sporosarcina. The sequence continues at coordinate 3,827,266 of NZ_JBBOWX010000001.1, forward strand.
ACCGATAATTCCGGAATCTGAACGAGATCTACCCCCATAGGATCTAAACCACACCAACCATAAAGAACGTCAAAACCACGCCTCTCTGCTTCAACCCCAAGCGCCTTCATTAGCGTCGATTTCCCTGTGCCTGGAAGTCCTTTAATCAGTATTCTGCGTTCCAATCGCTTCGTAATCGAGGGGATAAAGTCTTGCGCTCCACCCGACGTCAATGAGCCAATCAATCGATGCGAAACAGTCGTTTTTTTATTCAACCGAATGGTGCCAAATAACTCTTCCTTCAACGACTGAATAAGGTTTTCATGTTGCTCCCACATCATTCGTTTGATGTTGACAGCTTCCCACTCATCATGGATTCCTTTCGCATCGGTGAGTGATTGCAATGCTTTTCGAAGTGCACCTTCTGCTTCAGCCAAGTTTTCCACTATCAATCCATTGCGTTCACTCAATTTCTTTTCATCATAAACATCGTAAAAGCTAATGACACGGTGTCTGCCGCCGATTTCCGAGGGTTCAAGAGCAACGGGGTGTGAGGCTTGGATGAACAGTAAGTTGGGCCCCTTCACAAAGATTGCATCCGTTTTTTCTGGCTGTACAGGATCCATAAACTTATCAACATCATAGCCACGTTTCACATAATTTGCGGCAATTTCATGCAAGGCAGTTGACAGCATGTTTGTCGGTGGACACTTCAAAAAAACTGTTTCTGAAGCTGATCCAATCAATGTATCGTATTTATGGGAAATTCCAAGGCCTGTATAGGCTGTCCCCATGTATTGGGTTATCGTTCCGTACATGTCGATCATCCTTTCTTTACATACGATTAGCCTATGCGCGGGCAATAAAAAAAAGCACGGCATCATTGCCCGCGCTTAAAAAAAATAGAGTAAGTACTTATATACATGCACCGTTCAACTTAAATGTCATGATTATTCCTTCACCTTTGTCGCACTGCCTCTTTCAATCAACTTCGTATGAATCGTTATTTTCTTACATATTTCTCGTTTCGTTGCGATGCGCTCAAGCAATAAGTCGACTGCGGATTCTCCCATGATTTCTGTATACAGCTTCACTGTGGTTAGCGGCGGAACCATATATTGTGCGGAAGAAACATCATTGAAACCAACGATACTGAGATCCTCTGGAATGTTAACACCTAGTTCGTAGGCCGCTTTATAGCATCCAATTGCAATCGAATCATTTGCCACAAATAGCGCTGTTGGTTTTTCATCTTGACTTAGCATTTCCTTTAAAATTTGGTACCCATCCTTTGGATTATAGCCACCAATTTTAACAAAATCCTCTTTAAAAATCCCCTTTTCCTTCAAATAAGCTTCGAAAACGTCCTGTCGCAAATCCTTGAATCGGTTGCCAAACATATCCGTTTCGATACCACCGATAAAGCCAATATTTTCATGGCCTAAATCTACTAAATAGCTCAGTGCATTTTGCGTTGCTGACTTAAAATTAATCACCACTGCATCAAAACTGTTTTCATCAGGATTGGCATCGACAAACACAGACGGTTTATCGAAGCTCTTAATCAATTCGATATCCGCTTTTTTAAAAGTTCCTAGGCAGATGATACCGTCTAATTTTGACAGACTTTTTTTAGTATCCTCTTTCGTAATCTTTGCATATTCCATTCTCATACTTTTAAGCTGTTTTTCTAGCGCGACCCGAATCGAAAGATAATAGGTATCCACCAATTCTTCTTCAAGTGAATAAGAATAGTAGAGCCCAATATTCCCCTTCTTTTTCGCCTTTTTCTGTTTTGAGGAGATCACATAATTTAATTCCTCTGCCGCTTCGAAAACTCGCCTTCTTGTCTCCGGGGTCACATTGAGTGTTTCATCATAATTTAACACCCGAGAAACTGTTGCCATAGAAACCTCTGCTAAGTCCGCAATATCTTTAAGCGTCGCCATTTTACATACCTACTTTGTTGTTTACTTCTATCAATGTACTATAAAATTCCGTCTACTCCCTTACTTCTTTACGATGTCTTTTTCCAAGAAATTTCGGCTTCGTTTCCGAAATAATAATAGCGGCAAGGATTAATGTTGCTCCGATGGCCATTTTGGCAGTTAACACCTCGCTCAAAATAATGATGGAGAATACCATCCCCCAAAATGCCTCTGTCGATAAAATGATGGCTGCCTTTGTTTCGCTTGTATATTTCTGAGCGACAGTTTGCAGTAAAAAAGCAATTGTCGTAGAGAATACGCCCAAATATAAAACAGCCGATACGCCTTCAACGTTTGCTACAAAATTTGTTTCTCCTTTAAATAGGACAACCATAAATCCTAGCACAGTAGCAGCTGCCATTTGAACTACCGTCAACAGTACAGGGTCTTCGGTCTTGACAAATTGCGCTGTGCAGAAAATATGGAAGGCAAACGCTACTGCACATAACAATGTAAGGAAATCTCCGAAATTGACGCCACCTGACAGCTTTAGTGACAGTATGCCGATACCAACGATTGCAAGCATTGCACCAAATAACTCAAACTTATCCATTTTTCGTTTGAAAATGAAAAATGCAATAAATGGTACGATAACCACATTTACAGCTGTTAAAAAAGCATTTTTCGAAGGAGTCGTATACACTAATCCAACTGTTTGCAAGGCAAATGCCAAGTATAAGAAGACCCCAATGATAGATCCTTTGATAATTGTACTCTTTTTAATATTTTTTAGTTTCTTAAAAAATACAAGGCTTAACAAAATAATACCAATAAGGAAGCGGATTGCAAGTATTTGGTATGGTGTAAAGTGTTCGAGTGACACTGCACTCGCAACAAATCCACTTCCCCAAATAATCGCAACTACCGCAAGCCCTAGTTCTCCAATATATTTCCGCATATAATCCTCCACCTACTTACTTTCGATTAACGATAGGAACACACTTGATGTCCAAGTAAAGGAAGTATCAACGAGTCCTTTTCCACTATGCGGATCGAAGTTTTCTGCCATACCGCCGACAAGCGTGAGATCCAAATACTTTTTTTGAATTCTCTTTCCAACCTCAGCGTAGCCAAAACTCTTTAATGAATCAATGAAAAGATAGGTAACAGGGGCCCAAATTGGTCCAAGCCAGTAACCATTTTCCTTATACAACGGACTTGATGGCATTTCCGTTGCAAATCCATATTTTGTTTCAAAGTTTTCCACAAGGTCCTCTACAAGTTGATCCATGATTTTTTTATCTAGGCGATAGCCGATTAAAACCGGTAAACGCAAAATCAGGCTGGAGCGGATATCAATTTTCTTAGCATCTTTCCCAACACGACCAAAGAAGCCTTGTTCATCATAAAGGCGTTCCATTAATAAGACAAAAAGCGCGTCTGCTTTTGCAGTGAATTGCTTCGCCTCCTCCTCTTCTCCAAGAAGACCAGCAAATTTCGTTAAAATATCATATGTTCGAATTAAAAAACTAGCGAGATCTGGCGCCTCGACAGGCATCCCACTATGGAACAAAGAGGAATTATCCCAACCTGAATCATTACCGTGCTTATAATGTGGAAGTCGACCTTCATACGTTCGATATAAATCGAAGTAAAGCATTACTTTTTTAGTAGATTCATACACTTCTCTAAGTCGACTTTCGTCCTTAAAGTAGTCGTTCTTTTCCATCAGTTTTTCATAAGCGTATGCGAAGACTGGTGGTTTAATACAATTATACGACACAAATTTATCATTCACAAAGTCTGGATATGCGCCTGACTCGTCCTGCGTGTCCATAAAAATCTTCAGCTGGGCATAGGACAGCTCCGGATACTTCGCACCAATATGTAGCGCATTAAAGCAATTGTCCCAAGACCAAATATTATACATCCAAAGCTTCGACATATACATCGCATAATTTTTTAATAATCCATCTGGGTGCACGATGCTTGACCAAGTTATATAAGCCGCGCGATCTATTGAAGCTTGGTATAATTCATTTTTCTCAGTATTATTTTCTACCCACTCCTGATAGAGCCGCTCCACCTTCGCTTTGCCTACCTGGAAGCTTGCATACTCTTTCGATTTAAATACAGTGCGATAACTTTCAATGACAAAGTGGCCATTACGCATACGAATATCGATATAATCATTGCCAATGACATTCCACGGCGCGTCAACAGACATCTCACCCGAAAGCTTGCTAATCATCAACTTCAATTCCTTCGGATAAATATGATATTCATACATGCCATCCTCATATTCGTGAAGGGTATCATACTTCACTTTACTAGCCTGTAAACGAACCTCAACTCCATTTACCTCAATATGAAGCTCATCTTCTTCTGGTATAATGATTTCTGCATATTTCTCATGATCTTTTGCTACATAGAAGCGCAAGGACGTTTCTGTAGCAGCGATGTCAAATGGTTGCTCAATACCATCCTGTAACAGATTCAATTTAAATAATTTTGATGGCGCATCATCTCCACCATGAACATCACGTATGTAAACTTCATTTGTATCCTTTTCCTTTGATACACAAAAATAAGAACCAAATCGAGAAAAAGGGATTTCTTTAATATTTAACTTCATAAAGTTTCGCTCCTTCTGTTTAACGAAATAAGAAGCAGGGTTTCCCCTGCTCATTTCTTACTAAACCATGAAAAACTTACTTTCTTCCACTAAGCTACTTTTGTCTATTTTTCTAATTTCAAATTGCAGATGGAAATCCTCAATCACAGTTCGGTATGGAGGCAACTGCTCCTCACCGCAACTATTACTTCCTACACCGCTTTGCTTGTAATCAATCGTCAACACTGTAAATGGTGACTTCTCAATAGTACCGCGGTGCTTCGCCTCTTCAAGTGCATTTATTTCGTAATCATGAATTGTAAAATCATACGTTTCTTTGAAATTAATCAAGTATGCTTGCTCATTTTTCGCTACAGCTAGGAAAGAACTATCACAACGTGAACCATTTTCCTGTGGGTAAACATAATCCGTATGCATGTCTTGAATCGTTTTATGATATAAACCAATTGGTTGACTGCGCTTTGTATCCTGGTACGATTCAGAATCTCCGCGACCATACCAGCTAACTTGGTTATAATCCTCGTTTAAGTGCATCGTTACGCCAATGCGTGGCAGCATTTCTGGAATTTCATGGCCTCGTAATACCTTTTCACCTTGTAAATCAATGTTTAGGGCACCACTTTTCGTTACACGGTAGTGATATGTCAGATGGAAGCCCCATGCTTGATTCACGGTAGATAAGTACTTCGTAATCGTGACATCTACATAATCTGCTGTCACTTCGTGCGTCACTTCTGCTAATTGTTCTTTCGTATTTTTAAGGAAATACTTATTCACCCAGTCATCCTTTTTGTACATATCATTATCGATAACCGCTCTCCAAAGAGTCACTTCAGGTCCTTTATTAATAATTTCTTCCCCTTCTGATTCGAACGATTTAAGTGTGCCATAGACAGTTGAGAAAACAGCCTCGAACTGGTCGTTTTCAACCGTCAGCAGAGCACCATCATCTTTAATGATAAAGTCAGATCCCAATGATGTGATAGACCTTACTTCTTTTTCAACTTTTGTAGTTTCTAATAAGAAGCTTTCTTTTGTAATTTCATGATTTTTTTCTGCATAAAGAGTCTCTTCAGTCTCTAGATAGCTTAAGTAGATGCGAACATCGTCATGCTGAGCGGCTTTTACTACATCTACCGGCAGCGTCATCGTCAATGATTTATGCGCTCCGATACTCGGTAATTGCATGTCATGTGCTTCAATCAGTGTACCGATTGATTTTACTTCAATACGAAGCGTTACTCCACCAAGGTTCCTAAAATCGTATAGGTTGTTTATACGAATTGTTCCTTCAGCTAGGTTTACTTCCTCCGTGACAATTGGTTCAATTACTTTTTTATATTCCCACAGTCCTGGTGACGGAGTTCTATCAGGGAACACAAGCCCATCAATACAGAAGTTACCGTTTGTCGGGAAATCTCCGTAATCTCCTCCATATAAATAATAGGTTTCACCTTTGTCATTTACCGCTTCTATTCCATGGTCACACCACTCCCAGATGAAGCCGCCTTGTAATCTGGGATATTTTCTCATAATTTGTTGATATTCCGTTAGACCGCCAGGGCCGGTCCCCATTGCATGTCCATATTCGCATAAAATATGAGGCTTCTTCCCTTCGGCATCCTTACCGATTTCTTCGAGCTGGTTCAAGCGAGTATACATCGTTGTATACACATCGCTGTATGCAGCATTTCTATCTCCCTCGTAATGTACTAATCTAGTCGAATCAATCGCCTTGATAGCATCATACATCGCCGTAAAGTTTCTACCAGCACCTGATTCATTACCAAGTGACCACATGATAATACTTGGGTGGTTACGGTCTCTTTGTACCATACGAACTGCACGATCTACGTATTGCTTCTCCCATAGTTCATTGTCAGAAATCCAATTGTAATTCCCAGTATTTTCAAAACCATGGCATTCAAGATCTGCTTCATCAATAACATAAAGACCATATTCATCACATAGATCATAGAATACATCATTATTTGGATAGTGCGCTGTGCGAACAGCGTTGATATTGTATTGTTTCATCATTTTAATATCCTGAAGCATATCCTCGTAATTGACTGTTCTACCTGTCTTCGGATGTGCATCATGACGATTCACACCATTAAAGAAAACTCGTTTTCCGTTGACACGGATTTCATTGTCAATCACTTCAATGGCACGGAAACCTACGCGTAACGGCACAATTTCCTTTTCACCTAACAAGCTATACTCAAGGTGAAGTGTATAGAGGTTTGGTTCCTCTGCATTCCATAAAAGTGGTTTTTCCTGGTCTTTACTCACTTCGAATTTTCCGTCAACGACTTCCACGTCAAACTGGTCAACTTGTTTGTCATGATGGTAAAGCGTAGCAACTACATCTTTTACTTGGTCCGTTAAAAATGCCCCACCTATTTTCAATGTGAAATTCTCATAGTTGTCATCGGGAAGTGTTTCAACATGAACATCCCAAAGCGTCTCTTTGTTGATTTTAAACAGTTCAACGCTTCTAAAAATACCAGACAGCCACCACATATCCTGATCTTCTATATAAGTTCCATCAGAAAATTGGTAGACGCGGACAGTAAGGCGATTACTACCCTCTTTCACGAATTCTGTAATATCAAATTCAGACGGCAATCTAGATATTTTACTAAAACCGACATGCTGTCCATTGACATATAAATCGAAGGCAGAATCTACACCATTGAATTTTAAAATAAGCGCTTCACCATCTGCTACGTCAGAAATAATAAGCTCTCTAAAGTAGATACCTGTCGGATTTTCCTGTGGAACAAATGGTGGATTGATGGCAAATGGATATAGAACATCCGTATAATGCATATTGCCATATCCTTTAATTTGCCAGCTTGAAGGTACTTCCATATCGTCTAAACTATCGATGCCGAAGTCTTCTTTTTCAAAGCCTTTAGGTGAAAGCTCAGGTGCATCTACAAATAAGAATTTCCACACGCCATCAAGCAATGTATAGCCAACACTATTTTCTTTCGTAAATGTTTGTGCATTTTCTTTCGTTGCATATCTATAAAAATCAGCATGAGCGGGAAGTCTATTGATACCCGTTATTCCGATATCTTCCCACCTCTTCATTTCGCGACGCATGTTATCTTCCTCCATATACACTATGATATTTTCAAATTATTTTATCGAACCACTGATTCCTTCAACAATATACTTCTGTGCTATTAAGAACATAATAACTGGTGGAACAATCATGACTAAAGTAATCGACATGATTGGTAGAATCTGAAGATCATGAACACCTTTAAATGCTGCAAGTCCTAATGCCAGCGTATATTTGGATTGATCCTGTAGATAAATTAATGGACCCAGGTAGTCATTCCATACGGACAACACATTCAGAACCGCGATTAAAATGAGTGGTGCCTTCATAATCGGGATGAATATTTTGAAGAAAATCTGGAACTCATTAGCCCCGTCAATACGTGCAGCATTTTCAAGATCCTTCGGAATACTCATTAAAAATTGTCTTAACAAAAAGATGTAATAAGCTGAGCCAAAAAATGCTGGAACGATTAACGGCTTTAACGTGTTAATCCAACCGAACATATTGAATTCCATATATAACGGAATCATCGTAACATCCCAAGGAATCATCATTGTCGCAAGCATTAGGATGAATAGAAGATTCTTATACTTAAAGTCATACCTAGCAAACCCATAAGCAACTAACGAACAAGAAATAAGTTGACCAAGCGTTGTCATTACCGTAACGATGACCGAGTTCTTTAAATAGACACCGAACGGTTGACTTTTCCATGCATCTACAAAGTTTTGCCATTGCAAACTTTCCGGGAAAATCTTTGGAGGATAACTAAATACTTCCGTTTCTGTTTTTAATGCTGAAAGGATTACCCAGACAAACGGTAATAAGAAGTATAATGAAAATATCCCTAGGAGACCAAATATGATAATTTTATAGCCTTTTGACATTTTCATTTTTTCTTCTTCCCTCCTTTTTTCACTTCATTTTCATAAAATACCCATGTAGAAGATGTTCTGAAAATGAGCGCGGTCAATATTAAAATAATGATGAACATAAACCAAGCATTTGCACTTGCATACCCTAGTTGATGGTGTTTGAACGCGTTATTGTATACGTATAATCCGTAAAAATAAGTTGATTTTAAAGGTCCGCCACCGGTCAGTAGCAGCACTAAGGTCAACTGTTGCAAGGCCCCGATAACAGATGTAATAACGTTAAATAAAATTGTCGGTGTAATACTTGGAATCGTAATGCTAATAAACTGACGAAACGGACCTGCACCATCAATCGCTGCAGCTTCATACAATTCTGCCGGAATCCCTTTTATATCCGTATAGAAAATCAGCATCATAATACCGACGCCCCAAGCGCTCGCTATTATGATTGTGAAGATTGCCCACTTTGGATCTACAAGCCACTTCGGACCTTCAATCCCAATTAGCGAAAGTAAATAATTGAAAATTCCATACTCAGAGTTGAAAATCCATCCCCAAATAATCGAAATCGCTACACCTGAGACAACCGCCGGCAAATAAAAGATTGTACGGAAAAATTTCATTCCTTTTAGCGGCTGAGTAATTAGCAATGCTAAAATTAATGCAATCGCTAAATTGAGTGGCACAAAAATTGCAGCAAATTTAAACGTAATCAATATTGATTTATAAAACTGTGGGTCCTCAGTAAACATTGTTTTATAATTATCAAATCCAACAAACGTTGGTTCACTCGTGATTGGCCAATTAAAAAAGCTCATAATTAGTGAGAAAACAAGTGGTCCTAAGGTAAACACTAAAAATCCAATAATCCACGGCATTATAAATAAATAGGGTACTTTTCTATTTATGAGCTGATAACTCTTCTTTTTCTCAGTTATATTTTGCATAAGATGACCCCTTCGTCAGATTAGAAAATATGGTAAAGCACTTATAAGGTGCTTTACCACATCAAGGCTGATATTTTTACTTCGTTACATTGCCTAATGCCTCTTTCGGATCCATTAACGTACTCGGATTCAACATAGACTCAAATGTGAAATTCAAATCCTCAGACATTTGGCTCCAGTTTTCAACGATGAATGATGCAGGTGTATATCCATCGCTCTGTTCAAGCATCGTATAGAACACACTTTTCAATTCATCTTGTTCAAGTTGTTCGTTTTCTACAACTGATTTTAAAACAGGTAGCTCAAAGCCGATTCTTTCCTTGTTCGCCTCTTCATTTGTCCAGAATTTAATAAATTCGAATGCCTCATCTTTATGTTTTGAATTTTTATAGATAGAAATACCTGAGGAACTTAAAATACTGACGCTTTTTTTGTCTTTAAATGACGGTAATTCCACCACGCCATAGTCAATACCTGCTTCTTTTAATGGTGTTAACCCCCATGCACCATAGACAAACATAGCAACCTTGCCAGATTTCATTTCTGTTGTGCCAGAGCCTTCTGTCGTAATCGCATAGCCGTCTTTCGCCATGTTTTGGAACATGTCAAACACTTCTACTGATTCCTTCGAATCAACATTACCTTTTAAATTTCCTTCTTCATCGACATACGATGTGTTATTACTCCATAGGAACATTTCAAAATCATATGGATCAGGTTTTCCAGAGAATGCGAAACCGCTTACTTTTGAATCCTTGTTTGCTACTTTCTTTGCTGTTTCTTGAAGGTCTTCCCAAGTCCAACCCGGCTTCGGATAATCGACACCTGCTTCATCAAATAATGCTTTGTTGTAATAAACAACATGTGTCGTGTAGCCAACTGGTAATCCTAGAATTTGACCATCTGCTGAGTTATAATTCCACAGTGTTTCATAGAAGTTATCTTTGTATGTAGCGCCCTCTTTTTCAAGATAAGAATCAAGTGGCTCTAACGCGTCCTTGTATTGTGGGTAGTTCCACATATACATAATGTCTGGAGCATCCTTTGCACCCATACCAGCTGTAATTTTCGTGTCGTATTCACTGCCATAAGACTCCAAAACAACTGTAATTTCATCTTGTGACTCATTGAATTTGTCAATCATATTTTGTTGCAGCTTCACATCATCCCCAACATCCCAAGTTGCGAAGCGCAGTTTAACTTTACCGTCTTTCACGGCATCACTTTTCCCATCACCTGATGAACTGCAACCAACCAAAAACAACATAACTGCAATAATTAAAAAGAAACCAGATTTTAAATTTACAAACTTCATAATGTATACCCCCCTTTTTTTTGAACACCTTCATCATATTCTGTATTTTACTAAAAGTAAACAGTTTTTTCTTAGTTTTTAGTAAAACTTTAAGAATTGGGTGAAAAGTTGCAGTAATCACTATTTCAATAATAAAAAAAGAGTTGTCCCGAAAAGATCAAAAAATGACCTTTTTCGGGGCAACTCTGTTTAGTTTAAAAAAATATTTTCATCTTTCTCACCAATTATTTTCATTAAAAACCTACGACTTTGCGGCAATGTATAATGAATCATTTGGCCCAGAAACAGTGCTATTAACACTGTTCCAATCCCAATTGGACCACCAAATAACCAGCCAATGATAGCGACTATCACTTCAAGCGTTGTTCGTATTTTTTTAATGCTCGCCCCTGTCTTTTTAACAAATACAAGCATCAGGCTATCACGCGGTCCCGCCCCAATATTAGGTGATATATACATTCCAGCACCATAGCCCATAACAATCACACCAAATATAAAAATAACCATCTGTGCTCCAAATGTCGTAAAATCAGGCAGCAGCCAGTTAAAGAAGTCGATAAAAATACCAAGCAAAAGCATGTTGAGCCAAGTACCGATTTTCGGCCACTGTTTCAATACTGCGGCTGTTGCGACGATAATAACAAATCCAGTAATGATTCCCCATGTACCAATCGTTAAGCCAAAATGCCTATACAATCCAACATGAAGTACATCCCAGGGTCCAACACCCAATTTCTGCCCTTTAATGGTCATTGAAACCCCAAGAGCCATCACTAATAATCCTGTAAAATAAAATGTCCATCTCCAAAGCAAGGCCTTTTGCATACAAATCCTTCTTTCTACACGTCAAAGAACATTCATGCTAATTCCACATGAATGCGTTAACTTGCTAGAGCAAGTTATCCTCCGGAGGATGTCACAGATTTTGAATTGAGCTCGCTCAATTCAAAATCTGGACGCAAACACGCCAAGGCGTGTTTGATCCTAATCTATTTATTGTAACATGTAATTGTCTTATACATACGTTAACTGTATTTTACAACATCGTAGAAGGTTGCACTCGCTACACGCGCCAATTCGTCAGGAGCTAGTTTCATTTGCAACCCAACTTTCCCTGCACTCACAGTCATCAAATCCAGGCTTTGTGCTGACTCGTCAATGAACGTTGGATAGTTCTTTTTCATACCAATTGCTGAGCAACCTCCACGCATATAGCCCGTCTCTTTCGTTAAATCCTTCAATGGCAGCATATCCAACTTTTTTACTCCAGCTGCTCTTGCTGCTTTTTTCAAATCCAGCTCAAGCGCCACCGGTACTAAATAAACAAATAATTCCCTTGGGCCCGCCATTGTCACGAGTGTTTTGAAGACACTCTCCACGACTTGACCCGTTTTTGCTGCAACAGAAACACCATCAACCAAACCATCTATCACATCATATTCCATCAGTTCATAGTGAACGCCTTCCCCCTCTAGAATTCTAACTGCATTCGTCTTCACCATACGACTCTGTTTGGCCATCTATCCACTTCCTCCTCCAATAGAAAAGACCACCCGCTGAGGTGGTCTCCATCACATTACGCAACTTTAGAAAACTGTGGTTCGTCAAGACCGTAGCCTTTTTGCTTAGCCTCTGCTTGGAAAGCATATGTTGAAATCGCTTGTTCAAAGCGTTTTTGCATCATAAACACTTCACGATCAACGCCTACTGGCAATTCGAATGAAACGATATTTCCCGTTTCAATTTCTTTTCTTGCCATCGTCGCTTCGAATTCAGACTGCGCTAATTTTTGTAGCGCAATTTGCGTTTCCGTCTGCATAATCTTTGCAGACGCTGTAGCGACAAGCTGATGGTCTGCAGTTGTTGGTTCGGGCACAGAAACTGCATCCGCTCGTACATCCCGCCAAAGACCAATCGTTTCTTCGAGCGTCTTACCAATTGGAAGTGCAACTTGTTTCATCTGTCCTGCACCAAGTTCCTGTACTTCCTGCTTCTCTGGTTGAACGGCTTGCGGTTCGTCCTTCCCCATCAATAAGGCCTCAAGTTTTTCCAATGTCTTCTGATTTTGTCCATTATACTGAACATTACGCTCATAAGCATTTTCAGCATTTTTTCGTCGAATCGCATCATAACGTTGCAGCTGATCACTTGCCGTTGCGAATGTCATTACAGCATTCATGTACCTTCACCTCCATAGGGCTATTTTCCGGAATATCCTAGTTAAACTATTATACCCAAATTCCCCTTCCAAATAAACCCTACGAAAGTTCTAAAATCTGATTATTAAAACTCTATGCCTTTTACAGCATCCACGCCTTCGTTATAATAATGTTTTTCAGGTTCAACAACTGAAACCAAGTCAGCGATTTCCCTAATTTCAGGCAGAGCATCTCTTCCCGTAATGACAAGATGGACGTGCGGTGGTCTGTTTTTAATCATATCGATTATTTCATTCAGAGGAAGAACATCATCGATTGGAAACTTATCAATCGCTAAAGCATTATTTAACTCATCTAAAATCACAACATCATACTCGCCACTCATGACAGCATCTCTCGCTTGTGGCCACGCTTTTTTAAGCGCTTCCCGGTGCTCTTCAGGCGTTTTTGTCCATGTAAAACCAATGCCGAGTTGTACCATTTCCACACCGAGTTTTTTCAGCGCAATTTGCTCTCCATAGGACCGTTGTGGTGATTTAATGAATTGAAAAATCTTAACACTTAGTCCCCTCCCCGTGCTACGCAAAGCCAGTCCTAATGCAGCCGTTGTTTTCCCTTTACCATGACCTGTGTAAACAAGTGTAAGCCCTTTTTGATTTTTGCTCATTGTGTGCCTCCCCTTATTTTTTTGTAGCTTAAGCAAGTCTCAATCCATCTTTCAACCATTCCTACACATGTCGCAAAATGGAATTGTGTATAGCCAGCAACCACATTATCTGTTACATAACCATCCGTCTTTCCGCCACGCATCCCCATCGTCTCATAAGCATGTTGAAATGACTCCACCGGCTCGAATGTAGAGTAGTGAAATTCATGTCCTCTTGCTTTCTGATGTTCGTTGAGTAAAAAGTTGTCCTGATGCCCACTAATTTCCCGATAACCAATCGCTTGTAAAGTAGCATGCATTTTTATATTCCCTGGAATAAAACCGACCATACCAAATAGATCCCCTGCCGTCGTCTCGACTGAACGCGTCAAATACATAAATCCACCGCCTTCAGCAAATGTCGGAACCCCGCCTTCAAATGCCGCCCTCAACGCTTGTTTAATCGCTTCATTTTGACTAAGCAAATGGACAAACTCTTCAGGGAGACCTCCGCCAATATAAAGCCCGTCAATATTCTCCGGGAATGATTCATCTGCTAATGGTGAAAAGTAAACGAGCTCAGCGCCATACGACTCCAAAATCTCCAAGTTCTCAATATAATACGAATTAAATGCGGCATCCTTCGCCACAGCAATACGCACAATCGGTTCTTTTTTACTTTCGAAAAGCGAAGTTGTTTGCTCCGCGTTTAGAGGCTGTGCCAACGAAATCTCCAACAACTTATCTATATCAATTGTTTCAAGCACGAGTTGACCGAGTCGATTGAAAAAGGAATCAAGTTCTCCCCTTTCAATCGACGGGACGAGCCCAAGACTTCTTTCAGGAATTTCAATCCCTTGTTCCCGCTTCAAATAGCCAATAACAGGAATTTGGCATTCTTGTTCAATTGCGACCTTCACAATTTCAAAATGCCTGTCACTCCCTACCCGGTTGGCAATGACACCAACGATGTTAGGCTCACTTGACAGTGTTTGAAACCCCTTCACAATCGCCGCTGCACTTCGAGCCACACTTGCACAATTCACAACGAGCAAGACTGGACTGTCAGTCATTACACTAATCTCTGCAGTACTTCCTTTATCATTTGTAGGATCTCTCCCATCATAGAGCCCCATAACCCCTTCCATGATGGAAATATCCGCATTTTCACTTCCATGATTAAAAATATCAAGGACTGTCTCTTCTCCAAACATCCAGCTATCTAGATTCCGTGAAACACGTTTGGTCACCGCAGTATGGTAAGAGGAATCGATATAATCTGGCCCACACTTAAATCCTTGGACTACAAATCCCCGTTGTTTCAAAGCGGACATCAAACCAATTGTTACAGTCGTTTTCCCAACTCCACTCCCGGTGCCCGCTATGACAAGTCTTCGTTCAGTCATCGAAATCCTCCCATCTTCTGTCATCACAATTACGACAGCATATCACTTTTAGTAAATTTCTTCTCGACGGCCTCTAACATTGCTGTTGTGATAATTTTTTCGATACCTTTTCGTAAATCAATTTCGTTTTCGCGATGCCTTAGTTGGTTTTCCCTCTGGCTGGCAGCAATGAGTACCACGTCCCTTGCTGACTGAACCGATTGCAGACTTAGCTGCTGACAAACCTTCACCTTTGCCTCTATAACAGTCATATAATAATCAAACAATGCTTTGTCTTGTAAATGTCCATCTATAAACAGCAGTAGATGAACGCCATCCAAGCTTCTATGCTGATGGATATCCACTTCAATCGCTACTACAATCATTAGTTGAACACCCAGCAGTAGCTGCTCGATTATAACAACATCCTGTATATCCCCAGTCGTCGCAATCGCTGCTACTTGTTCAGACGGAATTCCGTTGTTTTCCAACCATGCTGACAGATTTTGTTCACCAATTGATTCGTCTGCCACTAAACAAAAGTGCTGCAGCCATTGAACTCCTTCCCCTACATCCGCGTTCGATAGCGTACGCAAAGGTTGTTCGAAGTGTAGATGAACTGTATTTTCATTTTGCTCAGCTTGAAAACTATTTAAAAATGGCGTCGGGTCTGCACTATATGAATATGTTGGCGTCAGATGAAGCTGAGGCTTCGGAACAAGCGGATGTGCTTGCGCCTTGACCTCAACTTCATATACTTTTTTCAACTGCTCTTCCTTGCGTAACGTATTCACATCGCCAACCTCTAAAAATGAACCTTCGTAAAGCAATGCAACCCGATCCGCATACAACGATGCCACATTCAAATCATGCAAAATCGCAAATATGGTCAATCCTTTCGTCCGTTGCCACTCTTTTAGCAAATCTAACATTTCAAAAGTATGCTTAATGTCCAAATGATTTGTCGGTTCATCCAACAGTAAAACCTCAGGCTCTTGTGCTAATGCCTTCGCTAATAAAACCCGTTGTTTTTCTCCTCCACTCAACAAGCGAAATTGTGTCTTGCGATAGCGCCCAACTTTGGAAATCTCCATCACCGCATCAATCACTTCACGATCATACGCCGATAACGTTTTCAAAACGCCCTTTTGGTGTGGATAGCGTCCAAGACTAATGATTTCCTCGACTGTGTAATCGAACGTCATTTGAACTTCCTGAGAAAGCACCGCTACTTTTTTCGCCTTCTCCAACTTCGTTAATTTCGACATCACTTTCCCATCAATGAGAATATCACCTGAAATGACGGGCAATTGCCCTGTAATTAATTTGAATAGGGTTGTCTTTCCACTACCGTTCGGACCCAGCAATGCAAAAAACTCTCCCTTTTTAATGTCCAAGCTAATGTCTTTGACGATTGGTTTCTTCCCATAGCCGCCTGCGAGTCGATCAACTTTAATCATCCTCGTTCACCTCTTCCGATTCTTTCCCTAATCAGTAGAAAAGCAAATACAGGTGCGCCAATCAATGCGGTAATAACACCAATTGGCAATTCCCTCGGCGCAATGATCGTCCTAGCCAATAAGTCTGCCAATATAAGAAAAGAACCTCCGAACAACATCGACAACGGCAGAAGATGTCGGTGATTCGGTCCTGTCAATAAACGAACAAGATGAGGGATGACAAGACCAACAAACCCGATTGAACCGGAAACCGCTACTGCCGCTCCCGTCAACAATGAGGCGCCAATCAAAATCATGATTTTACCTCTTTTAACATTGACACCGATGTGATCTGCTGCTTCCTCGCCAAGTGCAAGCGCGTTCAATTCACGATAATGCATGAGTAAAATAATCGTCCCAATAATCATAAATGGAACAACAAGATGAATGTGGCTCCACCCTCTCATTCCTACACTACCGTAAAGCCAATACATAATTTGTGTCATCGCATCCTTATCACCTAAGGAAATGAGTAGTGACGTTATTGAACCGATAAATGAGCCAACGATGATTCCTGCCAAGACAATCGTTTCAATCGCAAGGCTCCTGCTGCTCAAACGTACTAATCCAAAAACAATCATCAGGGTAATAAATCCACTAGCGATTGAGACGACTGGTAATGTGAAGCTCCCGAGCCCAATAATCGTAAATTGAAAAAATAACACAAGTACTGCCCCTAAGGCAGCACCTGATGAAACACCGATTGTATAGGGATCCGCTAATGGATTACGTAAAAGCCCTTGAAATGCGGCACCCGCTAACGAAAGCGAAGCACCGACACAAAGAGCCAGTAAAACCCGTGGCAGTCGAATATTCCAAATGATTAACTCTTCATTACGCGGTATATTTTCAAGCCAGCCAAGGCCAAACGATTTTTCCAACACAATATGCAAAATAGTCATGATTGGAAACTGTACGCTGCTGACAAATAGACCCAGTAACAGCGCACAAAGTACAAACCCAATACTTAGTAAGTAAAGCCAGCCAATCTTACTCCCCAAAAACTTCCGGATAAATGATTTTTGCAAGCGTCTCTACTCCTTCAATCAAACGAGGTCCCGGGCGAGTAACCGTATCACTATCTACATCAAATACTTGTTCATTTTTTATCGCAGTTACTTCTGCCCAACCATCGCGCGTTAAAACTTGTTCAGCCGGATTGTCTATATAGTAACCGTATGTCGTAATAATGACATCTGGATTCAACTGAACAATTTCTTCTTCTGTCATTTTCACCCAACCGTCTTGCTCTTCAGCAGCATTTGTTGCATTGATCGCTTCTAACATTTCATGCATAAATGTATTTTTCCCTGTCGTGAAAATGTCTGGAGCAGGAGAAACTTCAACCCATACTTTCTTTGTATCTGTAATGCCTTTTGCTTTTTCTTCAAGTGCAACCCGACGGTCTTTCATATCGTTAATGATTTCATCTGCTTTTTCAGCTGTTCCTGTCGCCTGCGCAATCATATCCATTGTTTTATAGACATCATCAAAAGTGGAAGCACTACCTGTCACAACGACTGTAATACCTGCATCTTCATATTGCTTCAAAATATTTTCATGTGTATTGTGGTGGTATGTCGTGACAAAAGCGATATCAGGTAGCAAGCTTAGAACTAATTCTGCATCCATATCTTGTGCTCCCACTTTTTGTACACTTAACGCCTCTTCAGGGTAGTTATCATAATCAGACACACCAATTAGACGATCCCCAACACCAAGTGCATATAAAATCTCTGTATTACTCGCTTGAATCGACACAATCGTTTTTGGTTCGCTTTCAATAGTCACTTCACGACCTACATCATCTGTAAAGGTAACAGGAAACGCTTCGACAACCTCTTCATCTTCGACCTCTTCAACTACTTCAATTGATTCTTCATCGACACTATCTTCTTTCGCCGCTCCATCCGTACCCTTGTCCGTGCCACATGCTGCCAAAATAGCAAGCATAAAAACAAACACAAAACTTAATAAGCCCCATCTTTGAAATAAATCCTTCAATCTAATCTCTCCTTTTTTTGACATCAAAAAAAGCGCTCTTCTATTTAGAAGAAGGCGCACATAAAAAGGTATTATCAGCGATTCCTTTGCCAAACAAAAAAGAATCTTCTGGAAAGCTCCGTCAGGAAACCGTACCAAAATAAGATGATAAACACTTTAAACGTCCCTTCCTCGAGGAAGCTTAAAATCAAAATAGGCAGGTCTCCTGACTTACGTCTCATCGGGCAACTAACTCCTTCCCATGCAATATGCACAGTGGATTTTCTTTAGTAGCCATAAACGCTTACAGTGACGGGATCGCGTTGGATTCACACCAACTTCCCTCTTCGTTTTAAATAGTTATTTCCCAACTATTCAAAAAACCTATTTCTCAATTATTCTTTTTTTAATGTTATGTATTCAATATCAAGTATAAAGAAGATTCAGTGGTAAGTAAACTACGTTTTAATAGTGACTGAACTAACCTCCATTTAAGAAGGTGTTCTATCAGTCGATTTCCAACTGAAAGAACACCCATTTTATCATTTCTAACGCTATTTATTTATCAAATAATTTTTTCAGCGCATCTGCCATTGCAGTATTTTCTGGTTCTTCCTGTTTATTCATGTATTTTTGAACATCACGTTTATCGGCTTTTTTACCACCCGAGTTTGCACGACGCTTTTCAAACGCCGACAGCTTTTCACGGTGACCACATTTACAAACAAAAATCTTGCCTTCACCTTCCCCACGCAATTCCAATTTCTTTTTACAAACTGGACATCTGGCATTTGTCAATGTCGATACATTTTTACGGTGACCGCATTCCCGATCTTGACAAACAAGCATCTTGCCGCGCTTGCCATTCACTTCTAGTAAAAGCTTTCCACAATCCGGACATGTTTTCCCCGTGACATTATCATGCTTGAATTTTTTATCATCCGTTTTAATTTCTGTCACAGTACGCTTTGAGAAAGCAATCATATCTTTCATGAATGCCGATTTTTTCATCTGCCCACTGGCGATTTTCGTCAACCCTTGCTCCCACTCCGCCGTCAACGCCGGTGATTTCAGATCTTCCGGAACAAGTTCCAGCAGCTGGCGTCCTTTTGATGTCGTGTAAATATCATTGCCTTTCTTCTCCATTACGAATGAATTGAATAGTCGTTCGATAACATCAGCACGCGTCGCAACGGTTCCGAGTCCACCCGTTTCACCAATTGTTTTGATCAATTCTTTAGATTCACCTTGCATAAATTGTGTTGGGTTTTCCATCGCCGCAAGCAACGTTCCTTCATTGAAACGTGCAGGTGGCTTCGTTTGACCATCTGTCATAACGATAGCACGAATACCCAGCTCATCCCCTTTTTTGAATGAAGGGAGCATATCCGTATCTACTTCTTCCTCTTCCGTCGAATAAACCTTTTTCCAACCTTCATCTGTAATTGTACGACCCTTCGCTTTGAACATTTCTCCTCCTACCGTAAGCTCCGCTGTTACTTGGTCATAACGGAATGAACCGAAGAACACCGCCAAGAAGCGTTTAACGATTAAATCATATAGACGTTGTTCTTTATCAGACAAGCTTTGAAGAATTGGCGTTTCCTCAGTTGGAATAATCGCATGGTGATCCGACACACGCTTATCATCGACCACACCCTTCTGCGGCTTTATCGTACCTGAACGTAATAGCGTGTTGACCGCTTTACGATAAGGCCCAATATCCACTGCTTTAATGCGCTCTTTCAACGTACTTTCCATATCTGAAGTCAAATGCTTCGAATCCGTTCGTGGATACGTCACCGCTTTATGGCGCTCATATAAATTTTGCAAGGTCGATAGCGTCTCTTTGGCAGACCATGACCAACGGCGATGTGCCTCTTTTTGCAGCTCCGTTAAATCAAATAAATGCGGTGCTGGTTGAGACTTAGGCGTCGTTTTCACGTCCGTAACTTTGCCAGATTGAACCCCGTCCAGCTTGCCCATGAGTTTCTCAATCACTTCTTTATCGAACGACTGCGTTTGACCTGCCCGATCATGCCAAGTAAATTTCGCTGTTTCGGTTAATGCTTGCATACCATAAAATGATTTCGGCTTGAAATCACGAATCTGTTTTTCTCGTTCTGCAATCATCGCGAGCGTCGGTGTTTGAACACGACCTGTTGACAATTGTGCATTGTATTTCACCGTCAGTGCGCGTGTTGCATTAATGCCAACAACCCAGTCTGCTTCTGCACGTGCAACTGCCGCCTCGTATAAGTTTTCATAAGCACGACCGTCTTTCAAATTGTTAAAGCCATCTTTAATAGCCTTATCCGTGACCGAAGAAATCCACAGCCGCTTGACAGGTTTACGAACTTTTGCCTGCTCTAAAATCCAGCGTGCCACAAGCTCTCCTTCACGCCCCGCATCTGTCGCGATAATGACGGCTTTGACATCAGTTCGCTTTAGCTGTGCTTTCACCGCATTAAATTGCTTCGATGTTTGACGAATCGGTACAAGCTTAAATGGCTCCGGAATAATCGGCAAATGCTCGAGCTTCCACTCTTTAAATTCATTGCCATAACCTTCTGGATCTGCATGTGTCACAAGATGACCTAGCGCCCATGTAACAATATAATGCGTCCCTTCAAGAAATCCATTTCCTTTTTTATTGCAGCCGAGCACCCGCGCAATATCGCGTGCTACAGACGGCTTTTCAGCTAATACAAGTGATTTAGACATAGGTGAATCCCCTTTCTTCATACATTGATTATAAGTGAGAATTCAATTTGATGCATGCCAGATGTATATAATTGGCCTTGACAGAAAAAATTCATCTTAAATTTAGGTAGACTATATCGTCAAACTCTATTCCATCGGACCATAAGCTGAGACTCGTTCCTACTCTATTTCTTAATAGAAATGAACACTACATTAGAAAACTCACTAAAAAATAAAGGAGTTTTCATTCACATTGTAGAAATAATGAATACAGGTGATTCATTTGCAATCGATAACACTCTTACGTATACCAGATGACATAAAATCAGACTATTTGAACCTCTTCCTTGCCAATGTTTCAGAGGAAAGAAGACAGAAATTCACACGCTTTGTCAAAAAAGATGATGCATACCGCTCCTTATTAGGCGAGGTTCTGATTCGCTCCAAATTGTCAGTCGATATTGGTTTGAACCACGGTGAGTTTCATTTTAGCTACAATCAGTATGGCAAACCTTCATTGTGTAACAACCTGAAAGTTAGTTTCAATATCTCCCATTCGGGAAACTGGGTTGCAATGCTCTGGAGTAATAATGACCATTGTCTAGGAATTGATGTCGAGAAGATTGTACCTATAGATTTTCAATTCGCAACAACCCTATTTTCTCCCCAAGAAAACAAATTGCTTGCCTCAAAGTCTGGAGACGACCAGCTAGATTACTTCTATCAACTGTGGACCCTAAAGGAAAGTTATACAAAAGCCCTGGGGAAGGGCTTGTCCTTTCCTCTCGATTCTTTTTCTATGGTTCATTCCGATAAAGAAAAATGGTTTTCTCCGGAGGCTATAGGCTTCCAATTTAAGAGTTTCAGAATTGATCGGACGCATATTTTGTCAGTCTGCTCAAATACAGATACACTTCCTGACCGTATCCAATATGTCTCCTTATCTGAATTGTACGAAAGCCTACTTTAAGAAAATACGAAACAGCCGGTTGCTTAGATAACCGGCTGTTTCATATTTTCTTATTAGGTTCATTTATCAAACATCAATCTTAATCCTAGATCCCACTAACAGAATTTGTAACTGCATGTAGGCTTCGAGGCCTCATATCACTCCATTGCCGGTTGATGTAATCCATACACTCCTCACGTGTCTGTCGCTCCAAAATAACGCTCCAGCCATCGGGTACGGTGATGAAGGAAGGCCAAAGCGAATACTGATTCTCATCATTGACCAAAATCATATAGTCAGTGTCTGCACGCTCAAATGGATTTGTCATTACGTTCACCTCCTGACTTAAAGTCGAGCTACTGAGCGATGCGTAAACTGTAGCTTGGTCGATAGGATACTACCAATCTCAGCAAGTGGCCCAGGTTGACACAGGTCTTTATGCCGACATGCGATATCATATCGCTCAATCTCCCCATCTATAAACGGTGCCCACATTTCTGGTTCTATCGGATCAAACCAATCAGGTATAATCGTAGAATGGAAAAACAGAAGATCACCGTGGAATCGTTCAGGGACAAATGCACTCAGTATACGAACAGAGTTCTCGTATGTTTTCTTAAGATTCATAATGATGGCTTCATCAAGACTCGCCAATGCGCTACCGTCACTTTGAAGAATTTCAATCGCACCTGCTATATCGAGAGGCTCGTCACCTATTGTTTTAGGATCGTAACCACCCAAAGCAAGTAGCGCCACCAATGCCTCTTCTTCATCTGGTTCACCACGTAAAGGCAAGTAATGGCTTGGGAAAGCATCTAGCATAGCTAGAAAAGATACCTCTTCTCCTTCTTGTTGAAGCTGCACAGCCATAGCTTGCGCTACATTTCCCCCAAGGGACCAACCTAACAATTGATAGGGCCCAGATGGTTGGACCATGCGAATATGCCGAATATAATCTGCCGTCATCTCCTCTAGATTTTCAGGAAATTCTTCGGACTGCGCAATCCCCCTTGCCTGCAAACCATAAATCGGATAATCAAAACTTAAATGCTTCATTAACCCAGCGTAACACCAGCTCAATCCACCTGCAGGATGAATACAAAATAACGGTAATTGTTCACCATGAGTTCTAAGCGGAAGCAATACCTGGAGTGCACTTTGATCCTCCTCCATTTCAAGTCTTTCGCCAAGCGCCGCAACGGTAGGAGCCTCAAAAAGGATACCAATACCTGGTTCATAGCCCATCGCCTCATGGATCCGACTCATCAAGCGAACGGCCAATAGTGAATGTCCCCCTAACTCGAAAAATCCGTCATCAATACCGACGCGTTGTAATCCCAGCACCTCAGCAAATAAATCACAAAGCACTTCCTCTCGCGGAGTTCTTGGCCCTCTTCCGTCAAGGATTGATGAGAAGTCAGGCGCTGGCAACGCCTTACGATCTAACTTGCCATTCGGAGTAAGTGGCAAAATATCCATGCCGATAATAGCGGATGGAACCATGTAATCAGGAAGGATAGAAGCAGCATATTGGCGCAATTCAATCGGTTTAGCACATGCATCGCTGGTAAGAACTACGTAAGCCACAAGGCGTTTGTCTCCCGGCTGATCCTCGCGAACGACTACCCCCACCTGATTTACCTCAGGATGTCGACCAAGTACGGCCTCAATCTCTCCTAGTTCTATACGGTATCCACGAATCTTCACTTGCTGATCAGCACGTCCCAAATAATCCAGCGAGCCATCGCTCAACCTCTTGGCGAGATCTCCTGTACGATACATTCTCATACCAGGAGGACCGTACGGATCAGCAACAAATCGCTCAGCTGTCATGCCTGGTCGCCCCCAATAGCCGCGAGCTAGCCCATTACCTGCGACATACATTTCCCCTGTTACTCCATATGGAACTGGCTGCAATGCATCATCCAATACATATACTTGAAGATCTGAAATAGCACGACCAATGAGGCTATTCCCCCTATTAGATGCACTGGTTCGATTAAGCTCAATATAACTTACATGTACGGTTGTCTCTGTTATTCCATACATGTTAATCAGTCTCGGGGCATTCTCTGAATGGCGCCTATACCAATCATCCAATCGAGATAACTCTAGAGCCTCTCCCCCGAATACTACAAACCGCAATGAGAGCTTCTGCCCCCACTCCGGATTCTCTCGATCCGCTTGCATAAGCTGATAAAATGCTGATGGCGTCTGATTTAGAATTGTCACTCTCTCCTGAACGAGGAGCTGTAAAAACTCTTTCGGCGATCGACTAATCGCATGGGGCACTACGACAAGACGCCCACCGTGTAAAAGGGGCCCCCAGATTTCCCATACCGAGAAGTCAAAAGCGTAAGAATGAAATAAAGTCCATACGTCATCAGAGCCAAAATCGAACCAATGCTTAGTAGAAGTAAAAAGTCGGACAACATTCTGATGAGGGATAACGACCCCTTTAGGTTTTCCTGTTGAACCCGAGGTATAAATCATATACGCCGGGCTAAGTGGAGATAAATGTCCACTTCGGTCACGGTCATTCGGATTGATACAAGAGTATTGTTGCAGTCGCCTCTCAGTATGGGAAGCATCAAGTAGAATTAGAGGAAGACCTATTACACCATTTAGTCTAGAAACTACCATAGTACTCGTAATCAGCATAATCGGCTTTGCATCCTCAACCATATAAGTAAGTCTATCACTCGGATAGTCCGGATCTAGGGGCAAATAGGCTCCCCCAGCTTTCAGTACAGCTAGAATACCTACAACCATCTCCACCGATCTTGGCAATGCCAAAGCTACCATCTGTTCAGGGCCAACCCCCTCTTCAATCAAGAGGTATGCGAGCCGATTCGCTCGAATATTAAGCTCCTCATAGCTAATGACAGTACCTTCAAAAACGAGAGCCGTAGCTTCACCATTCAAAGCTACTTGTGCCTCGAATAGCTCTGCCAGACTGTCTTGTGGCGGTACTTGTGTAGCGGTACTCCACTCCATTAGCATATTCTGACGCTCCTCAACCGCCAAAATGTCAAGCTGACTTATAGGTTTACCTGGCTCATCTACTACAGCTTCCAGTAATCGTAAGAAACGTGCAACCATCACTTCAGCAGTACTATGTTCAAACAAATCTAGGCTAAACTCCAATAATCCTTCCAACCCATTAGGGGCTCCATCCAAGGTACGGTTCTCATTAAACTCCATTGTAAGATCAAATTTAGCTGTACCTACGGGTTCAATCCGAATACTACTTGTCGCACCCGGTAGCTCCAACTTAGCAGCGGGTGTGTTCTGTAGTACTAGCATAACCTGAAAGAGTGGGTGTCTAGCTCTTGACCTAACTGGATTAATAGCCTCAACCAAACGCTCGAAAGGCAATTCCTGATGCTCATACGCAGCAAGGTTCACATCACGAACTCTTGAAAGTAGTTCTCCAAAGCTCGGTTCACCGGACGTATCTGTGCGTAGCACCAACGTATTAATAAACAATCCAACAAGCCCATCAAGTGCATCTTCACTCCGCCCAGCAATTGGACACCCAATGGGGATATCCGTACCTGCACCAAGTCGTGTCAGGAGAACGGCAAGTGTAGACTGCAATACCATATACAAACTTACTCTATTATCACGAGCGAGTTCTAATAGTTGCCCATGGAGTTGTTGATTGATTTGGAAAGGGATAACATCTCCTTGATAGCTTGCCACAGCTGGTCTTGGATAATCCGTTGGCAACTCTAGTTGATCTGGCAAGTTTTTAAGCGTCCTAATCCAGAATTCAAATTGTCTAGCGAGGAGGCTGTCGGAATCATTCTCACTCCCCAGAAGCTGCTGCTGCCAAATCGCATAATCAGCATATTGTACGGGCAGCGGGGACCACGCTGGCACTTCATCATTACAACGAGCAGTGTAGGCTTCGGAAAGATCTCGTGATAATGGCACCAATGACCAACCATCTCCTACAATATGATGAAGTAAAAGTAATAACACATACTCATTCGGACCAAGCAGGAACAATTGTGCACGAAGCGAGGACTCGGTTGATAGATCGAAACTATAACGAACAGCCTCTGCAAGTTCCTCATCTAACTCAGCTCCGCTAATTTCTGTTTGTATTAGTTTAGAACGTGCTTCTTCGGCACTAAGAATATATTGACTTGGCGAACCCAAAGATTCCGGGAATATCGTCCGAAGCGGCTCGTGTCGTCCCACCACATCAGCAAGTGCAACCTCTAAAGCTTTGACGTTCAGCTCTCCAGACAATCGAGCTACAAAAGGAATATTATATGTTGGATTCGGTCCTTCCATTCGATATAGAAACCACAAACGACGTTGGGCAAAGGAAAGCGGTACTAGTTCTGGACGAACAACCGAACTCACGCTCGTCCTTACAACTTGCCCCTGATCCAACACCAATAGCTTGGCAAGAGTCGCAACCGTTGTAGCCTTAAAGAGACTACCTAATCCCAATTCGACTCCAAAAGCATCTTGGATACGGACTATAAGCCTTCCCGCCAACAAGGAATGGCCCCCCAAATGAAAGAAGTCATCATCGATTCCCACTCGGGCAATTCCTAGAACCTCTGCAAACAGATCGCACAGTATCTCCTCTTGTGGAGTTCGCGGACCTCGTCCCATAACGCTAATATTATTTTCTGTTGTAGGCAATGCCTTATAATCTATCTTCTTATTTGGAGTTAAAGGCATTTCAGATAACTCAACAAATAGAGATGGAATCATATAATCAGGCAATTCATGTTCGATAAAGCAGCGAAGTTCAGATAAATCCACAATAGCCGAAGAATCTAATACCACATAAGCGACTAAACGCTTCTCTCCGGGAATATCTTCCCTAGCAATCACCGTGACTTGCTTAACCGATGGATGCCGTGAAAGCGTAGATATGACTTCACCTAACTCAATCCGGTAGCCTCGTATCTTAATCTGTTGATCGGATCGCCCTACATAATCGATTGAACCATCTACATGATGCCTAGCAAGATCTCCAGTACGATACATGCGCGTACCGGCGGGGCCGAATGGGTTAGCAACGAAACGTTCTGCTGTTAGCTCTGGTCGATGTAAATATCCCCGTGCCAAGCCGGCCCCTGCTATATATAATTCTCCTACTACTCCTGGAGGTACTGGCTGAAGCGCTTTATCTAGTATATACACTTGCGTATTCCAAATCGGCTCACCGATGGAAGGCTTTAATGTGCGCTCCTCACCAAGTAGCGCCGCAGTTGAATAAATGGTCGTTTCTGTTGGTCCATATTGATTGTTCACCTGACATCCCAGCTCTTGTAAAGCTAGCTTAAGACCAATGGGAAGCATCTCTCCACCAGTAATGATTTGAAGAGGGTAATCGAATTTAGCCGGCTTGCTTGCAACTAGTTCTTGCCATAAAGTAGGTGTCGCCTGTATTATGGTTATACCAGTCTCCCTAATTCTCTTCGCCAATGCAAATGGATCTAAAATCGTATCCTTCAAGACAATATCCACGCTTGCTCCAGTTGTCAAAGGGAGATATATTTCAAGAACTGATATGTCGAATGCAATTGTAGTAACCGAAAGCATCCTATCTTTTTCACTCAATTGAAATCGCTCTTGCATTGAAAAGAGCAAATTAGTTGAACTTCCGTGTGTAACTACTACTCCTTTGGGCTTACCCGTCGATCCAGAGGTATAGATCACGTAGGCTGGGTTAAGCAGCGATAAGCGGTCTATACGATCAGTATCAATGGGATTATGATTGCTATATTTCATCAGCCTTTCCATTGTTACCGACTCATCTAGAACAAGCGTAGTTGCAGTATAGGAATTCGACAATCTAGGTTTAACCAAGCTATCCGTAATAAGTAACATCGGTTCCGCGTCTTCCAGCATATAAATAATTCGAGTACTCGGATAATCTGGATCAATGGGTAAATATGCTGCCCCTGCCTTATGTACAGCTAGGATTGCAACCACCATTTCTACAGAACGTGATAATACGAGCGCAACGATCCCCTCTGGCCCCACACCATTAGCAATTAACAGATGAGCAAGTCGGTTCGCTCGATCGTTCAGCTCGGCATAGC
Source organism: Sporosarcina sp. FSL K6-3457 (assembly GCF_038007285.1). Taxonomy (GTDB): domain Bacteria; phylum Bacillota; class Bacilli; order Bacillales_A; family Planococcaceae; genus Sporosarcina. The sequence goes on from NZ_JBBOWX010000001.1 coordinate 3,855,425, forward strand.
TGAATGTTTCTCCATTTTGAACTATGGCTATGGCATTAGGAGTTTGTATCACTTGCTCTTCAAACATGATAGATAGATTTACCTCTGGCACCTTATGGGCTGTTTTATTCCACTCTGTTAACACTTGCTGTCGTTCCTCGCTGAGAAGATAATCTATCCGAGAGATTGGTTGGTCAAGTTCAAAGGCTCCGAACTTGTTCAAAAGACTAAGAAAGCGTTGATGATGGTCCGCTAACTCATCGGCTTCATAAATTGCGGGATTACCATCAAAGTCGATTCTCAACCCGCTGCCATCAGATCTGTTATATATGTTAATTAATAAGTCATCTACCGGTCCCGCAGATAGATTGTGGATCGTTCCACGATTACCGTCAAAGCTGATATCATAGTCAAACGGCATCACATTAATAGCAGGACCAAATAGTCTTTGCCGATCTCCTAATAGCTTCAAGTCACGACGCAGATCCTGTTGCCGATAACCCTGGTGCCGCTTTATTATCCGGATTTCTTGTGTGATTTGTTGCAGAAGCTCAGACAAACTAGTATCCGAGCTTATCGTCAAACGAAGCGGTAGCAAATTCATAACCATGCCGGGAATGCGTAGTGATGAAGATTCCAAACGGCACATCATAGGGAAGCCTAAGATAACTTCATCTGCCCCGGTCAACCGATGTACATAAGTCGCCGTAGCTGCGATTACAACCTCAGACCAACTTGTCCCAGTCTGATTTGCCAGTGCATGCAGACTATCCATAGTAGCTGGTGTAAGCTGAGCAGACTGACGCAAAAAGCTTCTCGAGGTCCTCGATACTCTCTCACCCAGACTAACCACTTCAGGTTCATCCGCAAAGCGCGAAGACCAGAATTTCTTATCCAGTTCAATCTGCTCCGATATACGATATTCCGAATCTTCTTCTAAAATAGAAGAGAAGGGACCAAAGCCACCCCCAACAATTGAATGATTCCTTACAATGGATGTATATAATTGGGCTACCCTTCGTGCTATAAGGGAGAATCCATAACCATCAATTACTATATGATGAATCCGTTGATACCAATAGAATTGATCAGGAGCTATTTTAAACAGAGCTTCCGTAAATAAGGAATCACTTTTTAGATCAATCGGTTTACTCATGTCTTCCTTCATCCAAGATTCCGCTACTCCTCGGGGATTCTCCTGCATACTCACATCTAATATACTCATCTGCCAGTTGGAAGATGGGTCCATTATCTGCCAGGGTCCATCTGAGTCTTCTCCGAATCGAAGATGCAATGCCTCTGCCTCCATCACAGCCTGCCTCACCGCAGCCTCGAATGATTCAGGATCAATGGGGCCATGAATTTCAATAAATTCGCCCGTATTGAAGATCGGATTATCAGGGTCGAGCTGTTGAGCGAACCAAATACCAGACTGTGCCCCCGTCAAAGGTAAGCGAAAATTCGTACCATTAGACATAATCATCCCCTCCTTCATCCTGTAAAATAGTCTAGGTTTGGCAGAGCTTGCTTCTTCTGCGCTGAAATCAGTTCCCACCAATGGGCAAGGGACGGATGCTCAGCCAACTCTACAAAAGTAATTTCAACGCCGCTCCGGCGCCACCTTTCAACAAGAGTCATAATCCTTACTGAATCAAGCCCCCATATGTTGATAAGATTGTCTTGTTCCCCAATATCCAATGGGTGCACCTGAATTAGCATTGCCACATCTTCACGTATGGATTGCTGTGTCAGTGTATACGCATTATCTGACTGAGCAATATGAACTGACGATCCCTCTCCATTTAACTCTTCAATCAGTTGCTGAGTAGACATGGTCACTGCACATCGCTCAGCTGCATAAGTTATAGCCATTTTGTGCTTCTCCAATGAGAAGTCTGCTACTGCATCCGTAACGAAGAACGGTTGAATATCCTGCATGAATGCTTCACAGGAAGTTAATAAGCAGCCTATGTGCGCGTAAATTCCACATACTAACAGTTGATTTCTGCCACGCTGCTTCATTAATTCCAACAGATCAGTCTTTTGAAATGCACTATATCTCCACTTAGTCAAAACAATGTCCTCATCGCTCGGCAAGAGTTCTTCTATAATTTGTTTCTGATAAGGACCATCGTTAATGCCCGGTCCCCAAAAGTCCTGCAACAAACCACGTTGTTCAGTAGACTGCCCTCCAGGCTGAACCGAGTAGACTACAGGTATACCAAGCTTGGCACAATTAGCCTTGAGCATACGAATATTCGCCAGCAATTCCACAATAGGCGATTCCTTGAGATTGAACGCATCCAGGAAGTACTGCTGCATGTCATGAATAAGTAATACGGCTCGCTTCGGATTGATAGTCCACTCGACCTTGCTTGTTAGCAAGCCCGATTCCACAGGCATTGGATATGGTAATATAGTAGGAATAGCCATGTTATCTCCTCATTTCAATGTTATGATTGGACTTTTGCAAGGCTGCATAGCTTCTCGCTTATTAATTCACGAAGTACTTTCTTACTTACCTTTCCTACTCTCGTCTTCGGAAAAGTATTAGTAAACTCCACACGATCCGGAATCTTGTATACCGCCAACCCTCGTTCTCTTAAAAAAGCTTTGATTTCAGCAGATGTAAGGGACGATTCATGTGGAATAATGAATGCACACGTACGCTCTCCAAGAAATTCATCCGGCATCGCAACGACTGCTACATCATGCACACCGGGATGAGCAAGGATGTGATTCTCTAACTCCTCAGCGGCCACTTTGTCTCCACCACGGTTAATCTGATCCTTATCTCGTCCCTCTACAACAAGATTCCCCATTGGTCCCAGACTAGCTAGATCTCCTGTACGATAAAAACCATCTGTTGTGAACGATTTGGTGTTATGTTCCTCAGCCTTATAATATCCACGAATCGTATAGGGTCCACGAGTTTGAAGATGGCCTACTTGCCCCGACTCAACTTCGCAGTCATCCTCGTCCACCAGTCGAATCTCATCATAGGGTGACATCGGTCTGCCCTGTGTATTAATAATGACTTCCTCGGGATCATCAAGCCGAGTATAATTAACAAGCCCTTCTGCCATCCCAAAAACCTGCTGAAGTTTACATCCTAGCGTTGGACTTATCCTTCTTGCTACCTCTGCATTAAACTTCGCCCCGCCAACCTGGAGTACCTGAAGATAGGAAAAATCAGGGCATCTTGATGTTGCTGCATCAAGCCATATCAGGGCAAGCGGTGGTACAACCGCTGTAATCGTAACTTGCTCCAATTGAATCAATGGAAACACTTCATCTGGACTTGCTCCACGCGCAAGTACTACTTTACCTCCAGCATATATCGTGCCGAGTATCCCCGGTGAACTAAGCGGATAATTATGAGCAATAGGAAGTACAGCAAGATATACGCTATTCTCATCTAGAAGGCATATTTCAGCACTTAGGCGGAGACTATAAATGTAGTCGTCATGCGTCCGAGGAATCAGCTTTGGTAATCCTGTAGTTCCACCAGATAACTGAAGAAATGCTACATCACTTGCACTCGGCTCCTTCAGCTCGCTTATAGGTTCTCTGTATAGGTCACTCAGTGCGGTATATTGTCCAGCGTCACCGACCACAATCACATGTTGCAAAGTCGGGACTTTCGCTGTAACTTGAGAAGCGAGCTCCAGATAATCGAATCCGGAGTCCACATCTGGAATAATATAAGCAACCGCATGAGATAACTCGGATATATAAGTAATTTCACTCATTCGATGCAACGGTAAGGCAAAGACAGGCAATGCCCCTAAGCGAAACAATGCAAAACAAACTTCTATGAACTCCGGGATATTTGGAAGTTGGACAATGACTCGATCATACGACTTGATCCCCAAGGCAGTAAGCCCCGCTGCCAACCGATCCACCCTTGCATCAAGCTCCGCATAACTCAGCCGGTAATCACCACTCACAATAACAATGCGCTCCCCATAGGAAGCCGCGCGTTGTCTTAACATCTTTCCAAATGTTTCTCCTTGCCAGCATCCTTCATTACGATACTGCTCTGCAAATTCTTTAGGCCATGTTGGGCATCCTGACAACATATAAGTTATCCCTCCCCAGTCACTTCTGATGGTTGCCTCAATCCCAATGCTCGAAACATCGTGCCTAACTTGGCAGATGTCTCTGCAAGTTCTTCCTCTCCACTCGAGCCACTTACAATACCCGCCCCTGCAAATAGACGAAGCGTACGATTCTCTACCTCTGCACAACGAATAGTAACTGCCCATTCACCATTGCCACTCGAGTCACACCAACCGACCAGCCCCGTGAAAAAGCCGCGTTCAAATGGCTCGATCTCCTTAATGACCTCTCTTGCCAGGTCAGTAGGTGTCCCGCAGACAGCAGGAGTAGGATGTAGCGCCATCGCAAGCTCAAGAACCGAAGTTCGAATATCTTCAAGCTCTCCGTTAATTTCAGTTGATAGATGCCACATCGTATTCGTCTGTGCAAGCGAGGGTTCGGATGGAACTTCTAGCGTTTTACAATATGGACTTAGCGCAGCAACGACGGCTTCCACAACTACAGCATGCTCGTGTCTATCCTTTGTTGAAGCTAGCAATGTAGCGGCTCGTCGCTCGTCCTCCATAGGATCATCACTTCGAGCTGCAGAACCCGCCAATGGGTTTGCCTTAATCCTTATTCCCTCCTTTGTTACGAGCAACTCGGGACTCGCACCAATCAATGTAAGTGGCCCATCATTCATGGATAATAGACCTTCCGAAGACTCGTCCACTTCTACTTTGGACAGATTCATGCCAAACGTATAACCATGAGGATTATGCCGAGCCAAGTTTCTCAGTAGATGATGCGTATCTACTACTGTGGGCAAATTAATATGGAGAGAGCGAGATAGAACAACCTTTTGAAGATCTCCACGAGCAAGGCGTACTAAAACCTGATTCACGCTCTCTATATACTCAGCCGGTTCTGGCACCTCGTGTATCTTATAGACAGATGCCACGGGTTCATCTACCCGAATTTCGGAGTTCATACTTAATGGACCTGCCCACTCAATTGTCTTAGGTACTACAAGCTCTGCTGGAACCATACAATCAAATGGGATTGCACCTACAATAACCGATTGATTATGTCCTGCACTCTTAAGCTCAGCGAAACATTTTGCAACACGCTGGGGTAGACTTACCAATCTATCAGGCTCACCCGGTGCTATCAGTCTAGTATATTCACCTCGTGCAAGTAGAGTTTGTTTAGGCGAAGACCAAAAAAAAGATGATCCCGCTCGGTAATTTTCAAGTAGTTTTGCTGCTAATTCTGAAGGTACTGCTTCATATTTCAGCATTTTCTTCGTCATCTCCTTTCAATAGTTAACCTCCCAAAGTGGCGCCTCCATCAATGCATAAGTCATGCATCGTAATATGCCTCGCCTGATCAGAAACTAGATAGACTACTGCATCGGCGATGTCCGAGGACGTCGCTAGTTTGCCAAGGGGTATACCTACACGATACGACTCGCTAGAACCTCCGATGACATCCTCTGCCCTATCCTCACCTTCCCATAATACTCGCTGCATAGCTGTATCCGTCGAACCGGGTGAAACTACATTACAGCGAATATTATTATGAGCTTGTTCCAACCCCATACATTTAGTGAACATCGTCGACGCAGCCTTCGAAGCTGCATAAGCAGCCATATGCATACGCGGTACTCGAGTGGCGTTGGATCCTACTGTCACAATGGCACCTATTTTACGTGGAGCCATACGCTTAATAACTGAGCGAGATACATAAAACACACCATTAGTATTCACATTGAAAGTTGCAATCCAATCTTCATCAGATAATGATTCAATTGAACCGGGCTTCAGAATGCCTGCAACGTTCACAAGAATTTCTATAGGCCCCAGCTCCTCTTCAATTCGCTCCACAATTTCGTCAACTGCAAAACTGTCACTTACGTCAACTGCATATTCCGCCGCATGAAGATTTTCACTTTTCAAGTCGCACACTAGCTCCTTCAGTCTTTCAGCATTCAAATCTACCGCCGCTACAATCGCCCCTAGTTCGGCCAAGTGCCTAGCAACAGTTTCTCCAATCCCCTGGGCTGCTCCAGTGACCAAAGCTACTTTCCCTCCTATTCCCGTAACTCGCAATTCTCCACCACCTTCTTTTCTCCAAATGTTATTAAACGGGAAATTTAAAGTTTACTTTTCCGGTTTAAGGGCAAAGCGCAAAGCCCTACTGATTAATACCGGCAATACCGATGTGTGCCCCTCCCCCTCAAACTCCGCAAACTTTACATTTACTCCCCGATTTGATTGAGCAGCTAGTCTATCTGATAGCTTTTTTGCATGATCATAATTACGGGAGACATGTTGCTTCTCCAATTCTCCCATTCCAATTAATAGTTCAGCGTTGATGTGGCTCCGTTCCAAACAAGAGATAAATTTCTGCTCTGCTTCAAACATTATTTTCTTGTTCCAATGGATGGATGGACTGCCTGCAATATAGCTCTGAAAGGCACTAGGCTTAGTAAACAGGACATATAATGCGAAAAGACCTCCAAGTGAATGTCCAAAAATCGCTTGTCTACTTTTATTGATATTAAACTCACTTTCAATTTGCGGCTTTAGCTCCTCTTCGATGAATGTTAGAAATGCGGCTGCTCCACCCTGTTTAGGCAAAAGGGTCCCATCAGACGTATGACTAAACTCGGTTGTAGGAATTGAAGTAAAGTCATAATAGCGATCTGGCGCAAAAGGAAGATTTGTTTGATAACCGATGCCTACGATAACCGCAGGTACAACTCCCGTCTTATCGGGTCGATGGCACTGCATGCGTAATGCCTCTACCATCGTCGCAAATACAGAATTACCATCCAGTAAATAAATGACTGGATATCCGGTAGGAGGTGCAGCTATAGAAGGTACATGAACTATAATTTGATATTTTCGTTTCTCTGCGCTTGATTGCATCTCCCATTGCTCCGCATTGGGAACTTTCACAATACTACGCTCAATATTTCCCCTCGTAACCTCATCTTTGTTTTTTATATAAAACCCCACAATAAATAGCACCATCCTATCTTTCCAACAAAAAATCTTCCATTAAAAGCTACAGGTTAACGTCTTATTTTCAACGTAGTTTTGCCCAATTTTAATGAAAGATCCTTAGATTATTTATAATTATTCAGTCAATACCTTGACAGTGTCATCAATTATTTTCCCATAAGCGATAAGACCGCTCCCTAGCCAATATGCACTGTCCATCTCATAAACATGTCCTTGTTTTACTGCTGGGATCGCTTGCCAAATGGCACTCTTCTCCATCTCTGCTAGTCGCTCAGTACCTTGGCCATATGCATTAATCACAAATATATAATCCACACCAAGCTCTGGGAGTACTTCCGTTGAAATCTCATAACTATTCTCATTATCCGTTAGATGAGACATCTCAATCCCCAGCTGTTTGTTTACTACATGTCCACTTAAATAATTGCCACCCATCAAACTAACACCTTTGGCTGCAAATCGAATAATTGCAACCTTCTTTCCCTCTGCTGATATTGCCAGCTTCTCCTTTGCATCAAGTACTTTTTGCTCGTAAGCCTGTAATGCAGCAGTTGCTTCATCAGTTTTCCCAAGTAACTCCCCAACTTTTTCTAGAGTCTTTTCTATATCCCCAGCAGCATTTTTAAACACAAAGGTTGGAGCAATTTTCGAATACTTCTCATAACCTCCATTTGCTGCATAACTTTCAGTGTGCAGGATAATTAAATCAGGATTCAAGTCCATTAACACCTCCGGCGAGGGTTGCCCTCCCGAGAAGTCAATCTTCAGAACATCTTTCAATTCCTCCTGCAAATACTCATGCCCCATATCACCGTTTGCCCATTGAGCTACTGGTTTTACTCCCAGCTTAAGCAGTGAATCTTCAAGATAAGGAGCAAAAACCCTCTCAGGTGCTGTTGGAATTTCAACTTCATTGCCAAGGTCATCCTTTAAAGTAAGTACATCAATCTGGCTTTCAACTTGTTCCTCCTCTATAGAAGCGGTAGCTGTTGTTGATAAAGTACCTTGCTGCTCAGATGTTTCTGAGGCACCACCATCATTAGAACCACAGGCAACTAGTAAACTTCCTACAATCACCAAGCACAATAAAAGGATCATTCTCTTTCTAATCACTGCACTGGGTCTTTTTTCTATTCTAAACATCATTCTTCTCCTCCTCTGAGAATCATTCTCAATAGGATTATATATCATGTCACTTAGAGTTCACCATGGACGTTTTCCAGAAATGCATTTGGACAATTTCCTGTGAATAGTAGTAACGCTTCATCTAACATTCGAATAATCGAAACTGCAGAGTATTCAAACCAAGGGTCCGATAAAATATGATATGTTTTTCTGCTTCTTACAGCTTTCAACTGACGCCACTCCACTGAATGCTGTAACGCTAACCAGTATGCCCGTGATAAAGCTTCGGGGCAAACGACCAGTAAAATCCGATCAGGATCAAGCTTTGTCAATTGCTCTATATTAGATGGCTCATTTCCTCGATAAACTGCTTCTAGTTTTAGATCCTGATATAAAACGTCCTCTAATCCCCGATTCCAATACATATGAATGTTTTGTCCATGGATACGCACCACTAAGATTTTGTCATCTCCAAGCGCACTTCCTATTTGTTCCCTAGCTGACTGGACCTTGAATTCATATCGTTCTATCCACTGCTCTGCCCTATCCTCCCTTTCCAGAAATCGTGCAACCATCTTCAATTGCTCTTTCCAACTAATGTGCTCTGCCGGAACAAAGAATGAGGGGGCAATCCTATTTATTTTTTTCTTCTCCGAAGGACAGACCTGATCCGTTCCGATAATCGCATCAGGACGAGCTTGCCTTAATTTTTTGTAAATTCGCTTCACATTTCAAGTTGGTATTAAGATGATTTAGCTTTAAATGCGATTTTATCTGCGTACTATATACGTTATAATAATAGGGAGTCCACTTCGGATCTAAAGGCGCTGCAATCGGTATGATGTCTAAAGCAAGCAATTGTCCCATAGCAGCTGTGGTACTTACAGCAAGACGTTTTCTTGAATTTTTAACGAACTCAGACGGTGACATACCAACCTCCTTTTTAAACTTTCTACTGAAGTAATACTCATCGCTATACCCTACCTTCAAAGCGATATCTCGAAATAAAATATCAGTTTGCGCCAAGTAACGCTTCGCCTGATTAATTCGAAGATCTGTTAAATAGTTCATTACATTCTGCCCAAATGTTTTCTTGAAAAGATCTCCAAAGTATTTCGGACTAATATCCGCCATTTCTGCCAGTTGTCTAATGGAGAGAGGTTCGCTGTAGTTCTGATCAATAAATTCTCTAATTTCAATTAAACTTTTCTTCGAAGCCTGCTCCAACTTACTTGAACATTTTTCGATTTGTAATCCCTTTTCTGGAAGCATAAACATCCTCCTATTTTTATAAGTGAGGCAATTTCATAATGCGTTAAACCAAAGCCTACGCCATTCTAGCGGCTGAAACCGTTCCTGTGGAAAGTGTTCACCTGTAACAGGAATAGAAATTGTTCGTATTATAAATTTAATAGTTCTATTATGAAATTGATTTAATTCTATAAATATCGGACTCTCTAAATATCCCATACTGATAATGATTATCAATATCATTTATAAAGTTAGCATAGACTATTTTATTCCATCAATCAAATTTTAAAAATTCAATCGAAACCCTTTTAACGTTAAATTTATTCTAAAAAATACATAAGCCTCCCCGTTAGTAAACACAGGAAGGCTCATGTATAGGTATCATCGGACATTGGACTACCACCATCAAATCAATTTCAGAAGTGCATCGCGAATAATTAGTCTACCAGTCTCCTTTCAGCATGCCATATTTTTAACACAGTGGGTTTAGTGGTTTTTGCATAAATCGCCTTGCATGAAGCATGTTGTACAACAACCTTAATATATCATATTTTTAATACATTGAGTATTACGAAAAAACATTATAAATCTCATGTTTTTCAGTCATTTAAAGACCTCAAAAAGGGATAATCTTTGCCAAAACACAAAGATTTGATAAAAATCGATAAATTAAGCCCTTTTTACTCATGAAATTCGTGCACATATCCCAAAATTTCTTTCTTCTCCACTCTTGACTAGGTCGTATTACGTCTATATCATTATGAATATAAGTAATATTTAGAACTAATTGCAATAAATCATGTCTATTTACCTTCCTGCGATTTAATGAAGAAAGTAGGAGAGTTTTCTTGCATATCGGTACGAGGTTGAAAGAACTGCGAAACTTAAAAGGTATGACGCAAGCTGCAGTCAGTCAAGGGATTACCTCGGCACCCCATTACAGCAATATCGAGGGTGGCCACTTTGTGACTTCACAAGATATATTAGTATTGCTGGCTAAGCGATTGTCCGTACCTATTGGTTATTTAACACACGGACATGCTACGGACAAAAAAATAACCGTATTACTACGTCAATACGAGGATTTGTTAAATGAAGATCGATTAGAGGAAGCATTATCTTTTCGTGAAATGCATGAGAAAAGCTTCACGTACATCTATTCACTGCATCAGGAATTGTATTTTAGACTGTTAAGATCTATAGAATTTTTTAAAGGAAAAAATTTTGAGGCTTTCGGACAATACTACATTGATAAAATTGTTCCTTGCATAGGTCAAGACACACTATTTAATTTAAATACCTTTATTCAGGAAAAGTATAATTATATTTCTGGGTTATATTATTACATTAATGCTAACTATCAGGAGTGTATTCCGCTTTTTGTGAGTGTGTTAAAAATGAATGAAGACCCTTTGCTCCATGCTCGGCTTAACTTTAATATCGCTTTAGCTTATTTCCGTCTTCTCCACTACAATGATGCTCTAGAGTTTGTAAAAAAAGCAAAAGACCATCATCTGAATTTGCATAATTGGAAAAGTACTGCAGATTGCTATAATTTAATGGGTGTCCTTTATAAAGGACAAAAGGATTTTATAAATGCTGAAATCTATACTCTTAAAGGACTACATATCATTGGTGATACAGATATGGTTAGACAGGCAAGACTTCAACATAATCTCGCCATCATTTATAAGGAGCAAAAGCGACTTAGCGAAGCATTGGATGTAATCAATAGCTCGTTGGCTCTGAAGAAAGAGCATGATTCTGATGATTTATTTATCTCTTATCGCGGAAAATTAATCATTTTATTAGAATTAAAAGATGTTAAATTATTATTAAAAACGATCGAATTAGCACGTAGTACTTGTATAACTGAATTAGATAGAGTTCATTTGCAGGTCTTCGAAGGTAAGCTGTTTCTTTTACAAAATAACTATCCTAAGTACGAAAAATACATACAACAAAGTATTGACTATTATTTCAAACTGGAACGATTGGACGATTTAAAAGACTTAGCAGAAGAATTAGCAGAATACTATGCTGAGAGAAAACAATATAAAAAAGCTTATGAACTTAACAAAAAGTGTATTCTTGCATTAAAAAATATATAATTAGGAGTTGTTATTGTATGAAAAAGTTTCTGGTTATCACACTACTGCTTGTCGGATTTACCCTGTCAATTGTCTCTGCTCCTCTTAATTCAGCAAGTTCAATAGACAATGTTCCCGATCCACAAGTTAAACCATTCTCACAAAAAGATGTAATGTAAACACAAAAACCCCGCAGCACACTGAGTCTTTACTCAGTGTGCTGTGGGGTTTATTCATAACTTATTAGTTTTCATCCAATGCATCTTTCGATAAACCTTGACTCATTTCAGCATATTTCACGAAAACTCTTGCAAGCTCTCGCAAGCGGTTATGCACATCGTCGTCGATAATGGTGTTGTCCTTATCGAAATGACTCATATGGGTATAGACGTAGTTCGGTGTTACGAGGCAGCGGAAGTAATCTAAGATTGGCTTCAGTTGGTTCTCAATGACGAGATGATGTTGGTATGTACCACCATTTGCAACGATGGATACCGGTTTGTAACGCATGGTATGCGGATGTAGCATGTCGAAAGCATTTTTCAGCACACCTGGGATTGACCCTTGGAAAATCGGGGACGCCAATATATAGCCGTCTGCTTCTTCAAACTTTTTGACAAGCTGTTGCATGTCATCATTGTATTCAGCTAGTGGGCGACCATCGACAATTTGATGTGTGTAGTCTGCAAAATCCAAATATTCCAGTTCATAGCCACAACCAGTTTCTTCTATATAACCTTTAACTGTTTCGAGAACAGCGCCTGTTTTGCTGCCGATAATGGTCCCGTCCACAAACAAAACTTTCAACGATACTCACTCCTAATAACTAATAATCATAGCTCATCGTACCAAAGATAATGGCTGCCTACTCGAAAATTGGCTCAGACAACCATTTTTTCTTCTCGAAACTTATTTTGCTGAAAGCGGTGCTTCTCCTGGAATCATCGGCTTCTCCATCTTTTCATCCTCCATAAACTGCTCTTCTAGCTGCGCATACGGAATGATAATTTCGCCATTTTCCTCCTCAAGTCTCTCTTTCACGCGTTCAATCATTTTGGCCGGGGAGGTTAGAGCAATTATAGCATCGCCTGCGACAGCCTGACGCTCAATTTCTGGGGTAAAAAATTCAATCATACCGCCTGCTCGAAGGATATAAAGAAGAATCGATTTATCGTCTCGCTCACGTAAATATTGTGTGTAGCTATACTGTTTCGTCAGCACCGTTTTTCGGATGACATGCCCTGCACTCATCCGTTCCTCAAGATCATAGATGGATATGGCCGGCGAAAATAAGAGTTGACCTCCTGTAATTGTAAACGACTCAACATCATTACCGACTTGAAATGCAGTCTGGAATAAATAATCACTCCCAATATCGGGTGCGAAGTCCGCACAAATATGCGCATTATATATATCAGTTTTCGTCATTGCGAGGATGTAGCGATACGGCGTCAAATCGATATGGTATTCGACCTGCTCGGAAAGTATATCTCCAACGAAACTGTCCAGCCCTAGTTTCCTGGCATAGGACAAGCCTGCCCATGATTGGTCAATCAGTAGCACTTCATTCCCCGTATCTTTTACCGATTGCGCCAGTTCAGCCCCAAATCGGGTACCACCTGCAATCAGCACACCGGACTCGTCCGTTGTCGTAAGATTTAATTTCTTAGCTAAGAAACCAATCGAAAAGCCATGTAGGACAACCGTTGAGAATACTAGCGCGAATGTTAAGGCTGTTAATAATTCTGCATCCTGGTAGCCATTTTCAAGTAGAATCGTTGCAAAATAGCCGGACACCGTCAGTGCCACAATCCCCCTTGGAGCAATCCATCCGATAAGATGCTTTTCACGATTGTTCAACTCTGTACCAATCGTTGAAATCCAAATTGACAACGGCCTGACGATGAACAGCATCGCTAAGACATACAAAATGATACGCAGATTAAAAATTTCAATCAAAACATGTGGATCAAGCGATGCGGTCAGCATGACAAAAATCCCTGAAATCAGTAGAACAGATATATTCTCCTTGAAATGCCGGATATCATTCAACGTTGTCAATCGCATATTAGCCATCGCCATCCCCATTGCTGTAACGGCAAGTAGCCCTGTTTCATGCATAATTTCATCCGCAAAAACGAATGTAAAAATAACGAGCGCAAAGAGCACTGGTGCCTTTAAAAATTCAGGAATGCTGCCTCGTTCAAATGCATTGCCTATGAGACGCGCAACGCCCCACCCTAAAACAACAGCAAAAGCAGATGCGGCAAAGAATAATAGCAATGCTGTTAACGTCGCCTCTTTGTTCAAAAACTTAATGAACTCGAAAGCAAATACCGCTAGCAGCGCTCCGAACGGATCGACAACAATCCCTTCCCACTTCAAAATAGCTGCCGGACGCGGCTTCAGTTTCGCCTGCCTAAGCAATGGCAAAATAACCGTTGGCCCCGTCACAATGAACAAGCCACCGATGATAAAGGCAACCGCCCACGATAGTCCCGCTAAATAATGCGCCGCAAGCGACCCCGCAATCCATGCAATGAACGCACCGACTGTAACAATGCGCCCAACCGGCTTACTAAATCCTTTAATTTCTTTAAAATCAAGATTCAAACTACCCTCGAATAAAATAATTGCGACGGCAAACGTAATAATCGGACTAAAAAGCTCCCCCATACTCTCTTTTGGATTAATCAAACCAAAAATCGGCCCTACCAATAACCCCGCAACTGACATTACAACAATTGCCGGCATCCGAAACCGCCATGCCACCCACTGCGATAATATCCCAATAAGCACAACTAGCATTAGATCAAATAGTAGTGTATCGAACATTGACATCACCCCATCTCCTAAATATCGATTACGCCAAGGCGTAATTGCGTCCAAATTTTGAAGTGCGCTCGAGTCCTACAGGAAGGAATTGTAGCTCCTTCCCTCTTTGTTGCGACAGGAAGTCGCGAACTTAGACTGCCCTCATTAACTCTTTTCAAAATTTAAATGACACTAGTTTACCATAACAATAGTTGCAATCCACTTGATATGGCTAGATTGCAGGAAATTCATTTGTTAATACGCATACCTACTAGCCTCCTCACATACCGTAGAGGGATGGGTTTATCAATGTTGCATGAAAGGGTGATTCCAATAGACGGACAAGAAAAGAAAAGAGTCGCTATCCACCTTTCCCAATCAGATGGAAAAGGGACATATCCCGCACGTAGAGCAGCTATGATTGCACATAACTTAGCTGAAGAAACAGATATCATATTTTTATGTGGAGCAGATTCACCTCCAGCACCCGATGGCTTTAGAACAGTGGCAACTGTGAACAACACGGCCTTTTTACAAGCTCTTACGGCGATGAAACCTGATCTTTTAATTCGTGATAGTGGCTCCACTTTACGCGAAGAGGTTAAACAGATTCGTGAGCTCGTCCCTTCCATCATTCATTTCGATGATTTTGGTGACGGTGGCCATTCCGCTGATCTTGTTTTTCAAACATTGTATGCTGAATCGAATGATAAAGTGCCAGACCATTATGTTGTTGGAATCGAAAGCTTCATGGCTGACGACAAGATGGTTGCATTGAAACAAATTGGCTTACACAAAGAACGACCGGGGACCCTTCCCCATCTCGTCATTTCATTTGGCGATGAGGATACCGGAAACTTGACGTACCGAGCTTTGCGCCATATGATGCAGCTCCAAATCCCTCTAAAAGTGACTGTTGTCGTTGGGGAACAATATGCACACGATACAAGTACATTACGCATGATGGCCCTTGGCAGACGCAATACAATCATAGTAGAGCACCCACATCATTTTGCAGAAGTATGTGCGGATGCAGACGTTGTTTTATGCGCTTCCGGCTATATGCCTTATGAAGTGGCAGTAATGGGCATTCCTTGCGTCGTACTGGCGCAAAATGATTTTGAACTCGGACTCGCCTTTCCAAAAGAGCAACATGGCTTCATTCATCTCGGCCTCGGCCGAAAAATAAAACAGTCCAGCTTGCTAAACGCTGTCATGGAACCATTGCTGCACGAACCGCTACGCAAAAAAGCCATTGCACGCCAAACCGCCCTTGGAATGGGTGATGGAAAAGACGCAGTCTGCGAGGCCATTCGCTACTACCTTGAGTATCCTAAGCGACCTGCAGGAAAAGAAACGTTCGATATGCTACACTAGGGAAAAATGCGAGGTGTTTCCTTATGAATAAACGTCAAATAGAGAATGAGATTGTTGAACTCAAAATGGATTATATCAATCTACAGGGTGATATTGAGAAGCTTGAATCGACGGGGAATAATAGTTTCGTCAGGAAAGCGGAGATACGTTTAGCGACAATGGAAGAACGATTAGCCGAACTGAATAAGCAACTAGCGGAATTCGAATGAATCAAATACGACTTGGCGTATTTGCGTCCTGCTGAACAAAGTTGAAGGCTATCCTGGGAATGGGATAGCCTTTTTCATGCTTATTCACTTTTACGCAATGACGTATTCACGTACCGCAGTGTCTTCCATCATTAGTTCCTTCAAATATTTCTTAGCGCGGAACAAGCGTGACTTCACTGTGCCAATCGATACTTTCATCACTTCAGCAATTTCGATCAGCGAATATTGATGGACATAGAAATACTCAATTGTTTTTCTATAAATCGCATCGAGTTCACTAATTTTTTGTTGAACAAGTGATTGAATATCATTTTGTTCAACCAACTCGGCCGGTGTTAGGCTATCGCTTGGCACAAGGTCTAGAATCGGTACATCTAGTGTATCCGGCTGGTTCATAACATGCTTGCTTCTTCTAACGTCTTTTCGATAACGATCGCGGAATGTGTTCATGCAGATGGTTGTCAACCATGCTTTCATATGATCCACATCATCCATTCGTCCACTGTAACGAACGACTTTCAGCCACACGTCCTGCATAAGATCCTCTGCTTCTTCTTTATTGCGTGTCAATTTAAGACATAGATGATATATGTATCGGCCGTATTCTTCGTACAACCCGTTGAGATTTTTTTTCATAGGATAACGCCTCCGTCTTCTATCTGTTATCCCTATTATCAACAACTCCAACATTTCAAACCATCGTATTCTCTTTCAGTTGACTTACAAACGTGTAAGGGTCCATGAACATTACGTGACTAAAACAAAAGCACAGGGTGCCTGGAGGTTAGACGGGAGAATCCCTGCAACCAGTTAAGCTAGTTACAGGGATTCTTGACTTTATTCATCGTCACGAATTGTAATTGTCATACGGATAATTCGACTGCGCTCCATCTTTTCGATTTCCAAACGTAAATGATTGTATGTAAATCGTTCTCCCTGCTCTGGAACGTGACCGAGCTCTTGTAAAACGAATCCACCAAGCGTATCGTTATCCATCGGCAACTCAATATCGAGCAGATTCATCGCCTCTACAATCTCAAGCCGTCCATGACAAACGAGCTGATTCGCTGTTTGTTTATAGACCAAAACTTCTTCATCAATATCCGTCTCATCCTCAATATCCTGACCAATCATCTCTTCGATAATATCTTCATGCGTCACAATGCCAAGCGTTCCACCGTATTCATCTAACACTACTGCCATATGCTTTTTCTTCGCAAGCATCAGCTTGAACACCTTCTCGACGCTTGCTGACTGCACGACGTACATCGGGTTACGGTCAATCAATTCACCAAGTGTTTTCTCTGGATTCATCGACCATGCTATAAACATTTTCGAATAAAACATGCCAACAATCGTATCCATATTATCCTCATAAACGGGATAGCGGGTATAGAAATATTCCAATATCGTCTCGCGTACTTCTTCATACGTCGCTTCAATCGGTAAACCGACAATGTCTGTACGGTGCGTTTCAAGGACGTCAGACACATCCTTGTCTGGAAAATCAAGCACTTCCTTCAATCGATCCGATTCCTCTTGCTTAAACGTTCCTTCTATAGAAGCAATGTCAACCATCGACCTCAAGTCGTCCTTCGTCAATTTCGCTTCTGTTACAGTACCTTTCGAAATGATCCGAATGAACATGTTGGTGAACAAAGATAGGATCGCTGTAAGCGGTGTCAAAATTTTCACGAAAAGAATAATCGCAGGTGCAACGATAAAGGCAATACGATCAGCAAACGTTGCAGCAATTGTCTTCGGTAACACTTCACCAAAAACGATAATAATAACTGTCAGAATCCCTGTCCAAATACCGACACTCAGCCCTTTGTCGATAGCAATCATCGTTACGATTGTCGGCATCATAATATTCGCGATATTATTGCCGATTAAAATAGCTGTAATCATACGGTCCGGTTTCGAAATCAGTTTCTGCAGCCTAATTGCCTGCACGTCTCCCTGATCC
Source organism: Sporosarcina sp. FSL K6-3457 (assembly GCF_038007285.1). Classification (GTDB taxonomy): domain Bacteria; phylum Bacillota; class Bacilli; order Bacillales_A; family Planococcaceae; genus Sporosarcina. Next base: position 3,873,309 of record NZ_JBBOWX010000001.1, read on the forward strand.
GCACGAAACTGGACCTTCATCCTGTTAACTGCTGTTAGTGCCGTCTCGCTTCCAGATAAGAAGAACGACATGCATAAAAAGAATCCCAGTGCGATAAACAAAAGCTGTTCCTCCCAAAGTTCGTTTGTTTCCGTTCATTTCGTTATTTTAAATAGCATACCATAATATTCATATTTACGTATGACTTACTTACTCCATTTCCACCCGTTCTGCTATACTATTTTTAGTGGAGCTTAGGAAGGTAACCTAAGTACGCCGCATCGTGCGGCAACAAGGAAGGATGCAGTTCAATCCTTCCCCATTGCATGACCGACATCCTGTCGGCCCCAAGCTCGGAAAAAACCCGAACATAATCATGCTGGAGCGTGATTGATTAACGAAATTATTTTGAAAAGAGGGATTGTGTTGACACATTTAAAGACACTTGATGGTTATTTTACAGAACAACGCGATGAACATCTCGGACAATTAAAGGAATTCCTCCGCATTCCAAGTATCAGCTCTTTATCTGAGCATAAAGGAGATATGCAAAAAGCGGCAGAGTGGCTCAAGGCTTCATTCCAAAAGGCTGGACTTGAAAACTTGTCGATTGATGAAACCGATGGGCACCCGGTTGTGTACGGTGATTGGCTACATGCGGAGGGCAAGCCGACGATTCTGGTCTATGGGCATTATGATGTGCAACCTGTTGATCCGCTACATCTATGGGATAGCGCACCATTTGAACCCGAAGTACGGGATAATAAATTATATGCGCGTGGTGCAAGTGATGATAAAGGGCAAGTATTCATGCATGTCAAAGCCGTTGAGGCATTGATGCAGAAGATGGGTAGCTTGCCGGTCAACGTAAAGTTTTTCATTGAGGGCGAAGAAGAAATCGGTAGTCCGAGTTTGGAGAAATATATTGAGGCCAACAAGGACAAACTAGCAGCTGACGTCATCGTTATTTCGGATACAGGCATGCAAGGACCGGGACACCCCGCGGTTTGTTATGGTTTACGTGGATTATGTGGTGTGCAAATCGACGTGCAAGGTGCGAAAAGTGATTTGCATTCCGGCTTATACGGAGGCGGCGTAGCCAATCCGATTCATGCACTGGCGGAAGTTTTGGCTTCGTTCCGTGATCAGGAAGGTACGATTGCCATTGAAGGGTTTTACGACGCTGTTCGTCCACTGACTGACGAAGAACGCGAAGCTTACAAGGCTCTAGGTTTCGATGAAGAGGCTTTGAAAGAGGAAGTTGGCGTAACGGAATTGTTTGGTGAAAAAGGATTTTCGTATTTAGAGCGCACATGGACTCGTCCAACGCTTGAAGTGAACGGCGTATTCGGTGGGTTTTCTGGTGAAGGTATTAAAACCGTGTTGCCAGCAGAAGCAGGCGCAAAAATCACTTGCCGCCTTGTGCCTGACCAAGACCCCGACGATATCATCGAAAAACTGAAAGCCCATATCGAGCAGCATAAGCCCGCGGGCGTAACGGTAACAGTGAGTGAATTCGACAAAGGAAAACCATTCATCACACCGTTTGACCATCCTGCTATTCAGGCAGCGGGTCGCTCGTATGAAAAAGTGTATCATGTGCCGACTGCCTATATTCGAGGTGGCGGGTCGATTCCGATTGTGGCAGCTTTCGATGAAATCTTACAGCTACCTGTTGTTCTAATGGGCTTCGGACTGTCATCGGAAAACTTCCATGCGCCAAATGAGCATTTCCATTTAGAGAATTTTGACCAAGGATTGCGCGTCATCGGGGATTATTATTATGAAATTGCTAGTTTTACGAAGGATGAATTGAAGAAGTAACTGTTTCGCCGGACTCTCGTTGGTAGGGTCCGGCTTTTCGTTGTTCGTTGCGCACAGGAACTCTCACATTGCGTGCGAGAACTCTCACTTTGCGCGCGGGGACTCTCACTTTGCGCGCGGGGACTCTCACTTTGCGCGCGGGGACTCTCACTTTGCGCGCGGATACTTTCACTTTGCGCGCGGATACTCTCACTTTGCGCGCGGGGACTCTCGCATTGCGCGCGGGGACTCTCACATTGCGCGCGGGGACTCTCACATTGCGCGCGGGGACTCTCGCATTGCGCGCGGGGACTCTCGCATTGCGCGCGGGGACTCTCGCATTGCGCGCGGGGACTCTCGCATTGCGCGCGGGGACTCTCACATTGCGCGCGGGGACTCTCACATTGCGCGCGGGGACTCTCACATTGCGCGCGGCATTTCACAATAACCCCTCTCAAAAAAGCGCCAAGACTGCATACTAACATGCAACCTTGGCGCTCTCTATTTTATTACTCTTCGTCCTGTCCATAATACGTAACAATCTCTTCAAGCGTTTTCCGTTTTCCCGCTTTTGGAATTTCATCGAAATAGCCAAATTGCAGCATGCTAATAATTCGTTCGCCTGGTTTAACGCCGAGCTCTTCTCTGAATTTCGGATTGTCGAGGAAACCAGGTGTTTTCCAGCATGTCCCGATTCCTTTATCCCACGCGAGAAGCTGAACATTTTGAATGAACATACTCGCTGCGGCGTAGTCTTCAAGACGCTCTTTTTGACGAGCATCTTCCGGAACAATGACAAATGCGACTGCACCTGGTCCCGTGAATTTCTTCATTTGTTTTTCAAGAGCATCTTCCGATAGATCCTGCCATTTCGCCACGCCATAGTCGCGCAACACATCTAGAAATTTCACATAGGCTTTATCGGCTGCAACTACAAAGCGCCACGGATTTCGGTTGCCATGGTTCGGTGCCCATGTAGCATCCTCCAATATTTCAGCAATATTTTCCGGATCTACCGGCTGACCATTAAAATTCTTTATTGAACGACGCGAAATAATCGCATCCCTAACAGACAAAGCCTGTCCATTCATAAATCATGTCCCCTTTTATGCCATACTACGTTCATTATACCCTAACCGCAGTCAAGTTGACACTTCTTCAGTGTAATATCACTCTACTGACAACTGTCAAAATACATTAAAATTACTTTTCATGGTATAGTAATAGTAATTAAAAAAACATAGATAAGGATTGATTTAGTTTATGAATAAAAAGCCGATTGCGTGGATTGTAGATAGCACCGCCTATGTTTCAGAGGAACTCCAACAGCATCCAGACTTCTTTTCAGTCCCTTTGAATATACATTTCGGTGAAAAACAGTTTGTTGATGGAGTCGACCTAAATCCCGAACAATTATACGCTAAAATAAAAAATGCAGAAGAGTTTCCAAAATCGTCACAGCCTTCCGCTGGGGAGTTTGCAGAACGATTTAAAGTTATCGCGGAGCAGTATGAACAAGCCATCGCGGTTCATGTGTCAGGCAAATTAAGTGGGACGCTCGCCTCTTCGACAGCTGGTGCAGAGCTCGCAGGGTTTCCTGTGACATTTATCGACTCCTTGGCCCTATCCTACGGCATTACTGGGTTAATCGAAAAAGGTATGGATATGTATGAAAGCGGAGCAAGCGTACCGGAAATTAAAGCTGAGCTTGAAAAAATGGCAGGAACATTACAGAACTTCATTTTAATTGGCCAGCTTGACCAATTGTATAAGGGCGGCAGAATGAGTGGAGTGCAATTTTTCCTTGGCAGTTTGTTAAAAGTGAAGCCGATTGTTCAAATTTCGAAGGAAGGCGAATTGGTAGCGATCGATAAAGTACGGTCCGAGAAAAAGGCACTCCAATATTTAGTCGATAAGCTAGCGGCTAGCCATCATCCTCGTAGAAAGAGTATCCACCTTATGCATGGCAACGTCTTGGATCAGGCCGTACATTTGAAAAACTTAATTACAGAACAGGTACCCGATTTAGAGGTTAAGATTGGTGACATCAGTTCCGTACTTGCCGTTCACGCGGGAGAGGGGACACTTGCCGTATTATGGTTTGATTAATTGCTAAAAGCAGTCCGTCTACTAATACTAAAGGCGGACTGCTTTTGTTATGTCTAGACCCTGGGCACCAGATGCCCTACGCTTTTATTTAAGAAAACTTATCGTTAATTTTAAAAAAGATATATTTGGCGTTAGGTGAAAACATATAAGAATCCTTGTAATCCCACAGGCGATGTTGCGCGTCGAATGTATGCGCATTGACAAACGGAACCCCGTCGACCTTCGCCGTAACAATCGTCGAATGATCAAATCGGCCGTCTCCTTCAAAATCATAAACAATGACGTCCCCTAATCCTAATTGCTCAGCTGACGACACTTGTGTAGCCGTCAATCCTTTTTTTGAAGTAGCTAAATACCAACGCATGGAATGAGACACGGACCAACTAAAACTCCATGTCCCCCCTCGCAGCCACCAGCCTCGCTCGCGATTTGGGTAGCCATGCATCGGCGCCCCACCCGCCAACAAGCATTGGGATATGAAATTGGTGCAATCCACATCAAACACTGGAAATGCTGGATTACGGCCGTTCCACCATTCGTTCGCGTAACGTACTGCCGCTTCCCTATCGTACATGAATCAAACGCCTCCTTACATCATCGTATGAAAACAAACTAACTATTATAAGAAGACTATTCACACCAAAAAAATGAACCACTAGAAATTCTAGTGGTTCAGTACTTTAGCTAAGAAATTCTTTGCCCGGTCTGAATCGGGATTGGTGAAAAACTTTGATGGTGGTGCTTTCTCTACGATTTTGCCTTCTGCCATGAAAACAATTTCATCACAAATCTCTTTGGCAAAACCCATTTCATGTGTGACGACGACCATTGTCATACCGTCTTTTGCTAATTTCCGGATAGCATCGAGCACTTCTGTTACCATTTCCGGATCGAGTGCTGATGTTGGTTCGTCGAATAGCATCACTTGCGGATCCATAGCCAGTGATCGCGCAATGGCAACACGTTGCTGCTGACCACCTGAAAGACGATTAGGATACGCATCAAATTTGTCACCAAGACCAAGGGACGTTAATAATTCCTTCCCTCTCTTCTCCGCCTCTTCTTTACTCATTCCCTTTACCTTCAAGGGCGCTATCGTAACATTTTGAAGCGCTGTCAAAAATGGATACAAGTTAAAGTTTTGAAAGACGAATCCGATATTAATGCGTGCTTTGTTGATATCTGTCTTTTTACCATGAATCGATATGCCATCCACAATTATTTCTCCGTTATCAATCGGTTCAAGTGCATTGATTGTGCGAATCAATGTCGATTTTCCGGCACCGCTTGGTCCTATTAAGGCAACGACATTAGATTTCGGTACTTCAAGTGAGACATCGGTAAGAACCTGGTGAGAACCGAATGATTTATTGACATCGCTAATTTTAATCATAAAAGACACCCCTTTATTACAAGCTTACACTTAGTTCTCACGTGACAACATCCGTTTCTCGAAGTATCGAATAATTAGCGACAAGCTGAACGTCATGACGAAATAAATAACAGCGACAAATGTCCACACTTCTAACGGACGAAACGATGTTGCAACTAAATTTTTGGCATTCATTGTTAAATCGATTACTGAAATGATTGAGACGAGAGATGAATCTTTTATTAAAATGATAAACTGTGATGCCAAGGGTGGCAGCACGCGTCTAAGTGCTTGCGGTAAGACAATATATCGCATAGCGGTAAAATGAGACATACCTGATGAACGAGCTGCTTCCATTTGCCCCTTAGGCACCGCCTGAATCCCAGCTCTGACAATTTCCGCGATAAAAGCACCGGAGAAAACAGCAAGTCCCACTACAGCAGACCAATAAGGTCCCAGTCTAACAAATTGACCTAGCACAAAAAATATCCAAAATAACAGAACAAGTAATGGAACACCACGCATTACTTCAACATATATAGAAGATATTGAATTGAAAATCCTATTACTAGATATACGTCCTAGTCCAAAAATAATCCCAATCGGTATAGCCAACAAAAGAGCTAACGCTGAAATTTCCAGCGTTTTTATTGCTCCATCTATAAATACTTCCTTATTATTTGTTATGACACTCCAATCATAACTGTAGCCGCCCATGCATTTCCCCCCCTTGCAATTGAAGAAGTGTTATTCGTCTACCACTTCATTCAACCAATCGCCTGTTTCAAACCACTTCGTTCTTGAAGCCAATTCCGCTGGACTATCAATATAGTTCGCTAAAAATGAGTTAAGCCACAAAATTGTTTCAATGTCATTTTTCTTTACTGCGATTCCCAAGTTTTCTGAAGAAATTAAGCCTTCGATAGGTCTAACCTGGTCGCCATTGCGAAGTTTCCAGACTGCGATTGCTGGTTCATCATATAGAACAGCATCTGCTTGCCCTTGCACCATCGCTGTTGCAGCAGATGGGAATTCTTCAAAATCCATTACCTCTGCATTTTTGAAAATATCTTTCGCTAAAAGGGCCCCAGTTGTCCCAATACCAACCGCTATCTTGTTCCCTTTTACATCTAGCTCTTCCCATGACTTCGTCGTATTATTTGATCCTGGAACCATGATTCCTTGACCTGTTTGATAATAAGGGTTTGAAAAACTGACAGCAAGTGCGCGGTCCCCCCGTATTGTCATTCCTGCAAGAATCATGTCAATTTCTCCTGTTTGTAGCGCTGGAATAAGCCCATCAAACGTAAATTGTTTATATTCCACAGGTACTCCTAACCATTCCCCAATCGCATTTGCCGTGTCCACGTCATAGCCAACAAAGTCACCATTTGGATCCTTCATGTCAAATGGGAAATAACCCGGCGACATTCCGATGACTAACTTCTTATTTTTCGCCACGTTTTGCAATGTCGAATTTTCTGTAGAAATTGTCCCACCGTCATTACTACATCCCGCAATAAGAAGGACCGTAATCATAAGCATTGCCGTCAACCACTTTTTCATCTCTCTTCATCCCCTTTTTGATATATTAAAATAGTTATCAGCCTGTTCGACTGAATTAGGTAAAGTATAGAGTAATCCCCTTACTCTGTCTATTCAAAATTTCAAATTATTCTAACCTAACCAGGTAAAATACAGTGCATAAAAATACCTTTCCGCTTGATATTTCATACTTTTATCTTAGGTCTTCTCGGAGAACATAAAGAACTACTACGTTTGAAGCCATATAAGTAAATGCATACTTATACCCTTAATTAAATAAAATAAATGAAGTCACGCCACAAAATAATTTACTATGCATCGAAAAATAGTATGTCACAGTCCTGAAATAGTGTATAACATTTCTTGGATTAAGGTTTTTGAATGTCTACTTTGGAAATACTTCTGCCCCATGCCCCCTCTCTAATGACATCCACCTCTTATTTGAAAGCGCTTTCAAATATGTAACTAAAACTACCTAAAGTAGGATTTACCTATAATCAAGTAAAATATCAACAAACGAATTCCGTAATGCGGAATTAATTCCACTACATGAAAGTATTTGATAACTTATATTAAATCGAATTTCAAGAAGTTTGTCAATAGTTTTTCGTCAAATAGAAAAACAGCTTATTCAATATACAATAATAGTAAAATCGAGTAAAATGATTCTTATGCTTCTGAAAAGGTACAAAGAATGAGTATAGTATTAGCTGAAAAAATGTGAGGAGGGAACTTAATGATCCAATCTATTAATAGGGCAATGCAAATTATTGAAGTGCTGTCTGATCCGAAAAAAGAAAACTGGTTAATCACAGAATTAGCTGAAGAAACAGGGCTGCCAATTAGTACTGTCTATCGTTTGATACAGTCCTTAATGCAACATGGACTTGCAACACAAATTAAAGATACGAAACAATATAAATTAGGTTACAAGTGGATCGAACTTGGATTGAAGATGTTTGAAAAGGTAGATGTTCGTGTTGTTGCAAAACCTTTTTTGGAAAAATTAGCGCTTGACGTGGAGGAAACAGTCTATCTCAATCTCCCAAACGACACTAATTCAATTACTATCGATCGGATTGAAAGCCCTCGAAACGTTAAAATTATTGACCGCATTGGGGAAATAATCCCTTTACATATTGGAGGAGCAAACAAAACAATTTTAGCCAATCTTCCCCCCAGCGAGATTGAACGTATTTTAGGGCAACTCATACCAACTGAGCACAAAAGAGAAGCTTTTAAGAATGAATTACATGACGTGAAGCGAAAAGGCTATGCTGTAAGTTATGGGGAAAGGACAAAAGGAACCATTGCTGTTGGAGCCCCTATCTTCAATTTCGATGACCGGGTTCTTGGAGCAATTAGTATTGAAGTTTTGTCCTACGATATTACGGATGATCGTTTAGCTTTTTTTATCGAAAAAGCCTATGAAGTTACCCATCAGATTTCATCGAGACTTCGTGGTGAATAAGAAACCAGACTCCTGCTAGGATTGCATAAAAAAAGTACCCGATTAGACTAGGTACTTACTGAGAATGGATGATATAGAAACAGTTCTTCCCTGACTTTTTCGCTTCATACATTGCATCATCCGCATCTTTCAAAACGGAGGTCACTGTTGCTGTTGTCGATGCGACGAGCGCAATTCCAATGCTAGTCGTCACATTCAGATTGGTGTGCTTCACCAGCCACGGTGCTTTCATCGCAGATTGAATCACCATTGCGGTTTCCTGCGCAAGTGCTTCAGTCTCAACATTGGGCAATAATAGAACAAACTCATCGCCACCAAGACGTGCTACTACTGCATCCGGACTGATACTATCAGATAATCTTCTACCAAACTCCTGAATGACAGAATCGCCAACATCATGACCAAATTGATCGTTAATGTTTTTAAAATAGTCGATATCGAGCAAGTATACTGCAAACCCATTCCCTTCTTCCCGAAATTGATTTAACTCAACTGACAATCGATCAGTCAGTAGGCGACGATTCGGCAAGTCTGTTAAAAAATCATGGTTTGCAAAATACTCTAGCTTGTCCTCATTCTTTTTTTGCATCGTTACATCGCGAATTATTATTACCATATGCTTAAAATTATTCCATTTATCATAAACAGGACTCGCCTTCAATTCTGACCAAAGCCAGCCATCAGCTTTATGTTTGATCCTTACGCGCAAGCTGTAAGTTTTGGCATTTAGCTGCGCTTTTATAAATTTTTGCGTTAATCTATCTGCATCATCATGATGCACAGGCCATAGCGCTGGTCCTCCAATATACGCAGAAGAATCATAGCCGAAAACCGCTCGACTTGAGGGTGATACGTAGGTATACTCGTACCGGTCATTAATTAGCACAATGACATCCTGCGCATTTTCTGCGATGATTCGAAATTGTTTTTCGCTTTGAACAAGCTCGCTCCAAGAGTTTTCACTTTCTAGTTGTGCAATTTTTTCATTCGTAATATTTTGTACGACACCCATAATGTGAGTAAGTTTACCTGCTTTATCAAATAAAGGCGTCAAGCGAGTATGAGAATAATTCCGATCCCCCGAAGACGACAAATAAGAATCTTCGTAGGTTGCTACTTTTTTTGTTTGTAGCACTTTGCTATATTGATAATTCAAGATTTGACTAAGCTCTGCATCGTGTACTTCACTAAAGGTTTTCCCGATTGCAGTTTGATCTACATTGGCGTGCCTAAGCGCCAGATGATTGAAATAAGCATAGGTAAACGTTGAATCCTCTTCAACCTTCGAGATAAATACCATATCCGCGAGCGCTTCCATTAAAGTAGTATCAAAAGGTAATACCATATCACCGAACATCCCTATTTTCCTTTCTTAATAAGCAGTTATGAGTTTTTTGAAAATTTGACATCAATTCAATATACCATTAAAGAGGAAAACTTCAACCTATCTCATGCAATTTCATACTAGAAAAGTTTGTCTTAAAAACTGAATAAGGTTAAATTCCGTTCTCCAATCAGCAAAAAAAGTATCCTAATACAACGGATACTTTTTTCTATTTCATATGGAGCATAGGGGGCTCGAACCCCTGACCTCTTCACTGCCAGCGAAGCACTCTCCCAGCTGAGCTAATGCCCCGAAAATTTGATACAATAAGAATTATAACAATAAGTTTCAAAAAAGACAATAGGCAGGGGGAGTCTTCATGCAACATGCAGAAAGAGAAATCACTAGGCCCGTTGCGCTATGTGACAGCAAGGGGCAATTGAACCCAGAAGCAATTGGTTTCGCTCGGCAACCTCTTATTCAGAGTAATTTAACAGGCCATTTCATGCGGAAAAAGAAATGGAATTATTGGTGTGTGTACGGAGAGGATCTATTATTTTCTGCAACAATCAGCCATATCGATTACGCAGCTGTCTGTTTTGTCTATATTTTAGATTATGAAACACAACGATTTTTTGAAAAGCAAATTACAATTCCAGTAGGACGTAGTGTCAAAATGCCTGTGGATGTTCTTGGTAGCGTTAAATTCGTCAACGATAGCTTGACTGTCCAGATTGTCAATATGCAAGGTGAAACACATCTATCCGTCACTATTCAAGACTTTGACAATGAAGTGCTTCATGCCGATTTGCATATTATTCATCCACCAGATGATGAATCATTGAATGTCGTGATTCCTAAAAGTCGTGACATTTTTCAATTCACTGCAAAGCATCATTCACTTCCTACATCCGGTTTCGTCAAAATCGGTGACAAACGCTATGATTTCAATCCGGACTATAGCTTTGCCGTACTCGATTATGGACGAGGTGTTTGGCCACGCAAAGCCGAGTGGAACTGGGCAATGGCATCGCAACGGCTTGGCAATCGCCGAATTGGGTTGAATTTTGGTGGTAAATGGACAGATGGAACGGGAATGACAGAGAATGCTGTATTTATAGATGGCATGATGACTAAAATTCATGAAGATGTCTTGTTTAGTTATGATCAGGATAATTTTATGGGACCTTGGAAAATTCAAACAAAGTTTTCAAATACGGTCGACATCACGTTTACACCATTTTTTGAGCGAATCGCCACAACTAATGTCAAATTTGTTCGTACAGAGGTCCACCAACTCGTTGGCTATTTCAATGGTAAAGTGCAGCTCCTAGACGGCTCCATGCTACATATTCGAAATATGCTTGGTTGCTCAGAAGAACATATCGCAAAATGGTAATGCCTTAATTTCTGCAAAAAAACGCAGAAATGCAGCAAACCGACCCCTTTGTTTGATTGGTTGAAAAGCCGTTTTTTTCATGGAACGAAACGTCCTTTGGTTTAATTCGCCCGTATTTAGGTAAACTATACATAAGAAATTTATTTGAAGGGTATGGTCTAAATGCGTAAACTTACGATACTTATCGCCGCAACATTATCGGGTGCTTTGATGCTCAGTAGTTGTGGAAACTTTGGTAAAAATGCCGATAAACCAAACCGAGAAGATGCGACGATTATTCTGGAGGACGAGAAAGCTGGAGGTTCTCTTGAAACTGGGGATGGCTATGGTTTCACATCCTTTGAGCTTGATATTGAAGTCGATGGCAAAGATGCAATTGAAGCCGAATATCAGGTGGGCAAAAAATTGGATGTAGATTATGACAATAAACTCACCAATATCAAATTGAAAGATAGCGCCGCAATGGATGAGCTCGGTAAGCTTTTTATGGATATTCTCATCACCAAGGATACACCGCCCCAAGAAGTAATCGATAAAATTTTAAAATGGTATCAGCTAGACAGTTACTCGAAGTTCGATTTAGAGGTCGACTTTGATGATGGCACAAGGCTTGATATTGAAGAAGTACAATAATTAATTAAGCTGCTGCGAAGTTGCATTCAAAAATATTTGCTGATTCACGCTAAAAAGGCTACAAGGACACTGATACCCTTGTAGCCTTTTTAACATTATACTTTCGACTCCATCAACATATTGTAATAAACCCCTTGACGCTCAATTAACTCCTGTTGGTCCCCAGACTCAATCAGCTTTCCTTGCTCCATAACATAAACTGTATCGGCTTTCCGTACTGTGTTCAATCTATGCGCAATGACAAAGCTCGTTCTACCCGCCATCAATCGGTCTAACGCTTCTTGAATTTGTAATTCTGTCACTGTATCAATGCTACTCGTTGCTTCATCCAATAGAAGGAGAACTGGATCAGCAACGAGTGCCCGCGCAATCGATAACAACTGCTTCTGTCCCTGGGAAATCTCGCCACCATCCGCAGTTAACACGGTATCATAACCATTTTCCAAACGGCTGATGAAGCTATGTGCATTAGCCTTTTTCGCCGCCGCCATCACTTCTTCATCAGTCGCCTCCAACTTGCCATAGCGAATATTTTCAAGAACGGTTGCTTCAAAAAGAAAAGGATCCTGCAACACAAACGCCGTCTGACTTCGCAAGGTCTTTCGTGGTAGTTCACTAATAGGGATACCGTCAATATAGATTTCACCTTTATCGACTTCATAGAACCTAGCGAGCAACTGCATAATCGTCGTCTTTCCTGCCCCTGTCGCGCCAACAAATGCCACTGTCTCCCCAGCTTTCACGTGAAATGACAACTCATCAACCGTGTAGCCATCCTCTTCCGCCGTATACCCAAATGCCACATTGCGAAATTCAACATCCCCACGCAATATTGTCTCTGCATGCGCTGTCGCTTCATCCTCTTCAATCGGCTCATCCATAATCTTAAATACACGTTCCGCTCCGGCAATCGCGGACAGCACCGTGTTAAATTGATTTGCTAGGTCATTGAGTGGACGCGTGAACTGGCGTGCAAATTCAGAGAAAATAACGATCATCCCAATCGTCACAACCCCATCGCCTCTCAGTGCCAGTAACCCACCCACACCTGCTACGACTGCAAAAGCAGCGTTATTCAGCATATTCATCACCTTGGGAATGAAACCAGAATACGTCAACGCCCAGAAACCTGTCTGCCGAAGTCGGTTACTTTTCTCCGCAAACTCTTCCATAACACGTTGTTCCTGCGAGAATGCTTTGACGATACGCTGACCCGAAATCGTTTCTTCAATCATGCCGTTCAATTCACCGACTGCCTGCTGCTGTTCTTTAAACAATAAACCCGTACGGCGTGTAATCCAGCGCATCGCCACGAACATCACAGGCACGATAATCATCGTTAGTAGTGTCAACAACGGACTTAAATACAGCATAACCGCCAGCGTCCCTGTTAGCGTTAAAATACTTGAAAATACTTGGATGAAAGAAGAGTTCAACGTTTGACTGATGTTTTCAATATCATTCGTCACTCGACTCATCAACTCTCCATGTTGCCGCTTATCAAAAAAAGGTACCGGTAATTTCTGGAGATGAGCAAACAAGCTTGTACGTAATCGGAAAATGGTTTGCTGTGCAATGCCGACCATCCAAAAACTTTGAAAATAAGTCGCAAATGATTGTCCTACGTAAATGACAATTAGCAAACCGATTTGAGTACTGAGACCATCAAACTGCATAGGAATGATATAATGATCAATAATTTTCCCAATCATCAATGGTCCTAGTAATGCCAACACAGAACTGACGAAAACAAGAGCTAGCACTGTTATGAGAAGGCTTCGCTGTTCATCGACCAGTTTCCAAATCCGGTAGAGCACTGATTTCCAGTTACTTGCCCGCTCTCCCTTTTTCTTTTTAGGATTTTTTAAATCTTCTTTTGTAATGATAGGTTCATAGCCAAACGGTTTACGAATTATGCGTAGCATCGGACACCACCCCCTCTTCTGACTGAGATTGTGCTATTTTCTGGTAGAGCACAGATTGCTTCATCAGGTCGTCATGCGTACCGTAGCCGACAACCTTGCCTTCGTCGAGGAGAAGGATTTTGTCTGCCCCCTGTGCTGTGCGTATTTTCTGTGTCACGACGAGCATCGTTGCATTTTCTCCTGCAAGAGCATCCCATAACGCCGTTTCCGTTTTAACGTCCAGTGCACTTGTACTATCGTCTAAGATAAGAATTGCTGGTTTCCGGACAAGCGCCCGCGCAATCGATAGCCGCTGCTTTTGTCCACCTGATAAGTTCACGCCTTTTTGCCCGACTCGCGTGCCATACTTTTGTGGGAATAAGTCGATCGATTCATGAATTTGCGCTTTTTTTGCCGCCATTTCCAATTCATCCACATGCGCTTCCTTATCACCCCATGACAAGTTTTCCAAAATGGACCCTGTAAATAAAATCGACTGCTGTGGTACAAGCCCAATCGTATCGCGCAAATCCTTTAACGCCCAGTCCTTCACTTCAGTTCCACTGACAAAAATCTCCCCACTCGTCGCTTCAAAAATACGAGGAATTAAGTTCAGCAAGGTCGATTTCCCCGAGCCAGTCGCACCCATTATCGCAAGCTTCTCCCCTGCTGCTACATGAAAGGATACGCCATCGAGTATTGGTGTGAGCTTCCCTGGATAGCTAAACGACACATTATCAAATCGCAGATCACCTTCCAACTGCCCCAGTCCTGAACTTTCTGTTTTGTGAATTTCCAGGTCTTCATTCACAAGGAGTACTTCTTCCATCCGTTCTGCCGAAGCCTTGGCACGTGAAAAGACAATAATGATGAATGCAAACATCGAAAACGCTCCTGTCATCCGCATTGCATAGTTGACGATGGCTACAAGTTCTCCTACTTGCGCGCCACCATCTTGGACTTCCACAGCACCGAACCACAGCACAGCCATTAGACTACCATTCATGACAAGTAGTAAGACCGGTAAAATCAGCTCCATCATCCGCATTGCTTTAACCGTGTCTTTTCTAAGTAAATCAGATACTTTTGAAAAACGACTAGCCTCGTACATACCACGTAGATAGGCTTTAATCAGCCTAACCGCCTGTAAATTCTCCTGAATGACACGGTTGACTCGATCTAATCGGTGCTGTACGCCAGCAAAATAACCGACCCCTTTTTTCGACATGAAATACAGGAATACAAGTAGAAACGGAGCCCCAATGACTAATAAAAAGGCAAGTTTGACATTGACGAAAAAGGCCATGATTAAACTACCCACTACTAGTAGCGGTGCTCGTAACATAATACGCAATCCCATGAACAGAACGTTTTGCGTCATCGTTACATCACTTGTGAGGCGAGTAATGAGAGCAGCCGTTGGAAAGCGTAAGAATGTCGCCATCGAAAAGACCTGAACTTGGTGGAAAAGTGCCTGTCGTACATCATAACCAAAGCCTTGTGCCACATGTGCAGCAAAATAAGAATTGATAACGCCAGAAAATAAAGCTACGAAGGCGAGTCCCATCATGGCGCTTCCCCATGTCCAAATGACTGTCTCATCGCCCGCAAGAATACCCTCATCGATAATTTTTTTAATGAGTAACGGTTGGATAAGTTCAACAGCTAGCTCCATTAACATCAGTATTAACGCAATGACAATCGGCCATTTATATGGCTTCGCATAAGAAAAAACTGTTCTCATTTTTTGACCCCCAGAAAACTCTTTCGTTTCACGAATTATTCAATAGTAGCCCTAATTATGCCATAGGAGATGTAATGTGTATAGCCAATCGGACTGAATTATACGATACTTTCGAATACATTATAAAAATCACTTGCTTGCACTCAATCCACCTTTCATCGCAAACCGGGACCTTCATACCAATCAGACTTTCTATCAGTTGCTTTTTATTCCAAAATGACATATAGTACATTACAACAGTAATGCACTAATAATTGGGAGGTGACGTGCTTGCTCGACGTGGATGGTTCAAAACCGATTTACATACAAATTGCAGAGTGGATTGAGAAGGCCATTATTGATGAAACGCTACCGGCTGACGAAAAAGTCTATTCACAATACCAGCTGGCTGAGCTTTTTAACATTAATCCGGCAACGGCGGGAAAGGGGCTAACGTTATTGTTAGAAGCGGAAATCATCTATAAGCGGCGTGGGCTCGGCACGTTCGTTGCACCGGATGCGCGTGACAAGCTACTTGCTAAACGTAAGGCAGAAACGCTGCGGCGGCTCATTCAAGAGTTGCTCACTGAAGCTACACTTCTTGGCGTCGATGAACAACATCTATTCGCAATGATTGAAGCCGAACGCGCACAAAAAAGGGGGAATGAGTCATGATTGTGATTGAATGTAACGATGTGACAAAAACATATGGCAATCATCATGTGTTAGATAAAGTGAATTTCACCATCAAGGAAGGCGTACTAACTGGCATTATTGGCAGGAACGGGGTTGGTAAAACGACACTGATGAAAATGATTGCTGGCTTCCTAAGAGAATCTTCCGGAACTATACAGGTTTTTGGCGAACAGCCTTTTAATAATTTAAAAGTATCGACTAATACGATTTTTATTGACGATGCCATGCACTTCCCAGACTCAATGACCTTGCAGGATATTTTGCATGAGTGTCAGCGTTTCTATCCAAATTGGGATGCGGAACTAGCTAGCCGTCTCATTGGCTATTTTGTCTTCCATTTAGGGGGCCAGCACCGTCTTTTATCGAAAGGGAAAAAGAGTACATTCAACGCCATTATTGGACTTGCCGCACATTGTGCACTCACCATTTTTGACGAGCCAACGACTGGCATGGATGCTGCGGTTAGAAAAGATTTTTACCGTGCACTATTGAAAGATTATTTAGCTCACCCACGGACGATTTTGATGTCGAGTCATCATATAGAAGAAATCGAGGATTTGCTGGAGGATATTCTACTTGTTCATGAGGGGAAAGTTCAATTCCATGGCCCTATCTCTGACCTTCAGGAAATGTTTGTTACATTACAAGGTACGGCTGAGCTACTGGCAATTCATACACTAGGTAAAAATATCATCAGCCAACATACACTTGGTCCTTATTCCGAATGGACAGTCGAAAACACGTTTACTGCTGATGAAATCAAACGACTGCAAACAGCCGGCATTAGCCTATCCCCCGTTTCGGCGAATGATGCGTATATCGCTTTAACGACCCAAGTGCAAGGAGGCATCGATCATGTATTTAACTGAGCCAAAATTCTTGGATATCGTTCGGCAGCAATTTCGTTTTAAGATGAATGCCAATGCCTCAGCGTTCACGAAACTGATTGTTTTACAACTTGCCTTTCTCTTTATGAATCATAGCTACGGAACTTCACTCGGAAATAATACAATTCAAATTTACGAGCAGAACTTCTCAAATACCTCTATAGTAGGTGCTACCTGGCTCTGGGCGTTCTTTCTAGGACTCCTGCTAACTTCTGCTGCTCAGCGTAATGAATCCTTTACGTTTGTGACGAACCGGTTCAGTTATCACGGAGCCAATTTCTTATTTATGCTCACGGCTTCCATCATCGGTGGACTAACAGCTGTTTTGATAGGCTCTGTTTTGAAATTATATACCCTTTTGCGATTTGAAGACATCATTATTAGTTCACAACAAGGACTTTTTGCTGCTCCAGCTGACTTTTTCATACAACTGATGACAGCTATTGCCTATACGATGCTGTTCTTTATGCTGAGCTATACTATCGGTATGTTTATTCAACTGAATAAGGCTTTCCTTTTACTATTTGTAATAGGCTGGATTATCTTGGCCATTATAGGTGGTTTCCCTTTTATTCAATACATTTTCGAGTTCTTTTGGCATGAGCATTCCATCACTCTCTTCTTATTAAAAATAAGTGGTACAGTTCTTGGATTATTTGCACTTTCTGTAGAAATTACGAATCGCTTGGAGGTGAAAAGATGATTAATTCCTTACTCATTATCCTTGTCATCTTCGGCACATTATTTTACATCCTATTTCGGAAAAATAAATCAACCGTTACACGACCAATAATAAATTTCAATAGCAGAAGGCATTTCGCCCTCATCATCGGCTATATTGTATTCCTATTAGCTGTGCTTGTGACTGCGGAAATCGTCGGGCAGCAATATCAATCTCTTCCAGCGTCAGATAAATTAACAAAAGCCGATTATACCGAACTCAATTATAATCACCATCTAAGCATAGGTGAAGTCGATGCAGCCATCAATGCTTCACAACTCATCGAAAAAAGAACACATCCAGCAGGTGACACGCTGACCATTCGAAACACGTATGATGATGCTTATATATATATCGAACGAAAAAGTACTGATGATGGCGTCATTGAGGAATTACTCTTTAAGCCTAGGCTACTTGTCAATGAACATAATTTCTCTGACAAAGTTCAGGTAGAGAAACCGGTTTGGCAAGACAATATACTAACTATACGACCACAACCGATTTCTGAAATTCGATACGCTCGGTTCTACGACAGTGTACTTCTAAACCAAATGACCCAAACAAAGTTGCGTAACTCGACGAATCCTGGCTATGCGACAAGCCAACTCGTCGTCTACTTACTCGTCCCAGAAGGTATCAAAATCGAAGCATCTTCTGAAGATTCTATTCAATACGTTAGAAATTAACAAAAGGACCGAGCCCCAGTGGGATTCGGTCCTTTCGTTATTCTTTCACCTTACTCCCCGCAATCGACAACCATGTCACGCCAACCAGCATGACAATCCCTCCTGCTAATTGCCACAGGCCAAGCACTTGTCCAAACCACAACGCAGAAATAACCATAGCCGTCAGTGGCTCAAAACTCGACAATATACTCGTTTCAACTGGAGATATGTATTTCATACTGCTCATGAATAAAATAAAGGCCGATGTCCCAACGATAATAACAAGAATGAGCATAACGGTTACTCGCCAGTCCATTAGATAGTCTAGATGTGTGATGATTCGCAAAGGATTCGTCACAAAAAGCGTCGCACCTCCAATGATCATTGCCCACCCAACGACTAGCAGAACGCCCCATTCTTGCATGAGCCGAACTGGGTGCAATGTGTAAAATGAAAAGGCAAATCCAAGCGCAATTCCCCAAATCACTGCTACTTGACTCAAAACAAATCCAGAAAACGAGCCGTTTGTCAGTAGTAAAAATAGCCCAATGAGTGTCACTAACATACCTAAGACCTGAACTACCGGCGGCCATACTCTTTGTCTAAACGTCACAAAAATAATAATAAAAATGGGTGCAAGAAATTGAAATAAAGTCGCAATGACTGCATTACTAGATTCAATAGAAGCAACAAATGTGTATTGGACACCAAGCATACCAAATACACCAAATATCAATAACTGCCGCGCCCAAACCTTGTACTTCCACGGGAGACTTATCTGTTTGCCCTGCATTTTCAACACGCTAAGCAAGCAGGCCCCAGCAATAAGCAGGCGTACTGTGAGCATGTAGGAAACCGACATGTCACTGTTCAACAGGAGCCACTCCATCATAGGTCCTGTAGCTCCCCAAAGCATTGCACCTAAGATAATCAGGACAATCCCTTTTAGTCTCTCCACCTTTTTACCCCCTCTATACGAGCATTTTCTTATTAATATAAGTAAAACGTCATCTACTTTTTCACTTTATAGTGTACAGACTGTAAATTTTCTCTATAATAGGAGTATAGTACATCCAGGAGGAGACATTGTTATGAAATCACAAAATGAGCAGCTCATGCCGGAATCACCCGAGCTACCGGACATCATGAAAAGTCTCGAGCAATTTTATATGGTGAACCGAACGGATAGCGAAGGTTCCATTATTTATGCAAACAAGAATTTCTTAGACACAAGCAAATGGACACCTAAGCGCATTCTAGGAAAGACATTATGGCAAATGTTTCCCGAAACAGAGACCGGTCAAAATCAAGCACATGCCATTTGGAATAGCGTTACAAGTGGGAAGACATGGTCCGGTACTGCCGAAAAAACAACACGTTTAGCAGAACCTTACTTTGTCAATATGATTGCCATCCCTTTTATCGAAGAGAATGTTGGACTTGTTTCTGTGACACTTCTCGAGCTGGACATTACAGATGATGTCCACTTGCGTGAACAGCTTCAGCAAATTGCATTCATCGACTACGAGACTGGATTGATGAGTCGCTATAAGCTTGAAACAACTGTCAATAAAGCCATTGCAGAAGATAGGCACTTCTCATTTGTCTACATTACAATTGATCACTTTTATACCCTAAAAGATTTACAATCCCCAGAATCAGAGAAAGAGCTCATCAAATCATTCACCAATCGGCTTAAACGATTTTTCCAAGACAATCCGATTGCAAGAATTGGTGTCAATGAATTTGTTGTTCTTACGCCGTTCGGCGATTGGTATGTACAAGGATTCCTACAGTTTCTAGAGCAGCAACCAATTTACATTGAAAATAGCGCATTGCCATTGTCTGTCAGCGGGGGGATTGTTCGTTACCCTGAAGATCAACTGACATACAATCATCTGATGAAAGCTGCATTAGTTGCAACAAAAGATGTCTTGGAAAACGGTGGGAAGAAAATTGCTTCATTGTCTGCCGCATCACACCAAGGACTAAATAGACGAGCAATCATCGATCGTAAGTTGCTAACAGCATTAAGTCAAAACAATTTACAAGTCGTCTACCAACCACAATTTGATATCTCAGCCAACAAAGTAAATATGTATGAAGCGCTCGTTAGATGGGAGGATCCTGAGCTTGGGCACATTTCACCAGACGAACTCATTCCCACCGCCGAAGAAAACGGGCTTATCCATGAAATCGGTGCATTCGTATTGGAAGAAGCCGCAAAACTGGCCACCGACTGGAACGACAAAGGACATGCCATTAGCATCGCCGTGAACTCTTCTGTCCGTGAATTTAGCAATTCACGCATGAAAGACAAAATCACCAAAATTCTCGAAGAAACAGGCTGTCCTGCGAGCAGTATCCAACTGGAAATCACAGAAAAATTTGCACTCCAAGCTGAAGAAGAGCAATCGATTATTCATCAAATGAAAGAATTACAAGATGAAGGGATTAAGTTTGCACTTGATGATTTTGGAACCGGTTATGCATCATTCCGCTTTCTACAAAGCCTACCTATCTCGAAAGTAAAAATAGATAAGCTATTCATCCGCTCTTTATTGACACATACCAAGACACAGCAACTGGTTGAGGGGATGATTCGACTAGGAAAATCGATGGGCTTATACGTTGTTGCGGAAGGTGTCGAGACCGAAGAGCAATTTGAATTACTCAAAACAATGGGTATAGATGCTATCCAAGGCTATTATATCAGCGCACCTATTAGCGCAGATATGATTTCATTAGACAAATAAAGAGAGAGTGCCTTGAATTCAAAGGGCACTCCCTTTTCATGTTGTCTTCCCTTTTTTCCTTCTCATCGTTGTTTGGAAAAGCAGCTGAATAATCACTTCTGCAAAAACAAGCCCCATTGCAATAGCACCCGATACCATGAAAGCACGTGAAGCATATGAAATGGACGTTATATAATCATTTTCAACAATATGGCGCATTGCATTGTAGGCCATACCTCCAGGAACAAGCGGAATGATACCAGCGACACTAAAAATAATCATTGGCATTTTGAAGCGTTTAGCAAACAGATGTGCAACAATGGCCACCGCAAAAGCACCAAGGAAAGAAGCTTGCACAGGATCCCCCGAATACTGGTTGAACGTACTATAAATGAGCCAACCTGTCATGCCTACAAAACCACAATAGAATAACATCCTGCGTGGCGCATTAAAAATAATTCCAAACCCTGCTGCCGCAAGGAAACTAAGTATCGCCTGAACAATCCACGTCAACTTTCTTCACCCCACTTAAAAAGATAAAACAAGCGCCACGCCAGCACCGATTGCAAAAGCCGTTAGAAATGCCTCGGCACCTTTCGATAATCCAGACACAAAATGACCTGCCATCAAATCACGTACCGCATTCGTAATCAGCAAACCAGGAACAAGTGGCATGACAGAACCGATAATGATTTTATCTAACTCCGTACCAAGCTCTACAAAGATTGCTCCAAAACCAATCAGGCCGATAAACAACGCCGCGACAAACTCCGCAAAAAAACTAACCTTCGTCAACTCTTGCATTTTTGTCGCGATGATAAACCCTACGCCACCAGCAACAACAGCCGCCGGTACATCGGACCAGATTCCTTCGAATAAAATCAAAAAACAGCCACTAGCAATTGCCGCAGCAGCCACTTGTAACCATAGCGGGAACATCACATTGGCTCGTTCAATTTCTTGTAATTTAGCATAAGCTTGTTCAAGTGTATAGTCATCCGTCGATAGCTTGCGTGAAACATCGTTGACGAGCGCCACTTTCTCAAGGTCCGTTGAACGGCTCTTGATTCGAATTAGTTTGGTATGGTACGGGCTACCCGGCGTAAAGATGATGCCTGTCGGTGTAACAAAACTATGGGTAGACGATAATTCTTGCGTTTCAGCTATCCGCTCCATTGTATCCTCTACACGATAGGTCTCCGCCCCAGCCTCCATCATTAAGCGTCCGGCAAGGAGACAACAATCTATCGCCATTTCTTTATCCACTGCTGACATTCTCTTCCCTCCTTGAAACAAAGTAGAATGAAGTTCAATTTCTCTTAAAAGAGGAATATAGTTCGATTCCTCCTAACCCTTTTGAATAATCTTAACGAAGCAAACTGGAAATGACAATGTGTAAAGTAGAAAGAATGAAATTATCACCAAAACGCCTTATTTATCCACCGATACAACCTGGAGAGAAGTTATCATCAAGTGGATAACTTGGTAAGTCTCCAATAACGGTGTTTTCGTTAAACTCGCTGGTAAATCCACCAGTCTTTCATCTCCACTAAAAAACGATCCAGCATTAGTATGCCGGACCGCCGTTTCATTTCTACTTAATCAATCTTCATGCTACCAATAGGAGTAAATGTATCTAATGAGTAATTATTAATTTCCTTCGTAGAGATTGTATACAACTCATCCTTACTATAAATCATACGTTGAATTTGTTTGTCCCATTCCTCATATTGCTCTCCACGTGTATTCTTCTTCAATAAATCACCTTTCAGCACAATCCCTTTTTCAGGTGTAATCTCGTAGACAAGTGCCCCTGCGCTTTGAAGCTCAATATAATCTTTTTTGCCGGTTTCATCGTAGACTGAAACTGGGAAACCATATAAATGACGTTGTGAATGCTGGAACAATGCCTTATGGTCATATTGAACAGGTGAATACGTTCCTCGTCCACCGATAATTTCTGTATCCTGCTCTTTTGGATTGGCAAAATCGGAAATGTCGAATAGCGAAATCTTCATGCCCATCGTCAAAATACGTGGTTCACCGCCGTTTGGATTCTTCTCGGCAACTGTTTCATAACCAAATCCAATGAGATGCGTATCATCGAGTGGATGTAAATAATTACTGAAGCCTGGAATTTTCAGCTCGCCGAGTACTTTTGGCGCAGCAGGATTGGCTACATCAATGACAAACAGTGGATCCGTTTCACGGAATGTCACCATATACGCCTTATCCCCTATAAAACGCGCGGAGTAGATGCGCTCGCCCTTCGCCAGTCCTTCAACTGATCCCGTCAGTTTCATATTTTGATTCAATATGAATAGATGATTTTTGGACGGATTTTTATCATCCCACATATTTCCTTCTGTCATGACAACGCGGAAATTTCCTTTATACTCATCCATTGAAAACTGATTAAGCAAATGGCCCTTGAGCTCAGCCGAACTATGGTATGTCACATCCGTTCCTTTCAAGGCAAACTTGAACAGCTCCGTGTTTGCAGTACCTGGATTCCATATCATCATATTGGAAGTTGACATATTGTCATAAGAAGTTGCTGTGAGATAGAGATTTTCCTTTGACATATACAGCTGTTCGCTGCTACCTAAATAACCTTTTGTGACGACTTTATTTGTAGCTGGCGATGATAGATTGATAGCCGTGATGACAGAATATGACGGCTCCGTCGCACCAGGTAAAATCGCAATATCTTGGTAATCTAGTAGCTGAGTATCCGCACTTCTTTTAGAATCATACATGCTCGGACGTAACACGTCTCCATCGAAATGATCCATTATCCAAAAATACGGATGAACATTTGTGACGAAGTACAGCGTATCTCCCGCTTTCCGCGCGCCGTTCAAATAGCCCTCTGCTCCGACTTCACGGATCATCGATGGTTTTTTCGGATTCGAAACATCATACAATCGTACCATCGTCATGCTGTTGACGGGCATTAGCCTTTTGCTAGAGGTGGCCTGCTGCTCTTCCCGATAAGGCTCATATTTTTCGCCAAGGACGACTAATGTTTTACCATGCAAAAATAATTGTGACGGATAAAATCCCTCTTCCATTTTAATTACTGCAGCTTGTTCGATATTCTTCGGATTGCGGATATCTGTAATGGACACTTTACCATCACCGACTACTGCGTAAATAAAGTCACCGTCTGTTTTGACAATATCCGCTTCATCGACCCCTTCAACTTGGTTATTTGTTGTCGAATGATCAGAGGAACCGCTCGATTTATTCGACGTGGAGTCGGCCATTGCTGATTCCTCTCTAGCCATTTCCAAACTTTCCTTTACAACCGGCTGTTGCATAGCTTTTGCACGCTCGAAATACGCAACCAACTCTTCGGCAGAGGCAACGGCTGGAAGTTCTTGGCCTACTGTAAACTTGAATGCATGCGCACCGTGCTGCTTGCTATTGACTTCCCTTGGCTTCACATGCAATGTATAGGAGCCTGGTTCAACGCCATTTACATGAGCCGTCTTTCCTTTGTTGCTGAGCGTAATTGCTGCCGTCACTTGCTTCCCTTGATCATCAGTGACAAAGAGATCACCTATTTTTACAGTCTCAGAGAAATCCTTGCTCCATCCTTGATTCGCAACTGCGCTAGTCGCTGCCGTAACTTCCCCTTGATGAATAAAAGCCGTGGAGGCAACTGCACCTACGGTAATAAAAATAGCTGCAATGACGCCAATTGTTGATTTTCTCAAATTGACCAACCCTTTCCTTTTTCGTGTGTTACCACATTAGACTGTGCTGGAGTGATTTGGTTACACGAAATAAGAATTTTTTTTGAAAGGTTGGATTTACTTGCAACGGTACTAAGCAACACTTTGAAAAAACTAAGAAAAAAAGCCTCTAACAACATGAAATCCATGCTGTTAGAGGCTTCCTATTTTAAGCTTCTACTGTTTCCTTCGAATATCTTCTCGTATACAATAGCGCAAAATAACCGAATGTAATCGCTAAACACGCCACCATGAATCCAACGAGAATCCCGTTGTTCATCCAAACGAATGACAAATCCCCTGTGGAAATAGTGCCTTTGAACGCTTGGACAGAATAGGTCATCGGCAATACTGTGTTGAAGATTTGCAAGGGTGCTGGAATCAATTCAAGTGGGAATGTCCCTGCGCTCGTCGTTAATTGCAAAATAAGCATGATGATCGCGACGAAACGTCCTGCATCTCCTAAAATGGATACGCATATTTGAACAATCGCGATGAATGTGTAGCTTGTGATAATCGCTGTGAGTACAAACAGCGGCGTGTTGATGGTTTCCATTCCAAGTGCGAATTTCACAACGCCTACTGCGATAAGCGCCTGCAATAAACCTACAATCGCTAGCACAGATACTTTACTTGCGAACCATTTGAATGCACCTGTTGGTTTGATAGCTGGCTCGACAAGTGGGAAGACGATGGACAGCAGTAATGCACCAATGAATAATCCCATCGACAAGAAGTACGGTGCGAAGCCTGTACCATAGTTCGGCACAAGGTTAATGCCATCTTTTTCGACATCAACTGGTGAACCTACCATACCATACGTTTTGTCTGTCGGATTCACTTCACTGGCGGTTTCATTCGCTTCTGCTAGTTTCTCTTGCAATGTCACTGTTCCTTCATCCAACTCCACTAAACCGTCGGCCAATGTGACTGAGCCTTCTGCAAGCTCTTGTGATTTCGATGCGAGCGTATCTGTTCCTTCTTTCAACGTCCCTGTTCCTTCTGTCAATGTAACAAGACCAGTCGCTAAATCGGACGAGCCTTGTTGCGCCGTCGCTACACCTTCTGCTAATTGCGCTACGCCAGATGCTAGGTCCCCATTTCCTGCCGATAGAGCATTTGCTCCTTCAAGAAGTTGTGGAGAAGAACCTTTCAATTTATCGAGTCCTGCAAGTGCCTCGCTATGCGCACCAGACAGTTGACCTGCAGCTCCGTTTAGTTCCGTAGTTCCTTGTGATAATGCCGCAGTACCAGCGGCTAATTCTTGCATACCGCCCGCCAGTTGAGCGCTACCTTGCGTTAATTGACCGAGTGCTTCCCCAATTGCTGTTTGTTGTTCAGCTGGAAGTTCTGCCAAAATAGGATCGAGCTGTGTAGACAATCCTTCCAGACCCGTCGCCACATTAGCCGCCGCTCCTGTTAATTGACCTGCAGCCCCGTTAAGCTGCTGTGATTTTTCATTCAACGTGCTAGCAGCCGTGTTAAACTCTTGCTCTTTCTGACCAATTTGTCCGTAACTTGCTGCCAATTGGTCAACACCTGCTGTATAATTTGTCAGGCCGTCTTTCAATCCATCAGCCCCAGCTGATGCTTTTTGTGCTCCTGTGAGAAGTTCTTTTGCTCCCTGCGATAAAGTGCCGAGCCCCGCGTTCAACTCACCCGCACCTACAGCAGCTCGACTCACTCCTTCACCGATTTTAGTGGACCCATCTGCTAATGTAATCGTGCTACTCGCCAGTGTTTCAAGATAACCTTTTAATTCTGTAGCCCCATCAACCAATTTTGTGGCTCCATCATGCAATTCACCCGCACCATCTGCCGCGTCTCCAAAACCATCCCCCAATTCCATAATGGAATCAAACAGTTTTTCTGCATATGTTGAAGCAACTTTCTCGTTCACTTCCGCCCGAATTCGATCCATTGCCGTCTCACCAATTTGCCCAGATAAGAAGTTGAAGCCTTCATTTGGTTTATAAATCATCGTTAGCTTCTCTGGTTCATCATCCAACAATGTCGTCGCATGCTCCGAAAAGTTTTCCGGGATTTCAATGACTACGTAATAGTCTTGATTTTTAAGCCCTTTTTCCGCATCTACTTTCGAAACTCTTTGGAAATCAAACTGCTTACCGTCGATTAATTTATCGGTCAACTCCCGCCCTAAGGCCAGTTGTTCACCATCCATTTCCGCCCCTCTATCCAAATCGACAATTGCAACAGGCAAATCATCCATATTGGCATAGGGATTCCAAAACGCCCAGAGAAACATTCCCGCATATAAAACCGGGATAAACAGAATAGCAATCATTGGTACAATCATTTTTCTAGTGCGTAGCAGTTGTTTCCACTCCGCCCAAGTCATCGTTTTCTTCATTATGCACATTCCTCCAGAACTAATTGACCATTTTCCTCATTTGGTCATTTTTAAATAAAAAAACAAGTCTCAGACTAAGAGACTTTTGAATATTGTCCCACTCAGCAACGCAACAATGCGCTGTTCTTCAAGCTCCGTATCATGGGTTTTCCCCCAGTCAGCCACAAGCGCCATATACGCTTTGAATAATAAATAAGCGACAAGCTCGCTGTCACAAGGCTTCAATTCACCCTTAGCAACTGCTTTTTCAATCTTCGTTTTTATATAAGAAACAATTTCTTTTTCGATTGTTTCCAACACTTCAATGACTGCCGGTGTCCGAAGTTCTTTCTCTTCATCAACAAGCATGGCATACAATAAATGCGTTTCACGGAATTTGAGCATCCGCATTAACCTAGCATGTGCATTTTGTTCAAAAGGTGCACCTTCAACAGCAACCGAATCTGCTTCTGCGCGCATCTCCTGGATCATTTTCACAACAATCGCATTGAATAACTCTTCCTTGTTGGCAAAAAACGTGTAGATGGTTCCTTTTCCGACATTTGCAATTTTAGCGACTTGATCCATCGTTGTCGCCTTGTAGCCGAAAAGCGAAAATGACTTTGCTGCCGCCTCTAAAATTTCCTGCCTGCGATCCATTTCTCCACCTCACTTTGAATGGATTAGATAACTGACCGAAATACCATTACGGTCATTCAGTCATTATATTACATGGGGCGGAGGAATTATGCAAGGTTTTTATTTTGAATGTTTGAATGCTATTCTACTACTATCGGATATCACGTCTACTGATTAACCATTTACTTGCATAAATCTTTGATAAGCAAACACTTGAAAACCACCTTATTTAAGTGAAAAATGCAGTTGCTTAAAAGTAAGGAATAGATGACTTTTTATAAAGAGCATTAGTGCGCGACCAGATATCCATGTATAAAAAGTTGAACTACATACGTATACTACAACAGTCGCTTGCGAACTGGATAAGGTGGCATCCAGTACCCCACGGGGGGGTCTGATAAATACCTTGTTTACCTCAAATAGGCCACCATCTATCGTTCAAACTAATTGACAACCTATCTATTCACTTTTATACTTAGAGTGTAGAGTAATGGTCTTCTTATAAGAGTTGGATACAGTGGCATCCAATACCCCTCGGGGGGGTCTCATAAATACCTTGTTTACCTCAAATGAGCCACTTCTAAAGTAATCTTCCACCCTGATGCCCACACATCAGGTTTTTTTATTTATGGTAAGGAGAATTAGAAAAATGATAAATTTATCGGATATCCTTAGCTTGCAACATAGGCCTAACTTTGCAGATATTGATTTAAAAACCTTAAGTGAACTCTACTATCAAGAACTATATCCCCATACATATGAATTTACTTTATCTTCAGGTGAAAAAATTCTCCTCAAGTTTGATTTAGATAAATTTTGTCATCTTCTCGGAGTTGAAAAATCTATTAAACATAAAATTCATTTCGCAAAGGATCGTAAAGCTTTCAGGGGAATACGAGGATGGAACAGCATTGTAGATAGCACTATTACTAAAGCAAGTATACGCGCTATAAACGGTGACTTGAAGAAAATGAAGGATAAGATGCTACATTTTTATTACCTACCAAGACTTTTAGATAACGGTTCATTGGTTATTAAATACGTACCGAATACTCAAAGTACTATCAAAAGTGCATATATCTTATATGATATTAGCCAGGCAGATAATGTTTTTGTTCAAATTGGTATACAACCTGAAAAACATGGACAGTGGTACTTTCCAGAAACTTTTCTAATAAACCGAATTACAGCTACCAATCCAACAAATAAACAAGCAGAACCTCCTAGCACTGTTATCAAAATTATGAATAGATTGAAATACGAGCGATTTAAACCTAGGAAACAACTACATACAATACCTAATCGCTTTAGAAGAAAGTCTAGATTAGTTTAGTCCCAATCATTCTAAAAAAACTATAAAATAAATCAAATTATATTGACTAAAAGAAAAAAGGTGAAGCACCAGTAAGCCTAAAATAGCACCTCACCTTTTTTCTTTATTCAAAACACGACTTCCACTGTGCTGTTCTGTCACGATTATTTTTCCTATAAGACCAACATCACTTCTATGACTCACCATATCGAGTTTTTTTCTTTTACAAAAATGCCCAGCAAGGAATCTCTCCCCCGCCAGGCACCCTATATTATTCTACTTCACTCATCCACTGCTCATAATAAGATGCTAATTGCTCTTTCAAGCTAGCCACTTCCGCTATTAGCAATTCATACTTCTCCCAATCCATTTCACATTCCATATCTTTTTCTGATGAAGTGATGGCAAGTTCAAGCCTCGCAATTTCTTCTTCCACATTAACAGCCTTCATTTCTTTCGCAGGTTTCGCCACTTCCACCACAGGTGCCACTTCTTCAACTATCTGCCGACTTTGAAGCTCCTGCCATTTGTCACGTGCCCAGTTATATGGCCCATCAAACATCGTAATGGCACCGTCTTCCAACCAGGCTGTACGTGTGAATAATTTATTCAAAAAGTAACGATCATGTGAAACCGCAATGATTGTACCTGTGAAATCCTCCAACGCTTCTTCGAGCACCTCGCATGATTCAATATCCAGATGGTTCGTCGGTTCATCCAACACAAGACAATTGATATCTTGATGCATGAGCTGGGCCAAACGAAGCCGCATCCGCTCGCCACCACTTAAATCACCAATGCGCTTGAACACGTCTGGTCCGTAAAACATGAATTTTGCTAACAGATGACGCGACTCACCTTCCGCCACTTGAACATCAGCCCGAAAAACATCAATCAGACGGGCCTTGGGATCAGCAATTTCGAAATGCTGCGATAAGAATCCTACCTTCACATTGCTCCCCAATTTGCTGAATCCACTATCCACCGATAATTCTCCTAATAAAATCTTCAAGATCGTCGATTTCCCACTACCATTGCTGCCAACAATCGCCGTCCGATCCTTCCAGTACACATAAAAATCTGCTTCCCTCAGCAATGGCTGTTGTCCGAATGATTTCGTAATCCCTTCCATGACAACCACTTCCTTGCCACTGCGCGGTGCAGCTTCAAATGATAACGCCATTTTCTTCGGATCAATCAACGGTTTTCGTACCTTTTCCATCCGCTCCAAAGCCCGTTCCATATTGCGCGCTCGTCGGTGCAATGCCGCATTCGGTGGATTCGCCTCATTCGCCCATAGACGCAGCCGCTTAATGGCTTCTCTCATCTTCTTAATCTTCTTTTGCTGTTCTTCATAGTCTTGAAATTCTCGCATCAGTCGCTGTTCTTTTTCGTGGATAAAGGAAGAATAATTTCCGTAATAAAGATGGAGCTCTCCCTCTTCCAGATCCGCAACCTTTGTCACAACACAGTCTAAAAAGTAACGGTCATGTGAAACAATGACGACTGTTCCCTGATACTCTGTTAAATAACCCTCTAACCACTCCACTGCAAATAAATCCAAGTGATTCGTCGGTTCATCCAATAACAGTAAATCGGGCTTCGTCAATAACAGCTTGCCGAGCATAATCTTCGTTTGTTCGCCGCCACTTAATTGTGAGAAAGAGCGTCCGACAAATGCTTGTAATTGCAAGCCATTAATGACCTTATCAATTTCTGAATCGATGGCATAGCCGTCACGACGAGCAAACTCTTCCTGCAAATCACCGTAGAGTTGAAGTAACTTTTCCATGTCATTCTGTTGAGGATCGGCAAGCTCAACTTCCATCTGAGCCATCTTCACCTGCATAGCCTTTAGCTCTTCAAATGCACTATTTAGTACGTCGTGTCCAGTAATTTCTTTATCAAATGAAGGGATTTGCGCTAAATAGCCGATTTTCGTCCCCTTTTTAAAATGTAATGCACCGCTATCCGGTCGCTCCACTCCTGCAATGAGCTTAAATAATGTTGTTTTCCCGCTACCATTGCGTCCAACAACCCCTAATTTATCTCCTGTTTTTATGTCCAATGAAAGATTTTCAAATATCAAATTGCCACCAAGCATTTTGCTTAGTTGTTGTATTGTACAGATCATATTTTCCGCTTCCCCTCGTTCTGTGGTCACAGCTGGAAGCACTTACGAAAAGCGCAAGGCGCCTGAAAAAGGAACGCAATCTAAGTACGCCACATCCTGTGGCAACAACTGCATGACCTACATCCTGTAGGCCCGCGACAGGCATAAGGCAGATTGACGAAGAGGCGGTTTTTGCCTCGCAGCCAAGATGACTTATGACCCGAGCATCTGGCGCCTGGATCCTAGACAATGCAAAAAAGACCGCTTTTCAGCGACCTTTTCCCCTTAAAAATGTATCGTAAGGAATAAATGCTAAACAGCTGTGTGATTACTGAAATTGTCTAAAAAGGACAGACCTATCCCGTTAGGCGTAATTTCATGAGTAATCGCACATGAAGTGGCTAAATATTCCAATAAACTTTCACGTGCATACATAGTATCTAACATCATTCCTCACCTCCGTTTCACTACTAGTAAGAATAGTTTAACATATATTCGAATAAATTCACACTATTTTTTTCGGTCTGGCCTTCCCCTTGGATTGCGCAATTTTTTTAGAAAACAAGAAAACCACCCTCTCCATAGAAAGCAACAGGGTGGTTCGTGAACAATATCCCAACTCGTTATTCCTATGCCAATTGCTGTTCTGCAAACTCACGATACAAAGCATGGGACTGCGTCAATTCCTGATGTGTCCCACTGCCTGTCACTCGCCCGTTCTCAATAAAAATAATTTTATCCGCATCGACGATTGTTGATAACCTGTGGGCAATAACAAATGTTGTACGCCCTTCCATTAAGCGTGTCAGCGCATCTTGCACAACGCCTTCCGATTGACTGTCCAGACTAGCGGTCGCTTCGTCCATCATTAATATTTTAGGATCCCGTAAGAAGGCTCGTGCAATGGCAATACGTTGCCTTTGACCTCCTGAAAGTTTCACCCCACGTTCGCCAACTTCCGTGTCCAAGCCATTCGTAAAGCCTTTAATAAATTCATCAGCATAGGCCATTTCAGTGACTTCCCACAGCCGTTCATCCGAAATACTTGCACCATTGTCTAAACCGTAGCATAAATTTTCACGAATCGTTCCAGCCATCATGGCACTCTCTTGTGAAACATAGCCAATTTGACTGCGCCATGATGCCATCGACAATTCTTTGATAGGTGTGTCGCCAATTCGGATTTCACCAGCTGTTGGTTCATAGAAACGTTCCAACAACCCAAACATCGTTGTTTTTCCCCCGCCACTCGGTCCAGCAAAGGCAATCATTTCACCAGGCTGTGCCTCGAAGGACACATTACCGATGACCGGTTCATCTTCCTCATAAGCAAATGATACATCTACCACTTGAACGGGTTTGCCCGCAATATCCATCGCCAAGCCATCCTGCCCTTCTTCCAATGGCAACTCTAAAATATCAATAATACGCTCTGTTGCCCCTTTCGCTTTCTGTAGTTGCGTAAAGAACATCGCAAAGGATGTGATTGGGAAAATGATTTGGAATAGGTAGAGCAAGAAGGCAACAAGTTCACCTGTTGACATCGTGCCACTTGCCACACGCATACCGCCATAGCCGATAATCATGACGATCACGACCATAACAACCAAGTACATAAAAGGAGCAATCAATGCAAAAATCCGTGCTTCCTTCAACCCAAATTTGAATAATTTTTGAATGCCAGCTTTACCACTTGCCTCTTCATTTAATTCGGCATTAGAAGCTTTCATCAAACGAATTTCGCCAAGTGTCTGTTGAATATGACCTGTAAATACAGCTGTTTCATCCTGTAAGCCGCGAGAGATTTTAGCCATTCTACTTCCCAATGGAACCATGATAGCAACTGTAATCGGCACTGAAATTAACATG
Source organism: Sporosarcina sp. FSL K6-3457 (assembly GCF_038007285.1). Lineage (GTDB taxonomy): Bacteria > Bacillota > Bacilli > Bacillales_A > Planococcaceae > Sporosarcina. The sequence continues at coordinate 3,906,298 of NZ_JBBOWX010000001.1, forward strand.
ATAAGCGTCATCTTCCAGTCCATCACAAGCAAAATAATGACCGCACCGATGATCGAAATAATTCCGGTAATGAATTGTGGAAAATGTTGTGTAATCAATTCTTTAACGATTCCGGTGTCATTAACAACACGACTCACCGTTTCACCACTCGATTCTTTATCGAAATGGCTAACAGGCAAACGAATAAGCTTAGTCCACATTTTTTCACGTAAACTAGCCACTACTTTTTGTCCTACATAGCTGAGTAAATAAATAGATACCCCATCTATCACTGCTTGGAGAATAAACGCTACTCCAATCGCAATCATTATCGGGACGCTGAGTGAAGCGACCGAAAATCCATCTACTAAATTTTTCGTTAACAGCGGTACGACCAAACCTGCTAGCGTTGTCAGCACGCCCGCCGTTAAACCGACAGCTAAAGCTAGCTTCGGGATGCCTGTCGATAAAATAAGAGTGAAAAACGGCTTCAAGCCAACTTGTTTCTTATCCATAGTTTACAACTCCAATTCCTTGAATCTTTTTGACAGGTTCATTTTACTAAATGTATGTAAACTCAATATCAACAAACTTCAATTACCTATCATTCAACGACACAAAAAGGTTAGAAAGGGCGATGAAATGCAAATCCTTTCTAACCTTACTTTACTTCAAATCTTCAAAGCCCTTAATTGAGCAATTGCTTTTTGTAGTTCCTCAACCTTCTGCACAAGTGCTAACCGAACAAATCCTGCACCTTCTGTCCCAAAGATACTCCCTGGAACCATAACAACGCCACATTGTTCGATTGCTTTAAAAACAAATGCCTTATCGTCAATGTCAAACGGATATTTAGCCCATACAAACATCCCCCCGCTTGAAGGCGTAACAGACCAACCAATGTTTTCCAACCCGTTCATTAACACCCTATGCCGCTCAGTAAACTCTTTTCGCAAACGGTCTGTAATTTCCTCCGCATGATCCAACGCAGTTGCAGCCGCCTCCTGAATCGGTTCAAATGTCCCATAATCCAAATTCGATTTCAGTTGCTTAATGATACTAATCATCTCCGCATTACCGACAATATAAGCAATACGAGCGCCTGCTAAACTAAAGCTTTTCGATAATGAATTGATTTCCATGCCGACTTCCATTGCTCCCGGGGTCGATAGGAAACTGCTTGGCGAATCACCTTCGAAGTAATATTCCGAATAAGCTGCGTCATGGAGGACAGGGACATTATATTTCTTCGCAAATGCGACAACTTTATCAAAAAATGTTGCATCTGGTAATGCGGGAACAGGATTACCCGGTAAATTCAAAATAAGCAATTTCGCCTTTTGCGCGATGTCTTCTGGTATGTCATCTAAATTAGGTAAAAATCCATTTTCCGCGCGCAACGGCATGTAATAAGGTACAGCACCCGCGAGCTTAATACCTGCATCATATGCGACATAGGCTGGATTTGTTGTTAGTACGATATCCCCTTCATTGCAAAGCGCAAAGGGTAAATGAACGAGTCCCTCTTGCGACCCCATTGTTTGAATAATTTCTGTATCGGGATTGAGCGTAACCCCAGAGCGCCGCTTATAATAATTCGCCACAGCCTCATTAAATCGTTTCGTTCCGCTAAGTGTATAGCCATATGTAGTCGCCAAGGCGCTTTGTTCGGACAAAGCCTGTCTCACCTTCTCATCCGGAGGAAGATCTGGACTTCCGAGGCTTAAATCAACCACTTCAGCACCCGTCGCTTTTTTCGCTTCAGCAGCTGCTTTTAAATCTCCAAAAATGGCAGGTTCAAAAATGGACATTTTTAACGATGGTTCAATCTTCAATGATAAACACTCCTTGTGTGTGAGAAATTGTTTTATGGAATAGTTTATCACAAATTGATTGATGAATGTGAAAAGGCTAAACATCTGTTTAGCCCAATTGCTCAGGAAGAACTGCTTCCCGTCATATACACTTCTTCGAACGGCTGGATAATAACAAAACCTTCGCCCTTGAATTCCATTTGAATCGATTCCCCACTGCCCCGACCAATGAATGTCCGGAAGCTAATATCTGTACGAAATTCCGGTGTTAAATTCCCTGACCAGGCGACGGTTGCATTCGGATCTGTAATAACAGACTCTCCAGGACGAACAAGTAATGTCAACGGCTCAAAGTGGGTTGTAATCGCAACCTTCCCTGTTCCCCTTAACGTCACGTTAAATAATCCACCCGCCATCATCCCCGCAACTTTGCGCATCAGTTTAATGTCCCATTCAATACTCGGTTCAAACGCCAGCAAATCATTGCCATTGACCGTAATCGATTCATTATTCAAATCAAAGATGGTAATTTTCTTCCCCTGATCCGCTAAATACAGTCGGCCATTTCCCGTCGCCTTCATCAATGAAGTACCTTCACCCGTGAACGCTTTTTTGAACATCATACCGACACCATGTTCTAATATTTTTTCCCGCTCGAACTTAATTTGCCCCGTATAGGAAATCATAGAACCCGTTTTGGCCCACACCTGGTCCGTTAAATTGACCTCCAAAATACGCGGTGTTTCCAAATCAAAGTTCTCCCTTACCTGCTCATCCTGCTTCGTCTGTTTCACAAATTCACTAATCGTATATTTGCCCATCTAACTCTCCCCTTTCAGCTAACTCATACTGACTATACATACGTTGGAGTATGAAAAAAGATTCAATTGAAATGCTCCAACAGAATTATTGGCACTTAATATTGAAATATTGGCACTTACTAGTCATTTATTGGCGGCTGCAGTCCGTTTATTGGCGTTCAAGACCGATTTATTGGCGCTCGCCATTCATTTATTGGCGAATCAAGACCTTTGACCCATCCTTTCACCAATAAAAACCCCCGATAGAAACATCCATCAGGGGTTCGCGCTCACTTAAACGGCCATTCTGGCAACATATTATTCAACTTCTTATCTTCCCGGTAGCCAAGCACATATTCCGCCTGCATAATTGTATGAATCTCGCGCGTTCCCTCGTAAATAACGGGTGCTTTCGAGTTACGCAAAAACCGAGCAACTGGATAGTCATCCGAATAACCGTAGGCACCGTGAATTTGGAAGGCATCGTCTGCTGCTTTATTGGCAAAGTCACAAGCCTGCCATTTGGCCAGCGACGTTTCACGCGTATTGCGCAAGCCTTTGTTTTTCATATCGCCTGCACGATAAACAAGCAAACGACTCATCTGATAGCCCGCTTCCATATTGGCAATCATTTGCTGAACGAGCTGGTGTTTACCAATCGACTTGCCAAATGTTTCTCGTGCGTGGCAATACTTCACACTTTCTTCAAGACAGCCCATAATCAGCCCGACTGCCCCCGCTGCAACCGTAAAACGACCATTATCAAGTGCAGCCATCGCAATTTTAAAGCCTTCACCTTCTGCACCTAGCAAATTAGCGGACGGCACACGCATATCCTCGAAAAACAACTCGCCCGTATTGCCCGCGCGAATGCCGTATTTGCCTTTAATCGCTTTCGATGAAAAACCCGGCATCGTCCGCTCAACGATGAATGCACTAATACCATGGTGTTTCTTCGTTTTATCCGTATAAGCAAAAACAAGGAAATGATCGGCCACATCACAGAGCGAGATCCACGTCTTCTGGCCATTCAATACATAATCATCCCCGTCGCGCACCGCAGTCGTCGCCATCGCCACAACGTCAGAACCTGCACCAGGCTCCGTTAAACCAAAAGCGCCTATTTTCTGCCCCTTGGCCTGTGGAATTAAATACTTCTTCTTTTGCGCTTCCGTCCCCCATTGCATTAGCGTCATTGAATTCAAGCCGATATGAACAGAGACTGCTGTGCGAAACGCTGTATCGCCACGCTCCAGCTCCTCACATAATATCGCAAGAGAATTATAGTCCATGCCGCTACCGCCATAGTGTTCAGGTACACATACGCCCATAAAACCAATATCCGCAAGCTTCTTCCAAATAGCTGGGTCAAATCCACCTTCAGCATCCCATCTCTGGATATGGGGCATAATCTCTTCATCCACAAACTGACGGGCTGTTTTTCTCAGCATAATCTGTTCTTCTGTGAATCCGAAATCCATTGTTCTCCCCCTCCCTCAAGCGGAGACATTATTCGTCTCCACCGTTTCTACAATGATTACACCGCGCTTTTTCATTTCTTCAATATATAACGCGCCCGGGACGATATTTTCTGGTGGATGAACCCCGCGCTTGGTAATCGTGCCGTTGCCAATCATCTGCGCTACTATGGAAATAGTATTCGCCGTTGCCCGTGCCATCGCGGTTTCATTGACCGTCGTATCTTTTTCCGTTATCAAATCGTACTCATACGCCATAGGTGATCCGTTCTTATCGCCACTAACAATGACACGCAACAATACAGCATCCGATTTATCGCCTAGCCGTAATTGTGGCAGCAATAATTCCCGCATCACATCACGCACCTTTACTTTATTGCCAGCAACAACCACCTCACCGTCTCGTGCTAATAAACCAAGATCGACAAGTAACTGAAACTTTTCCGCATGCCCTTTATAGCGAATCGTCTTATATTCTAACGTTTTCACATTCGGAAATGATTTCGTCAATGTTGAGGTGCCTCCTGATGTATGAAACGCTTCCAATTCACCATATTTATCAAAATAAATCGGCTCAATCTCAGACAATGAAGGTACTTCTAACAGCTTTCCACCTCGAATGACATGAGAAGGATCTGTATAATGATCAAACACACCTTCCAATGAAAAAACAACATTATAATTAAGCGGAGGCTCGGGCTTCACTGGAATACCACCCACATATAATTTTATGGACTCTACGGCATCTAGTTTTTCTGCCCCGTATCCCGTCAAAATATTAATCATACCTGGTGCTACCCCAAGGTCTGGAATAATCGTGACACCTTTCGCCGTTGCCTGTTCTGCGAGCCCAAGCACCGCATCTGTTGCCCCACCAATATGCCCCCCTAGATCGATGGAATGAACACCAATATCCACAGCCAACCGCGCTACCTTTTCATTAAATGTATAAAATAATGCATTGATAACAACATTTCCAAGCGCCATAACGTCACGTAATTGCACATCATTTGTCGCATCTAAACGTAAAATATCGAGTTTGTCAGACATTAATTGTTCCGCAAAATCCTCTGCTTGCCGGACATGCAAATCAGCTAAATAGACGCGGTCTACATCATCACTCTTTACAAGATCACGCGCCGCCTCTTTTCCCATTAAACCCGCACCGAGTATGACAACTTTCATGTCTTCATCTCCTGACCTAGGCTATTATTCCGTGTCAATCTGCGCCCGTTGCAACTTCCCACTAAAGTCCACATAAATACTTTTCCACTCCGTAAACACATCGAGCGCCGCTACACCTGAATCACGATGACCATTCCCCGTCCCCTTCGTCCCACCGAATGGCAAATGGATTTCAGCTCCCGTCGTCCCCGCATTGACATAAACAATTCCCGTATCTAAATCACGCTGTGCTCGGAACACTTGATTGACATCCCGCGAGAAAATCGAGCTAGACAGCCCATATTTCACACTGTTATTCACTTCTATCGCTTCATCTAAACTACTAATTTCAATCAAGGACACCACTGGACCAAAAATCTCTTCCTGCGCAAGACGGCTATCCCACTTCACATCCGTAAATAACGTCGGCTCATAATAATGCCCAGCTGCAAGGTTCCCTTCTGTCAATACGTTCCCCCCTGCAAGCAGCTTGGCACCTTCTTCTTTACCAATACCTACATAACCATGAATTTTCCCAAGCGCCTTGTGATTAATAACAGGCCCAATCTTAACCGACTCATCTAGTCCATCACCAATCGTTAAGCCCTTCATCGCCTCAACAAGCTTTTCCTCCAGTTCCCTCTTCACATCTTTATGCACAATGACGCGGCTACATGCCGTACAGCGCTGACCCGCAGTCCCAAACGCACTCCACAAAATCCCTTCCACCGCAAGATCAATATCAGCATCATCCATCACAATTACCGCATTTTTCCCGCCCATTTCAAGTGATACCTTCTTCAAATGACGTCCACCTGTTTCAGCCACATGACGCCCCGTTTCCGTCGACCCTGTGAATGAAATCACGCGCACATCAGGATGTTCAATCAACGCAGTTCCCACTGTTGAACCCGCACCAAAAACAATATTAGCAACACCAGCAGGCAGTCCTGCTCGCTCAAATATCAATGCCATTTCATACGCCATCATCGGTGTTTCTGTCGCCGGCTTCCAGACAAATGTATTGCCTGCAACCATTGCCGGAAACGACTTCCACGTCGCAATCGCCACAGGAAAATTCCACGGTGTAATCAGTCCGACAACCCCAATCGGCGCACGCACACTCATCGCAAACTTATCTTGCAGCTCAGATGGTACAGTTTCTCCGAACAACCGACGTCCTTCGCCAGCCATATACAGCGCCATATCAATTCCTTCTTGAACTTCACCACGCGCTTCTTCAATGACCTTACCCATTTCCTTCGTCAACACTTGTGCCAAATGCTCTTTTTTCTCCCTCATTAAACGTCCAATTTCATATAAATAATCTGCACGTTTCGGTGCCGGAACAAGTGCCCATTTTTTTTGTGCTTCTTTCGCGGCCTTCACTGCCTGGTCCACATCTTCCTTCGTCGACAGCCTTACTTGTGCCAATTCTTCTCCATTTGCCGGGTTGGTAACAGCCGTATAATCTGCTCCCTCCTCCCCTTGCCATGAACCTCCGATATAGTTGTTCAATCGCATTACACCATTTCCCCTCTCTACTCTAAGTCCAATCGAAAACGCTTACAAACTTACTTAACCACTTCGACATATCCCATGAAATACCTTTATTTTATTCCATAATCAATCACGCCTTGGCGTGATTGCGTCCAGATTTTGAATTGAGCTTGCTCAATTAACTCCCTTCAAAATCTGTGACATCCGCCGGAGGCTTTATCTTCATTCAGCGGAATTTTTCTGCTGAATGAAGATAAAAAAACCTTAGACAGTTGTCCAAGGCTTGAGTCATTTATAATAAAAACCAAATATATAGCGCTTCTTCAATAGAGCCCGGTAAAATGTCCATTTGCTTTGCAAACGGTAATTTAGGCAATTCTTCTTCAATCATTGATTCAATAAACGGGTTTACCTCAATCGCTTCTGCAAGCAGCTTCAGCGATTTTTGCGTTGTCCTATTTCCTCGTTCCATTTCTAATAGCCATTTCAAATATAAATACGGTGCCTCATAAAATGACCGTTCCTCATATTGTTCCAACAGAGCAGATGCCGAAGCATAATTACCATCATGGATAAATGAAGCAATCGCTGGATAACGTGCACCTTGGTGATCATCTGGATTCATACGAAGTAATTGTTGAAATAATTTTGCCGCTTCACCATGACGCCCAGCTTCAAAAAGCCAAATCCCATAGGCAAAAACCGCGCGCATATAAGGTCTATTTGTCACAAGCCCCCATGGAATTTCTGGCTCATCATCATATTGACCTTCGCCTAATCGGATAGCTGTTCGATAGAATTCCTCGGCCTCTTTCTCTAAATCTGTCAATTCAGCCTGCAATAAAACAGCATCCACATTTTTCGGATCGGTGGCATATGCCAATTTTGCTAAACGCATTTTTGCTCCATCGTCTTGCGCCTCATAGGCATCGTAAGCCGTCGCTTGTGCTTTTTGCTTCTTGCCTTTCGGTATAAACCGGTCGTTCATCGTCGCATTCATATAAGCCTGGAATTCTTCAAACGACTCGAAATCGATGTCAGCGGTTTTACAATACGTTTCCCAATTGACACGCTCCGTTATCCGCGGATTGGTTCCAATTGAGTAAGAGATTAAGGGACCAGCATCCATATCCTCCATTACACTTTCAGCGATTTCCGTCAAAATTTCCTCTAACATATCCATATGTTTCATTATCGAACTAACCGAAACGCCGAATAGCTCCGCAATCTCCGTCTGCGCATACTCATATGGTCCAAGTATCCCAAAATCATGCATTGCTTTAAATATAGCTGCGGCAATAACTTCCGGCTTTCTAAATGTCGGTTTCTTTGTTAACAGGTAGCCAATCGTAATCATCTGGCCAACTTCAACAACTTGTGGTGGTGAATCAAGTTCCTCCAATTGCTCCACTAAAATCGTAACCACTTCTTTTTGTTGCAGGGTCAGCTCACTTTGCGCTAAATCATCAACAGAAGCTACATCTCGTTCCACAATCGCTTTATAGATGTCAATCATATGTTTTTTAAAGAATTCATAGCTACTCACTTGCCCACTCGTTTCAGCCATCGACTCGATTTGCTGGACAAACGCTCCGTCACGATCCTCAATAAATATCAGTTCACCCGGGAAGTAAAGTCCATTCTCACGCTGTCTGCTATCTGGTAATATAACACCAAAGGCAAGAAGGTTTTCTTCCACTTGTATATCTTCTGTGTCAATAGTATACATACCATGCCCTAATACTTCTTCGACAAGAAAATAATCTTCGTAAATCATTGTCGTTTTCCCAAATAGCACAATTGGGTTTTTCCATAATTCCAGTACAGCACGTGTCGCGGATCGAATCGGACCGTTAAGTGTTTTCAACAAATAGCGGTTCCATTGCTCACGTCGCAAAACAAACACAAAGTATTCTGCAACAAAGGCTTCAATTTCTTCCAACAACATATATTTACTAAGCTTGCTCTTCCACTCCCTATCAATGCGCTCTAACTCCATAGCATCCGCATAATTTCCAAGTGCGCTGTCGTAATAACCAATGAGCACACGTTCCAGCTCTTCGTCGACTAGCTGATCATTGGACAATTCATTTTTTAATGCACAGCATTTTTTATATTTCTTCCCGCTTCCGCATAGGCAGGGATCATTGCGCCCAATCATGTACTTCACGTCCTTTTTATTTTTACTATACCAAAAACAAACAAACTCCGCAGGGGAAAATTAGCCCATGCGGACACGCCTATTGATTTACCAAAAAGTAATTTACTCAAACACTAGGTACTCAGTGTATAGTAGCTTTGGTTCGCTTTAGATTGAACGACTTCTATACGATTACCAAGCTATGTTTTATGTCTAGGGATGCGACTTCGCCGCATCCCTAGACATATTTTCGGTAATTGTATGGTGGTCGTTCATCCATCGCTCTCCAAAAACACTAATACACAAAGTGCTACTGCTTTTAGGGAAGAAAGAATAGCTGGCTTGTTACGTGGATAAAAGCCGCCAAAGATACAATTTTGGCAGCTGAAGCTTTTACTATGGTCCTTCCCACTGTTATTTTAGGAAGTGGCACATTCTTATAAGACTTGCTAAAAGTAAAGTGAGAGCACCTTATACAAAGTGCAAGAGTGCCCGAAATTGCATCTTCGGGCACTTACACTCCCTATAGAAAGTCATCTATTCTTTTCTTTCCAAGCAACTGCTTTTTTCACTTGAACGTTGTAGGTACGCGACAGGCAACTATTCATAACAAGATGACCGAAAAAGGGATGGCTAGAAATGACGAAGTCGTTTCTAGCCATCCCTGCTCCCGGGGGAGGAAGGAACTGCAATTCCTCCTCGGTAATGATGTCTTGAATATTTCGCCGAAAGCGAACCGGAAATGATCTAGTGAAAAAGGTGGTTTTTAAGCCTTTACTTACCTGTGATCTATGCAATGAAATGGTTAATCAACAGACGTGCCATGCGGAGTTTGTTTAGCTTTTATTTTCCTGCGGTTTATCAAACGACATATCATTCTTCGGCGGTGTAACCCGTTTCACAAAGAATGTTAAAACCAAGGCGATAATTGCCACGATTGTCGATATAAAGAACGAGAAGTTAATACCATCCAGCATTGCTTGCGCTTCAATCTGTTCCTTTAATAGCGCAAGCCCTTCAGCAGTCGTTGGAGCATTTCCAGATGCTTGAGCTTCAGCAAATAGTCCAGCTCCCGTTGACTCCATCCGCTTCGTCATAATCGTTAACAAAATTGCAGATCCGATAGCGCCCGACACTTGTTGCAATGTATTATTCATAGCCGTTCCATGTGGATTTGAAATCATCGGCAGCTGATTTAATCCATTCGTCATAATCGGCATCATAACCATAGAAATCCCAAACATGCGGACTGTGTAAATCATCATAAGATAATAATAACCCGATTCCATACCCAGTCTACTCAAAAAGTATGTTGAAACAGTTGTAATGATAAGACCAACAACCGCCAAAATCTTCGGACCATATTTATCAAATAAGCGACCTGTAATCGGCGACATAAGCCCCATAATAATCGCACCTGGCAGCATAAGAATACCAGAGTGGAATGGTGAAATACCACGTATCGTCTGAACATAAAGTGGTGTCAGAATCATACCTGAAAACATTGCGATCGATAAAACAATCGAAATCGCTGACGATAGAGCAAACATCGGATGTTTGTAAATTTTGAAATCCAACATTGGGTCATTCATCCGCAGTTGACGCACAATAAAGGTTATAAGTGCGATGGCACCAATAATGATTGTTCCATAAACAATCGGCGCATCCCATCCTTTATCACCCGCTGAGCTGAACCCGTAAAGTAGACCACCAAAACCAACACTCGATAAAACAAGTGAAAAGACATCTAGTTTCACATCACGATTCGGTGTAATATTACGCAATTTAAAGAAAGCGTAAAGGAGTGTCAGAATGGCAAACGGTAAAACGATACCGAAAAGCGTACGCCAAGTGTAATGTTCAATAATCCAGCCTGATAACGTTGGACCAATCGCCGGTGCCGTAATCATAACGAGACCAAAGATTCCCATCGCAGTTCCTCGACGCTCAATCGGAAATGCCGTCAGCATAACGTTCATAAGTAGTGGCATCATCATCGCGGATCCTACAGCTTGAATCATTCGAGCAGCCACCAACACCCCAAATGACGGTGCAAGCATGGCAAGTAGTGTTCCTAATGTGAACGACATCATAGCCGTTAAGAATAGGCCACGATTCGTAAATTTCTGAATGAAGAATGCACTTGCCGGTATTAAAATACCGTTGATAAGCATATACCCTGTCGTCAACCATTGGACGACAGATGGTTTGACGTCGAACTCAACCATAATTGTTGGCAATGCAATGTTCAATAATGTGTTATTCAATAAAGCGACAAATGCGCCTATAAACAAAATCGCTATCATGCCATAAGGCGGTTTGTCATGCATTTTTTTAATGTCCATCTAACTTCCCCCATTTATTACTTTACGTATAGAATTTGTACTCTCGGTACACCCTGTTGAACAGTTTATACCTACAGTCCAATTTTAGCAACTAACGTAATCGCTTTCAATCAAAAATATATTATTTCATTGATATAAAAGCCTTAGTGAGCTACGATATGATTAGACTAGCAGTATAACTTTGATAGCCAATCACAAGAAAAAGGTGATTTTATGAATAATCGTAAACGCCAAGTTTTATTAGTTGCTCGACGCCTTTTTGCAGAAAAAGGATTTACAGCGACATCTGTACAAGATATTTTAGATGAGTCCCAAATCTCCAAAGGAACTTTTTATAATTATTTCACATCAAAAAATGAATGCCTCATGGCCATGTTAGAATACGCTCACGAAGAAGCTACCATTAAAAGAAGAGAACTGTTAATTGGCCAAGACATTCAGGATAAGAATATATTGGCTAAACAAATTGTCGTTCGCATGCACATCAATCGTGAGCACAATCTGCTGCCGATTTACGAGTCCGTTTTCAACTCGGGCGACAAGGTTTTGAAATCCTTCATCATTAAGCATCATTTCATGGAGATTTCCTGGCTGACTGAAAGATTGGTGGATGTTTACGGGGAAGAGGCACAATCGTATGCACCCGACTGTGCCGTGATTCTCATGGGCATGATGCAGCATCTCATTCACTTTTGGAATGCCAGTTCAAAAGTGAAAATCGATATTCAGCAACTTGCGCAGTTTACAACAAGACGAATTGACGCCATTATTACCGATATGATGGCAACAAATGACACATTACTCGGAGCAAGTTTGTTCGATAATTTACAGTCTACAAACGAGACGAAGGTTGATAGCAAAAGTATGGTCATCAAGCAATTGACTCAATTGCTTGACCAGTTTAAAACCGATACCAAACCGAGTGAAGTTCAGTACACACAATTTCTATTGGATGAAATTCATTCAGCACAACCTCGCATATTCATTTTAGAAACGGTCACTCGTTCTTTCCATGAGACATTCAGCAATACACACTTTGAATCGGAAGCACGTGAAATCGTTACATACTTATGGAGCTATATTGATACGTTAAAAAAAGATGAGCTAGGCTGATTCAACTTGAAACTTTTTCCGTTAGTGAACGTATGGTTAATTAACAATAAAAATAGAGGAGGAATCAGATTACATGAACAATCACGAAATCGATTACAAGCTATACGGGGATGACATGCAATTCGTAGAAATCGAGCTCGACCCACAAGAAACAGTTGTGGCAGAAGCAGGAGCCCTTATGATGATGGTGGACGGCATCAAGATGGAAACGATTTTCGGAGATGGTTCTAAATCATCTGGTGCTGGTGGATTCATGGGTAAACTGATGGGTGCTGGGAAACGGGTATTGACTGGAGAAAGTCTATTTATGACTACATTCACCAACGATGGCGTTGGGAAAAAGCATGTCTACTTCGCCTCACCTTATCCCGGAAAAATCATTCCGATGGATTTGAGCCAATATAACGGCAAAATCATCTGTCAAAAAGATGCTTTCCTCGCCGCGGCGAAGGGCGTTTCCATTGGAATTGAATTTCAGCGTAAAATCGGTGCTGGTTTCTTTGGCGGAGAAGGCTTCATCATGCAAAAACTTGAGGGTGACGGCATGGCATTCGTCCATGCTGGTGGCACGATTATCGAATACAAGCTCGATCCTGGTGAAGTATTACGTGTCGATACAGGGTGTCTCGTCGCGATGACACAGGAGGTTGATTACGATATCGAAATGGTGAAAGGTGTAAAAACAGCATTATTTGGCGGCGAGGGATTATTTTTCGCTACGCTAAAAGGGCCGGGAACTGTATGGATTCAGTCATTGCCATTCTCTCGACTCGCTAGCCGCGTATTTGCAGCTGCACCACAAACACCGGGCGGAGGCTCGCGTGATGAAGGAAGTATTGCAGGTGGATTGTTTAATTTGCTTGGTGGAAAATAATTAGAAACCCATTATGGTTCAACCAGATTGGCGATATATTTGTCCAAAAATAATAAACCATCCCTTCTCTTCAAATGGGATGGTTTGTTATTTCCAGAATCTATACTATGAATAATTAAGATTTTGTCAATATGAGTGATTAAGGGTTTTGAACGCAAAACTTTCCTCCTGAAACTTCAATGAATGTCCCAGTAATATAAGAAGCTTGATCCGAGCAAAGAAATAATACCGCATTCGCAACTTCTTCACTTGTGCCGATACGTTTAATGGCCAATTGACTGATTAGCGCGTTGTTCTTAGCTTCAATTACTTTTTCCGTCATGTTCGTTTGAATTACACCGGGGATATAGCCATTCACCCGGATGTTCTCCACGGCCAGTTCCGCAGCCAAAGTCTTCGTTAAACTCTGTACACCTGCCTTTGATGCCGCATAAACACCGCTTCCCGCCGAAGGCATAACAGCCGCAAATGAGGAAGCATTGATAATGACCCCTCCCCCACGTTTTACAATTTTTTGCTGAGCGATCATTGAGCCCAAGTAAACGGATTTGAGATTGATGTTTATAGTCTCATCCCACACACTTTCAGGCGTGTCGATAACTGCATATTGTGGATAAACTCCCGCATTATTAATCCAAATATCAATTCCGCCAAATCGGTCCTCGACCTGATCCGCAAACTGTGAAAGCTGTATTCGAGACGTTACATCAACAGCTTTCGCATATCCTTCACAATTTTCTTCAGTCCACTTTTCCAATAAGTTATCTATTTTTCGTTGATTACGACCACAAACTGCCACTTTTGCATTACTTTCAAGAAATTTTTCTGCAATCGCTAAACCTATTCCGCTTGTACCGCCAGTAACCACGACCGTTTTACCGCTAAAATCGATGTTCATTGGCCATCTCCTTTTAAATCAAAGATTGATTTTTTTCAACTCGCTCAGGGAATATCACATCTTTTTTATAATCCAATTCCGCCTCTTCTGCCACAATCTTCGGCACCACTCCATGCGCCGCATCCGTATGTCCAACAATCCGATTACTTGCTGCGACTAAACGTTGGCGCTGATTGATCAATTGAAGCCGCTCGTCAGCTAATGCTTTTCGACTTGTACGAATTTCGTCGAATGAGAATTCCAGTAACCCTTTGTTAAATTGTCGTGAATCAATGAAGTTAATTTGGTTGGCCCTTAAATCCAGGTATAACAAATCACCAGTCTCTAAATACAAAATGCCACCGCCTTCTTTAGCTTCCGGTGTCATATGGCCAATCGCCGCGCCATACGAAACACCTGAGTAACGGCCATCACTAATGAGAGCTGCCAGGCGCTGAAGCTTGCGATTCGCATTAATATGTTGCATCGGTGTAAACATCTCAGGCATGCCAAATGCAATCGGCCCTTGTCCTGCGATAATAACCGCAATCTTCATAATATATTTGTTCACCATCACATCAAATAATTCATCGTATACAAGATCTTTATTTTCCTCAAACTGATCTGGAGCATTTTCTTTTAACATCGATTGTAAATTCTCATAGCTAAAGCTTCTTTCTTTTTTTAGATTAGGAAGTAATTCTGCATCTAATAGACCTTTATTCGCTTCCTCTTCATTTGCATAGTAAAGGACAAATGAAGCTTTTTTGTCAAATTGATTCAATTGCTGTGTGGGCATTCCGCTAATCTTTACGACTGCGCTTTCAAAAAAGTTGCCCGTTAGTACATCTACGCCACTAAATGCTCTACGTGGATTCGATAAAATAATTGGATTATCGGTTACATTATCTGCCGATAAACTGTCTTCATCCTGTAGTCTCGTTCTCCATGTTTCACCAGTAACCGTTGGAGCATCTACATCCATCGGCACTCCATTCTGCAAAAGTTCATAGAATAGCGATTCCATTCCTTGACTATCTCCATCACAACATTGCATGGCAAGTGCAAAAATATCACGCCCCTCTGTCAAACTATAGTTGAATAGATCTGGAATTGGATGGGAATGGTGTATTTCATCTAAATCCCAAAGACTGAACGTATAACCGCCGTATTGCATTGCTGCGACAATATGCATCATTAGATTAGTTGAACCACCTGATGCACTATGGATACGGATTGCATTCTTAATATTTGTAGCTACAACATTAGAGACACCAAAAACAGGGTCATTAATCATGTTGGCTAAACTATCAACAGCTTCATTTACTTGGACTTGATTCGGAGCACTCGTTAGCAATTCAAGAGTTGGATGAACAAGTCCCATCCCCGCTACTAAATGGCGGGAACTATTTCCTGTTCCATTAAATGCACAAACTCCACCACTACCATCACATGTTGCGACAGCCAGACGTTTCTCGTAATCTTTATGCGTTTCCTTGGATACGATTCCTCTCTCTGTTGCACGTTGAAGCACGCCTTGGAAAGCTGTGTTCGAAGAACATTGTAAAATGTAATCCATCGCATCCTTTAAATCATCCGCAATATCTGGTGCACCTGAATCTGTTGCTTTTTGTGCAAGCTGATTCAATTCAATCATTAGATCTTCAGGTATGGTCCCACCTTGTAATACATGAGCCGGTGCAAATGTTGCAAAGAACGGTGCTTCTCCCCGATATTGACGAAGGCGGTCCAGATGCGCAAGCGCACTGACAACGCCCAATGGTTGTTTATCGCAACCTTGAATAACAAATGCACCATGATAACTATGCGCTTCCAATTGGTTTACAACCATTTGAGCAACTGCATTCCGACTTTGCAGGGAATAACTCATCCCTTGATTATTCTGCGCAGTACCATCACACATAACTGGCGTTGAGAAATAGAATGGAACTCCGCCATTTTGCCATATACGGATAGCTGCATGGGAAGATGTCTTATAATCCATAATGTGTGCAGGATGATCCGATGATCCACCAATGATAGCAATCCTCGGAGCATTTTCTTCCAACCGATTATAGATTTCCTCTAATGACCAGTCGGGTGCTCCTCCATCGTATTCCGCACCTAATATTAACTTTGCACGATCCAATAATCCCGCAACCGTAATCGGTTCGTTCGCTTTTCCCATGACATTATCTCGATAAGGATTCACAGAGTTTGTTATGTTAGGAAATTTAAATGACATAGTTTAAAACCTCTTTTCTTATAGTATAGAACCTTCAGTCAATAACAATCACAAAACACCAAGACTGCCAAAGAGAAGCAATGTTAGAAGGGCAACAACCGATCCAACAAATGTTGGTATCGTTACATATTTCAATCCTTGTTTCGTCGACAGATTATAAAATTGTGACATAATCCAAAATCCACTATTATTCAGGTGATTTAATGTTAAGGAACCTGCACCAATCGCCAGTACCGCGAGTTCAGGCGATAATCCAAGAATTGGCATCATTGGCGTTACAATAGCTGCTGCTGTCAACGCAGCCATTGTCATTGAGCCTACAGCAGTCATTAGTACAGCTGCAATGAGGTAAGGTATTAAAATTGGTAAAATATTTGTTTCAGCAATACTTGTTGCAACTTCATGAACAGCGGGATTTTCCTTAATAATACTTCCTAACGCTCCGCTCATCCCTGTAATTAATAATGGCAAAATCGCAACTACCAATCCACGTTCAACCCATTTATTCCATAAAATCTGCGTGAAAGGGGTCTCATTTGTAGTTTCATGGTCATTCTCAATTGCCGATTTATAAACATTTTGTTTGTAAAGAAAAGCAAGTGCGATAGCAATCAATACGCCTAAAAATAGTGCTACAGTTTTGTCCCCAATCACCGTTAATAGACCATGCATAATCGTACCTTCGGCCATGTATACATTTGCGAAAGATGCAGATGCAATGAATACAACGGGTAGCATAATCGGTAGTATCGCAAAGTAAAATGGCGGCAAGGACCTTTTACCTTTTTGTGTTAATTGAGCTTCTGTTTCCTCATCTGAAGAACCTAAAAACTTCGCCAACGGGGATATTCTTTCTTTTTCCGTCCAATTACGTAACAAAAACCATGTTACAAAAAACGCAATAAAACTAACAATTATCCCCCAGAAAATCACAAACCCTAAATCAGCTTCCATCGATAAAGAAATTGCTAATATTCCTGGCGTCGGCGGAACAAGTCCATGCGTTAAAAACAAAGCAAGTCCTGTAAAAGATGCCATTGTCGCCATAGAAATCTTCTTTAAATGGGCAATTTTGGATGCAATCGGCGCAAGTAAAATCATCGTGACATCGCCAAAAACAGGGATTGATACGACGAATGCTGTTAATGCAGGAGCAAGTTCCATCCGTTTCCCACGAAACAGTCTATTAAAAGATTGTGAAATAGAATCCGAAGCCTCAATATCTTGAATTCCCATCGCTAAGACGGTTCCCAAGATAATCGTTAATGCCACAGAAGTCATTGTACCGCCAAAGCCGCTGTTAATTAATCCAATTGTCTTCAAAATCGGATAACCAAAGCCAATACCCATTCCCGTCGCTGTTATGAACAACGCCATAACAGGATGGATTTTCCACTTTAATATCATTAATATCAGGAATGCAATACTAATCGCTAGTACTACAATAAATTGAGTAGTTCCCATTTCCCCATCTCCCCCAGTACATTTTTTATAAATTTTTACATTTTTCTTTTAGCCAAGTCTGAAGCAACATCCAAAATCATATCTTCTTGTCCACCGACTACCTTTCTTTTCCCCAACTCGATCAAAATATCCCGTGGATCTAAACCAAACCGCTTCGCTGCACGCTCTGAATGAATTAAAAAGCTTGAATAGACACCAGAATACCCCAATGCTAAACTTCCTTTGTCTACAATTTGTGGCCTTTTCATGATGGGTGTCACGACATTCTCAGCAAGATCCATCATCTTATAAATATCGATACCTGGGTTTTTCCCCATTAAATCCAATACCGCTGTTAGGACCTCCGTTTGTGTATTGCCCGCACCTGCGCCCAAACCGCAAACACTACTATCAATTCTTGTAGCACCCTCTTCAATCGCAATTAATGTATTAGCAACAGCTAGCGACAAGTTATTATGGGCATGAAAGCCTACTTCACAAGTTAACGACTGGCGGAGTGCTCGAACGCGTTCCCTTACTTGTTCCGGTAAAAGTGCACCCGCAGAATCGGTAATATAGACCGCTTCTGCTCCGTAACTTTCCATGAGCTTTGCTTGCTCAACAAGTTTTTCAACCGAAGCTGTATGAGCCATCATCAGAAAACCTAATGCCTCCATGCCAAATTCTTTTGCTTTAGCAATATGCTGAGCCGAAACATCCGCCTCCGTTACATGTGTAGCTACCCGTACTAATTTTGCCCCTAGTTCATGGGCTTGTTTCAATTCATGAACTGTCCCTATTCCAGGTATAAGTAATACTGCAATTTTCGAAGACTCTGCCGCCGCAACAGCCGTTTCGATTAATTTCATTTCATCCACAAGGGATTGTCCATATTGTAAGGTCGATCCCCCTAATCCATCGCCATGACTTACTTCTATATAATGCATTCCAGTTTCATCCAATGCCCGTACAACCGCGTCAACTTGCTCTTCTGTAAACTGATGCGATACCGAGTGACTTCCATCTCGAAGGGATACCTCCGTCAACTTCACTAACTTCTCCGTCATTCCGTCACCCCTCCTGTTTCACGTAATATTCTTCGCGCTCGCTCTTCTGCCACTTTCACTGCAGCGGCTGTCATAATATCGAGATTTCCGGCATATACTGGGAAATAATCTCCTGCCCCTTCAACTTCTAGCAAAATAGTTACTTTATCTTCATCAAATAGCAATTCTTGTTTTAGACGATAGCCAGGAACATAACTTTGAACGACTTGCAGCATTTCGTTTACCGATTTTGTAATCGCTTCGATATCCATGTTTTTCACTTGGCAATAAACAGTATCCCTCATTAATACCGGTGGCTCTGCCGGATTAATCAAGATGAGTGCTTTGCCTTTATCTGCCCCGCCAACTTCTTCAATTCCCCGTTGAGTCGTAATGGTAAATTCATCAATATTTGCACGTGTTCCAGGTCCTGCGCTTTTACTTGAAATAGTGGCTACAATCTCGGCATAGGTCACATCTGCAACCCGATTTACGGCATGGATCATCGGGATTGTTGCTTGTCCACCACAAGTAATCATATTGATATTTGAAGCTGTATGGTACGTATCACCGTTCACCGCTGGAGAAACTAGGGGACCTACTGCTGCCGGCGTTAAGTCAATGGCAATCTTATTTAACTCCTTTAATACCTCAGCATTTATCAAATGTGCTTTTGCCGAAGTCGCATCAAAAACAATTTCAGCTAAATCAGGGTTGTTCCTGATTGCATCTATCCCACTACTAAATGTATGGTACCCTCTCTCCTGTGCTCTCTTCAACCCATCTGATTGAGGATCAATTCCTATAACTGCCGTTAAATTTAACAATTCACTTCGTTCTAACTTGTACATCAAATCAGTTCCAATATTGCCTGAACCTATGATCGCCACATTTACTTTACTCATTTCTCTACCCCATTTCATTTATAGTAATAATCCTGTTTTTTCATCATCCTTTGCATAACTACGTTTCTTAACACCGTTTTGCTTCTCACGTTTTAAATCTTTGTCTAAAAACAGGATCTCTTGAATGCGCTTTCATTTCCACCGAGGTTACAGCCCATTCTGAACATCTTCTCTAAATAAGCGTGACTGACCTTACAACCCCGTACAGCGAAAGAATAGCACTTCCAACTTGACTAACCACAAGTTCGTCATTGTCGAACCTAGTTCGACTAAGTCGTTCTATAAAATATAAACGAAGCTTTAGCACTCTGTCAATACTAAAAGTAAAATATAATAGAATTTTTATAAAATTAAATTAATCGAATTCTTTTGAACTTCAGCAATAATCATAACTACATAGATCTAACATTTAGACACGACTACGTTATTCTGGCTTAGCTACAATACAAAACCTCATAATTTTCCATACAAAAAAGCTGCACAAGAGGATTCCCTGCACAGCTTGCAACACTTTATTTACTAACATATCACAATATATTTAACCTTCTCCGCACTCTTCAAATCAACTCTAATAACCAAGTTAACTTTAACACTTCACCTTAATTTACTTATCAAATTCTATCCCATGATTGCAGCATTCACTTTTGCAAACCCATTTCCAGTGATATTTTTCTTGCTGCTTCCCTTATGCAATTTTTAGCTATTCCAACTTTCTCTTCAGTAAAACGAAATTTCGGACCTGCTGTGCTGACTGAACCAATCACCCTACCATTAAAATCAAATATGGGTGCTGCTACACAAAATAGCCCCATTTCAATCTCTTCATCATCCGTCGCATACCCACGTTCCTTAATTCTGTCTAATTCTTCGAGAATCTGAGTTTTATCTATAATGGTCTTCTCCGTATATGCTTCCATTTCAGTAGAGAATAGTATCGACTTCTGAGTATCTTTATCCAAATATGCCAGTATTGCTTTTCCTACTCCAGTACAATGCAGCGGGGCTTTTCTACCAACCTGCGAATACATTCTTATTGCGCTACCACTTTCTTGCTTATCTACATAAAAAGCCTCATTATTTTCAAATTTAACTAAATGAACAGTTTCATTCGTTTGGTTAAAAGCCTCTTTTAGATAAGGCGCAGCCTTTTCTTTAATATCAAATCCTTTGCTTACGACACTGCCAAGTTCGAATAAACGAATTCCTAATTTATATTTTTTCGTATCTACACTTTGGACTAGATAACCTCTACTGACTAATGTTTTAATAATTCCATGTACAGTACTTTTAGGTAATTCCATACGCCCACTGACTTCTAAAATCCCTAATTCATCAGTGCCTTGATTAAACATTTCAAGAATTGATAACGCACGCTCTACTGACTGAATTGGCTTGGACATTTTAAAACCTCCAGGAGTTCGACATTGCCGAACTATAATTGACTAATAACAATATAATAGAACACTAAGTTTTTGTCAATTAATGATTGGTGTCGCTCTCTTTTTTAGATCTTTACACTGGATTCGGGCTCGTCATCACCACCATCTCCATAAAAAAAACATGCCACCCATCGATTTCCCGACAGATGACACGATTTCACTTACACATTCACACCATTCAACAATAACCAAATATATCTCGCTTCCGCTTCACTGCCTGGATGAATCTCTTGATATCTCGGATAGGCAATCGTTTTCGCCTTAAACGTTTGCAAATTGATGACATTACTATTCGCCTTGGCTGCTAGCTTCAACATACCATCAGCTTCCGTCGATTCTCCCTTCGACGCTTCCAGTTCAAGCTTCCAATCCAGATACAAATATGTCGCATCATGCTGTGATCCTTTTTCATAGCGCACCATAATTTCTGCTGCTTCATTGTAACGCCCTGCATGAATCAATGACGCAACCGCTTCATATCTCGCGCCTTGATTGTCATTCCAATTCAGCTTTACTAAATCCAAAAACACACCTGCTGCCTCATGATAGTCCCCTTCACTAAATAGATGTGTGCCATAAGCAAACGCTGCACGCATGAATGGACGATTCGGGATATTTTGCCACGGATTCTCCCCCGGCTCGAATGTCTTGCTTGCATAGTGAATGGCCTTTTCATATAAGTCAGCTGCCACGACCGGATCCTGCTCTGCTTCCGCTTGCAACAACAACGCATCAGGATTATTCGGCCCTATTTCCAACGCGCTAGCCGCCAATTTCCTGCGCGCCTCTTCCGATTCTGCGGCATAAGCTTCATACGCCAACAGCTGCGCACGCCCTTCTGCAACACTCGGCTTCCGTTCTGGCTGTACAACACCCGCTGTTGTCATCGATGTTTCCCACAATGCTTTTTCTGTTGGCTTTGGATCTGTTCCAATGTCGTATAATTGCGCCGCCAGTGGCTCGTCCCCGCTATTCATCATCTCCGCATAAAGCCCTTCAAGCCCCTCAACATAAACGGCCATGCCTTCAGATGAAGCACCATATTTCTCACCAATCGCTTCATCTTCTAAACCAGTACCGTGAACAATTCCTATGGAAATACCCGTCCTAACCGTCGCCGCAAGGAAATCAGCTTCCACTGGCACATCCTCGTTATCATTCATGAAATACGCCACGACTAATTTATGCA
The DNA here is from genome assembly GCF_038007285.1 of Sporosarcina sp. FSL K6-3457. Lineage (GTDB taxonomy): Bacteria > Bacillota > Bacilli > Bacillales_A > Planococcaceae > Sporosarcina. The sequence continues at coordinate 3,928,649 of NZ_JBBOWX010000001.1, forward strand.
TAATCTCACGTGACTCCGTCGTCTGCTCTAAGTCACGTAAAGTAGCTTCCATCGCTTGCAATGCGCTCAATTGTGTCGGCGCCAGCACTTCTGCCACAATTTCATTCATCGACGCCATACTCCGTTTGATGAACACCTCGTAAATATCAAGCGTATGCTCCACTATGAATTGCTCCTGTGTCTTATCTGCAACTGCTTCTCTTAATTCTACTAACGACGCCTTCGTTTGCTTACTCCATTTCGCCAAAAACATCATCGATGATACTGGTGCAATCGCATCTGCCACCTTCCGCGGATCACGCAATACCGCACCAAACAACAACGTCCCGACATCCGCCGGCATCCCCTCGTTACGCGTCACATGATAGCTGTTATCGCCGAATAACTCCTGTACCTTCAACATATCCGGCTCGACATCTGTAATTTCCGCCAACAACATAAACGGCTCATCCCATACTTGCAACACTGCCGCAACTGACTCTCGCTTCGCTTGCTTTAACTGCTCACTTACATATGTACGCCAAACCTCTTTATTATGAATAAATAAATAGAACTCACTCGCCGCTTCTTCGATATCCTCTTTCCCCCAGCTATCTGATAGTCGAGTGACCCACTCCCGCATCAAGCGTATCATTTCACTACGATTTTCTCCCTTTGGGTAGTCAGCAAAATAATCGATAAGCACACGATCTAGCTCTTCATTGACAAGCATTTCGACAAGGTCTGTCCCTTTTGAACCACAGCACTTTTTATATTTCTTTCCACTTCCACAAGAGCACGGATCATTTCTTCCAATCATATTATTTTCCTCCCTATTTCAAACTTATATAATCGCTACATCTATATCTCTATCATAGCAGACAAAGAGCTCTATGTTGACTGGTACATCGCTCGTTTGAGTGACAGTCTCGCCTTTTTACGCTACTATTTGTATAGGTGTTTGTATCGAAAGGATTGAAAGTATGTCTCAACAAGAACATTGGAAATCGAAAATTGGATTTGTCTTGGCAGCTGCCGGTTCAGCAATTGGACTCGGGGCTATTTGGAAATTTCCTTACGTCGCTGGAACAGGCGGTGGCGGAGCCTTTTTACTACTCTTCTTAGTATTTACATTGCTATTAGGATTCCCTTTATTGATTGGCGAATTTATTCTTGGACGTAAAAGCCAAAGTGACGCCATTACGACCTATAAGAAATTCGCACCAAATTCCGCTTGGTATATTACAGGGAGAATTGGCGTTTTAACTAGCTTTTTAGTGCTATCTTTTTATAGCGTCGTCGGTGGATGGATTATTCTCTACTTGGGGAAAGCACTAACTGGGGATATTTCTGGACTTTCACAGGAGCAGTTCGGTCCTTTATTTAGTGATATTATCTCAAATCCCTTTGCTACATTAGTCGGACAACTAATTTTCATGCTACTCACAATTATTATTGTTGCCCAAGGTATTCAAAAGGGCATTGAAAAGGCCAGCACCATCATGATGCCAGCTCTTTTCATTTTATTTATCATCATTGTCATCCGTTCACTTAGCTTAGACGGCGCAATGGAGGGCGTGAAATTTTTACTCGTACCGGATTTCACTAAACTAACATCTGAAACGATTTTATTTGCATTAGGGCAAGCATTTTTCACACTGACATTAGGTGCCTCCGTTATGGTGACCTATGCCTCGTACCTACCTAAAACACAAAATCTACCAAAATCAGCACTCTCCATCATCACCATGAATATCGTCATTGTCTTATTAGCTGGTTTGGCCATTTTTCCAGGCGTATTTGCATTCGGTCTTGAACCAGATGCAGGCCCAACCTTAATTTTCACAGTGCTACCCGCCGTTTTCAATCAAATGCCTTTTGGAACACTACTTTTCATCTCGTTTTTGATTTTATTCCTTTTTGCCGCACTCACTTCTGCATTTTCAATGATTGAAATCATCGTTGCAACGATGACAAAAAACGAGGCGTCAAAACGGAAAAAATATACTTGGACAATTGGAATGGCTATTTTCATCGTCGGGATTCCCTCTTGCTTATCCTACGGTGTAATGGCTGATATTAAACTATTCGATAAAACCGTCTTTGACCTAGTCGATTTTGCTGCGAGCAATGTATTATTACCGCTTGGCGCATTATTAATTTCTATTTTTATTCCATTAAAGTTATCTAAAAAAGAATTATTTAATGAAATGAAACAAGGATCTAGCATTGGCAAGTTATTCTTCAACTGTTGGTATTATTTATTGAAATACCTCACGCCAATCGCGATTATTATTGTCTTCTTGGATGCGTTAGGTGTGTGGGGTTGGATTGGTTTCTAACTACGAAAGGGGTCATTCGATTGCTAAAAAAATCAAATCGTGAACTATGGACAGGTCGCACCGACCACTTGGATAATCGGGAAAGTTTTCGCTATCATCAAGTGGTAGAAATCGGGGTATCTCCCCCTTCTCCCAACACATGCGCCATTATCGGCTTTCAATGTGAGGAAGGCGTACGCCGCAATAACGGTCGGCTTGGTGCAGCACAAGCACCCGATGCACTACGTGGTGAATTAGCAAAACTACCTTGGAGAATAGCGGAGGGAAAACGTCTTGTCGATATTGGCAACATTGAATGCCAGGACAATCAGCTTGAACAAGCCCAACAACAATTAGGTGATGCTGTGGCTGAGGCGTTGACGAAGGACATGATTCCCATCATTTTAGGTGGTGGTCACGAAACTGCTTATGGCCATTATCTTGGTGTTCGGAAATTCATCGGCAAAGATGCTTCGCTCGGCATCATCAACATCGATGCACATTTCGACTTGCGTTCTTACGACGAACAGCCCTCGTCTGGTACAATGTTTAAGCAAATTCTAAATAATGATGAGAACACAAACTATTTTGTCGCCGGCATTCAGCGCCATGGTAATACACAAGAACTGTTCAATCGTGCAGATGAACTCGGTGTAACTTATCTATACGAGGATGAGATGGATTCTTTAACTAAGGAGCTCAATCGATTTATTAACCAACACGACTTTATCTTTCTAACACTATGCACAGATGTTTTAAACGCCGCCTTCGCACCAGGCGTTAGTGCACCGTCTCCATTCGGCTTAGATCCTGCTGTTGTGCGCTCTATTATCCGAAAAGTCACTGTACACGACAAAACACTGTCATTTGATATTTCAGAAGTGAATCCTATCTTGGATGAAAATAATCGTACGGTGAAGCTAGGTGCTTACTTGGTGAATGAGGCGATTGTTGGGTTTTTAGGGTAAATAAAACGGAAGACTCTTTTGGATGAGAGTCTTCCGTTTTCCATACTAAAATATGAACTAGGACAAAGCTAAAAAAATAAACGCCATCGTATAATTAAACCCCTCGCTAGTTCCTTTCTTCCTACGCAATAAACCACTAACAAGTAGAACCAATAACACAGATCCACTAAGTTACTTTTCTCGTTTTTGTACCCTAACAGTTTCATTTTCACCATTTTAAGTTATACTACTAACAATACTACTTTACGGGGGCGAGGTAATGAAAAAACCTTACGATTTACCACTACTACCGATTTCATTCGATGCGAAAACGGAATTGGCCTTGTATAAGAAAGTTGTTTCTGCCTCAACTAAACTTGAAAAATTAAAAGAAAAACTTCATTATTCGCTTGTTAATACCTCATTCATGGAGCTCTTGACACTATTTGAATCTGTGCAATCCACACGAATTGAAGGAACACAAGTCACATTCAGTGATATGTTAGAAGACCAACTGGAGCGTAGTGAAGATTGGCAAAAGGTTGAAGTAAGAAACTACCAAAATGCTTTACAAATCGGAATTGAAGAAATCCGTATCGGCTATCCACTTAGCGAGCGACTCATTCGCACCATGCACACTACGCTAATGGAAAATGCACGGGGTTCAAATGGACCAACAGGCATTTATCGGACGATACAAAACTTTATCGGTCCTACAAACCAAATGAAAGACGCCTCATATATTCCACCAGAACCGCAAAAAATGGCTGATTATATGAAAAACCTGGAGTATTATATAAATGGTAATCCTTATATCCAGGAAGATGACGATGGTACACATTCCTTAATTAAATGTGCCATCATCCATGCACAATTTGAATCGATTCATCCGTTCCTCGATGGTAACGGACGAATGGGTCGCATCTTAATTGTTCTTTACTTGTTACAATCAAAACTTATCGAATCCCCCTTCTTCTTTTTAAGTGAGGAGTTGGAAGCCGAAAAGTTTAAATACTACGCGCTATTAAACGGAGTTAGAGGAGTCGGAAAAGAACAAGCTGATTGGCAAGCTTGGATACATTTCTTCCTAGACGCAACCATCTCGATGGCGAATAGACAATATGAAAAATTAAACAAAGCCGAAAAGCTATTCGAATCAGGGAAACAACAACTTAGCAAGGGATCTGAAACCGATATTTGGTCTGCCATGTTTGCACATCCCATTACAGATGTTCGCCAACTAACCAACTATACAAAACTTTCTCCAGCAACTGTACGAAGCAAATTGAATCGACTGGCAGATTTGAATCTTATCTATGCCGATAACCGTATACGAAATCGCCGTTATTATTTCTATGATTTGATAAAGATTATTCAGGGGTGAATGGTAGATAAAAAAAGGAAAACCTTTTCATAATGAGAGGTTTTCCGTTTTCATTCTAATTATATCACTTCCCGAATTTCCTACTTCACACCACTCGATTCGACGGTTCTCTTCCTTCCAGCACATCCGTAATCGCCTGTGCATTCAAGCCCATCATCCCAAGTCGCGTCGCAATACTTGCACTACCAATATGCGGTAACACCGTCACATTCGGTAGCGTCAACAGCGGATTATCCTGCGGCACAGGTTCCACAGCAAATACATCGAGCCCTGCCGCCCAAATGTCACCATTTTTCAGTGATTCATAGAGCGCTGTCTCATCGACAATAGCCCCACGCGCGACATTAATAAGAACCGCTGTCTTTTTCATCAACCCAAGCTCCCTTGCGCCAATCAATCCCGCCGTTTCCGGTGTATACGGCGCAAGTATCACGACAAAATCTGCTTCCTCTAGCAGTGTACCCAGCTCGACATATTCAAAACCATGCTCGACTTCCGCATCCATTTTCCTACTACGGTTGTGATACAAAATCCGCATATCAAATCCTTTTGCCCGGCGTGCTACTGCTTCGCCAATCCGTCCCATGCCGATAATACCAAGCGTCGCGCCGCCAACATCCATACCTGTGTAGCCCATTGGGGACCACGACGTCCAATTGCCTGTCCGAATATCATTTTCTGCCTCCATCAAACGACGCGCCGTCGCAAGAAGCAGTCCAAAAGTGAGATCCGCTGTCGTTTCCGTCAACACACCAGGTGTGTTAGTCACAATAATGCCGCGTTCCTTCGCAACCTCAAGATCAATATTGTTATAGCCGACTGCCATGTTGGCAACAATTTTTAACTTCGTTCCCGCCAGAAGTACCTCTCGATCGATAGAATCAGCCAGAACACTCCATAATGCATCTGCTTCCGCAACTTCTTGCAATAAAATTTCACGAGGAACCTTCTCACTTTCCGACTCCCACATCCGCACATCAAACTTCTCTTTAAGCGGGGCAAGTACCCCATCATCTAGTTTTCTTGTTACAAAAATTCTTGGTTTCACATCAATTCCCCCTCGTATGTATTTACTACTATCGCAATTTTAGCATAATTCGGTGGACAGAGAGGAAAATTGCAACGTTTTTGGATAGCCTAGCATCGTTCCTTACAATCTTAACAACGTTCCCAACAAACCCTAACAACACTCACCATCCACACAAAAAAGCACTACCGAAGTAGCGCCTCATCCACCAATATAACTCATACCAATCTTCTTACGCTTTTTCGCCGTTTGCTCCGTCCGTTCATCCGAATAACGGTCTCCGCGACGCCCCCAAACACCCGAAATCGCATCTAGCAGCTCCGCATCCGACAATCCACTGCGAATCAATTCCCGCAAATCGAATCCATCTGTAGCAAACAAACACGTATATAATTTACCATCCGATGACAATCTTGCCCGTGTACATGTTGAACAGAAAGATTCCGAAACAGATGTGATGAAACCAACCTGTGCGCCATTATCCGTATAACGATAGCGTTTCGCGACTTCCCCGTAATAATCTTGATCAGCTGGTTCCATTTCATATTCAGCTTTCAGCAGCTCGTAAATCTCTTTTTTCGTGACCACCTTTTCAAAGCTCCAACCATTATCATTCCCAACATCCATAAACTCGATGAAGCGCAGCGTAATGCCTCGCTCTTTAAAGTAAGCCGCCATCGGTAGAATTTCACCCTCATTGATGCCTTTTTGAACGACCATATTCACTTTAATTTCAAAGCCGATTTTTTGCGCATAATCGATATTGGAAAGAATGAGCTCCGGTTTAATGCCTCGACCGTTTAATGTACCAAAAATCTCTGGGTCTAATGCGTCAAGACTCATATTCAAACGGCGAAGGCCAGCATCATATAACGGCTGCGCATATTGCTTCAGCAACACGCCATTTGTCGTCAACCCGATATCCTCAATACCTTCAATCTTCATCAGCCTTCCAATCAATTCAGGAAGATCCCGTCGCATTAACGGCTCGCCACCTGTCAAACGGAGCTTCTTGACGCCCAACGAGGCAAATAAACGTGAAAATCTTTCAATTTCCTCAAACGACAGCAATTCTTTTTTCGGTAAAAATACATAATCATCACCGAATATTTCCTTCGGCATGCAATAGGAACATCTGAAGTTACAGCGGTCCGTCACCGAAATCCGCAAATCCCGAATCGGTCGTCCCAGCTTATCTATGATCGCTTCCACACACTCAGCTCCCTTCCAATACCCCAGGCGTATTCACATTAGTGAACACCCGCCTTTCATCGTCCGTCAACAAACCGCCATTTATCCACCTAACTCCACTACTCGCAAGAACAGGCATGACGCGCAATTGTCCATTAGCCAATACTTCTCGGAGATTGCCCTTCATACTACGATCCCAAATGGACACAAGCGGATGCTGCCGCCCATCTACGACGACTGCCGTTACAGCTTGTTCATGTTGCGCCAACAGCTTCCCAACAACCTTTTCATCGACGTACGGCATATCGCAAGGCAACACGATATAGCGGTCCGCTTCCACAGATTCCATCGCAGACAGGATCCCTGCAAGCGGACCGAGTCCCTTATAGTCAATTATATCAGTTATTGCTTTTACACCTTCCGGAAAACACTTCAACAACTCCTGTCGTGTCACGATGATTACTTCATCACAATGAGCCTTCAATGCTTCCAGCGCCACCTCATAAAAATACCGATTACCTAACTGAGCGAATGCTTTAGGAGAACCAAACCGCCGAGATAATCCCCCCGCGAGGACAACACCAACCGTCCTCATCCGCCACTCACTGGGGGGATAAACGCACAAACATCACCAGATTGGATGACATCTTCCTTCAAAGCATATTCTTCATTGACCGCAACATGCATAGTATCTTTGCCAAAGCCCGGATAAGTCGCCTCTGCCCAATCTAACAACTCGCTAACTGTCATCGTTTGTTGTTCAATTGTTTCTTCCGCCTTGCCCGTCAGTTCGCGCAGCCTTGCAAAATAATTCACCTTAATCATTATTCCACACTCCCCTTTTCAGGATACTTTTTCTGTCCACCAATCCACTCTTCGCCGTCTTCCCAAATCTCTTTCTTCCAAATCGGCACGATTTCCTTAATACGTTCGATGGCATATTCATTCGCTTCATAAGCTGCTTTTCGATGCGGCGATGATACTGCAATGACAACAGCAATATCCGAAATATGCATCTCACCAATTCGGTGTGCAATCGCCACCTTCACACCTGGCCATTTCTCTTCCATTTCAGCACCAATTTGCTCTAATTTCTTTTCCGCCATCGGAACGTACGCCTCGTATGCCAAATATAGTGTCCGAACCCCATGTGTCCATTCTCGCACATGCCCCGTAAATACGGTGACAGCACCCGCGCCCACATGAAGAACATAATCTGTATATTTCTGTGTTTCAATCGGTGTGTCTACAATTTCAAACGGTTTCATTGCCAACCTCCTCTATCCACTCAAGGAACCAGTGATCCAGTTGTTCGACATCCGTCCTTGACGCGATACATCTACTGCTCGCTACAAACTCCGAACAGCCGACAACCAGCTGAATGCCTGACAAATTCCGTAAGGTCTCCCAGTCTTCTGCATTCCTTAACAGCACCACTTTATCCCCTTGTTGTTCCTTATACCCTTCTACAAGTAAAATACTCGGATGTCTGATTGCTGCCATCTCTTTTAGCTCCGCGAACCCCGGCTCTTCGTTGACCAGCAATTGAACCGCACCGCCGCCTGCCACAACCGATACATCTGCTCCACTATCGAAAAATTGCATCGTATCCGTCGAAGCATCAGACATTGTTGGTTGTCCACCATGGCCATGATGCTTCAAAACCGCAACCGTAAATCCCCGTTCTTTCAATAAACGTACCCATCTTGCAACGAGCGTCGTCTTGCCGCTATTTTTAAATCCTACGACATGGAGCGTCTTCATAGCACCCATTCACTGACACCCTGCTCAGCTCCAAGTAACAGAATATCCACTTCCGTACCCGTCACGAACCCCCTTGTTCCGCTTGGTAAGACAATTAGGCAATTTCCTCTTGCGATTGAAGATACTGCATTTGATTTATTGAAACCGGCAGGCACAGCAACCAACCCTTCCGGCGTCATATCCCAAATCGCACGAACAAAGCGCGTAAATGGATTCGGTTTTAAGATATCTTCACCAAGCCTCGCTGTCATACGTGGCATATACGGCGCCGTTCCACCCATCATCCCAATAATGGCCGGTCGTGCGAACAATTCAAACCCTGTAAAACAAGCAGAGGGATTCCCCGACAAGCCAAACAGCAGCTGACTGCCAAGCACCGCAACCGTCGTCACACTGCCCGGTCTCATGGCTACCTTGTTGAATAAAACCTTAGCACCTAAACGCTCATAAATCGCTGGTAAATAATCATAATCACCGACAGAAACACCGCCTGTTGTAATAAGGATATCTGTCTCAGCAAGTGCTTGTTCAACGATTGCCGTACACGCATCCAAATCATCCATCTGCATACCGTAAGACTGATAGCCAATACCCATCCGATTCAACTGTGCCGCAATCATTGGGCCGTTTGAGTTACGTATTTTTCCTGGCGCCAGCTGCTCATCTACTTCTAACAGCTCAGTCCCTGTCGATAAAATTCCAACAGTCGGACGTTTAGCCACTTCGACATTGGCATAACCAAACGTCGCCAGTAGCGCAATTGTCCCTGGATGAATCAATGTACCAGCTTCAATTAGCAGTTCGCCTTCTTTCGCGTCTTCACCTTTGAAAGAAATGTTTTCACCAGGACTAAACGGTTTTCGCAGCGTAAAGCCACCAGCCATTTCAACAGTTTGCTCCAACATTACTACTGCATCTGCGTTATCGGGAATCGGAGCACCCGTCATGATCCGGTACGCTTCTCCATCGCCAATTGCTCGGTCTGCCACATAGCCAGCTCCGATTTCACCGATAACGTCAAATGCAACCCGGTTGTCGCCCGATGCACCGGCCGTATCTTGTGCACGAATGGCAAAGCCATCATACGGGGACCTGTCAAAAGACGGGACATCGTGCCGCGCAATAATCGGTTGGGCAAGAATTCTACCGTATGTATGTTCAAGCAGAACCATTTCAGTTCCCATAGTATGTATATGCTCCATCACAAGCCGAACCGCCTCCGCTACCGGAATTGGTTTTCTCATTTCTACCATGCTAATCCCTCACATTCTTCTGGTATACTAACAGTATATTGCTCGAAAGGAATGAATCCATTGTCTGAACTCACACATTTTAACGAACAAGGACGCGCAAAGATGGTCGATGTGTCCGATAAAACCGAAACCATCAGAACAGCTATTGCAGCATCCTCGATACTCGTCAATGAAACTATCCATTCCCAAATTACGGAAGGGACAAATAAGAAAGGTGATGTCTTTGCAGTTGCCCAAGTCGCAGCAATCATGGCGGCAAAAAACACATCAGCGATTATTCCAATGTGCCATCCGATTCCCTTAACAGGCGTCGACATCCGATTTGAATGGAACATCGATGAAACAATCGCGCATTATGAAGTCCTCATCCAAGCCGAAGCAAAAACAAAAGGCGTGACCGGCGTTGAAATGGAAGCACTTACCGCCGCTTCTGCCGCCGCACTCACTATTTACGACATGTGTAAAGCAGCCGGCAAAGAGATGATTATTGGCCCGACCATGCTTGTTCGAAAAACAGGCGGGAAAAACGGCGATTATAATCGACAGTGACAAGGATGCCTAAAGCATCCTTTTTTTAATCGTCCAGACTCCAGCGCCTAGCCCCTCGAGTCGCTTCAGTCTTGCTGGTAAAGGCAAAGGGCGCCTTTACCTTCAAACCTTCCGACATACAGGACGTACTAGTGCCGACGTTGCCACAGGACGTGGCGAATTTAGTCGGCCAGCGCTTGTCGGGGCTGAACAGGCGCTTGCGCTTTTATTAGTCGTCCAGATGCTTCGTCAACTCGTGAATAATATGAGGTAGCTCAGGCACAACCAATTTATCCATTGCTAAACTCACTGCCTTTTCTGAACCAGGAAGTGCAAACACCACTTTTTCTTTTACAGTTCCCGCAATCGCCCTACTAAGCAACGCCTTTGATCCAACATCCTCTGTATAGCTCAAATAACGGAACAATTCGCCAAACCCGTCAATTGTTTTTGTGAAATAAGGTGTCAACGTTTCAACTGTAACGTCACGGAAACCAATGCCCGTTCCACCTGTCGTTATGATGGCATGGACATTTGGATTTCTCAGCCATTCCTCCACTATCGACTCAATTTCCATTTTATCATCCTGACATATCCATGTTTCAAAAATTTTATGACCTGCCGCTTCAAGCTTTGTCCGGATGGTCCATCCACTTCGGTCATTCGCAATATTCCTTGTGTCACTAATCGTCAACACACAGCAAACCAGCTGTTTTCCTTCATTATGTACAGTCGACAAAAGACTTCCCCCCACTTCATCCAAAAAATTGGTGGTACAGTTTGCGTCCAACTTTCATATCCTTTAATCCGTGAATTAATAACCGACCATTGCCAAATAAAATACAGCGATAACCATTCGCATGAAATTCTATAAAAAAAGGTGTTACTTTATAAGGTGTACCTAAACGCTTGGCGACACGTTCCCCATCTGCAATCGTCAAAGGACGTGCACTATCCGGGATAATTTGCACAGTATCTCTGCCACATAACACTGCATAGCCAGTTCCTTCTGAACGATGTAATGTTGGATATGTTGGCGTCTTACCACACGTCTCACATACTTCGCTACGCATACGGGAAATCCCTGCTTCAACATGCGTATTGTTCCAGACATCAAAATGATAGACTTTCGTTCGCATTGCCTCTTCATTCCCCGTTAGCCATTTTAATGCCTCTGCACTTTGATGTGCAGCAGCAATTTGTACTGCAGGTGCGATAATCCCTGCTGTATCACATGTTTCATTGACAGACGGTAATACTGGAAGTAAGCAGCGGAAACACGCTGACTTCCCTGGAATGAATGGAAAAACCGTACCTGAACTACCGACACATGCCCCGTACACCCAAGGGATACCCTTTTTCCATGCGATATCATTCATCAGAAGACGCGTTTCAAAATTGTCCGTCGCATCCATAATCAAATCAGCATCTTTTGTGATGTCTTCTATAAGTGGTCCGTCAATATGGTCGAGCACCGTTACGATGTCAACGTCTTGCCGAATGTCTTTCAACCGTCTTTCAGCTGCCACTACTTTCGGTACACCCTGACGCGCATCTTGTTCGACAAATAGCTGTTGTCTTTGTAAATTTGTTGCTTCGACATAATCTCGATCTGCAATCGTCAACTTACCAACACCCGCTCGCACAAGTGTCTCTGAAATAGCCGACCCCAATGCGCCACAACCAATGATGACAACATGTGATGCACTTAACTTTTCCTGCCCAGACTGTCCAACTGGTTTAAACAGTACTTGTCTTGAATAACGGTTTTCCAAATAGATCACCCTCTACTCATTATCAATTACGCCGCGGCGTAATTGCATCCAGATTTTGAATCGGTGAACACCCACCGATTCAAAATAAAATGAAGCGAGGGCTTCCAGTCAAATTGACCGGCTGCCCTCTTCGCCTGGAGGCGTTATATCACTGAACGTCCCAACGTACCGGATTGGTTCTCCAGAGTCATCTATCACCGCATTGATGGACAGAAACTCTAAATATTCTTCTCCATTTTTCTTCTTATTCCAAACCTTCCCATGCCACGAACCTTCTTGTCCGATTTGCCCCCACATCGTCGTGTAAAACTCTGGTGATTGTCTTCCAGAGCTAAGTATTTTAGGGTTTCTTCCAATAACATCCTCTTCAGCATATCCTGTAAGTTCTGTAAAAGCCGGGTTTATCAACTCGATTGTTCCCGAAGAATCTGTTACAAGAATCCCTTGACCTGTTAAGTTAAACACTTCTGCCGCCTTCGATACTCGATCCATATAATAGAGCCACACAACAAGCACTAGACTCGCAAGTGCCACTTGAGAAAATGCCATGAAGCCAATCGAATAAGAGCCTGTCAATGTAAAGATAGCAGATAATAATAATGGCGGGAAAAATCCACCTAAACCACCCATCATCGATACAATACCGTTGACAATCCCTGCTTGCTTGTTGAAATAGAAGGGCACAAGTTTAAAAATAACCCCGTTCCCAATTCCAGCAGAAGTCGCAATCAGCATACTTGCAATTGTATACAACAGAATCGACGGTGAAAATGCAAGTAAAAATGACGCAAATGTTAATATAGAAAAAACGCCCATTAACAGAAACAAGGGTTGGAATTTATCTGCAAGCCATCCGCCAACCGGGCGAAGGAATGTCGCCACCACAATAAATCCAGCTGTCCGCATTCCTGCATCCACTTTATCTAACTCGAAAAAAGTGACCAAAAAGTTTGGCAGGAATATCGTAAAGGCAACGAATGAACCGAACGTGATGAAATAGAACAACGAGAAAAACCATAACTTCTCATTTTTATAGACACCTTTAATTTGCTCTACAATAGGTGTTTTCACTTTCACTTCTTTGCGATCACCAAATATGAAGTTTAATGCCGCAAAAATCAATAGTATAACCAAGTATAATTTAACAGTCATCGACCAACCCACTTGTGTGGCAATGACAGGTGCTGCGAATGTAGATACCGCTGTACCCATATTCCCCATCCCGTAAATCCCGTTAACTAAACCATGCTTCTCTTTTGGGTAGTACTTCGGCAATGATGTAACCCCTACAGAAAACACGGCTCCACCGATTCCCAGTAACGTTCCACCGATGATTAAATCCGTAAACGTTGATGCTTCACTTATGTAGAACACTGGAAATAACAAGAGTATGAAACTTACTAAAAAGATTATTCTGGCACCAAATACATTTGCATAGTAGCCTAACGGAATTCTCAGAATAGACCCTAACACAACTGGTACAGCCGTTACAATTGCAAGCTTTTCCGCTGGAATTGCAATATCTTCTGTAATGAATGGCAAGAGTGACGATATGAGTACCCATACCATGAAACCGACTACTAAGTTCGCCGTCTGTAACGGCAACTGCACTTTTCTAATCATCCCAATCAGTCCAATCCTATTAGATAGTAATCCGTAATTCTAATTTGATTGTATCAAGTACGATTTTTGAAAACTATCGGGTTCTCCCTCTAAAGCGCTAGGGAAATCCCTAACCCCCTACCATTGTCACAATATAGACGTATACAGTTGCTCATAAAGCTTATCTTGTTCTTCAATTCGCAGTATATTATTGACCATCGGGAAGAGAATCGACTCCTCTTTCACAAAATGGACTGTAATCACTTCGAACGCTTCTCCCGCGTCCCTAACAACATCTTTCATATCTTGCATAGTCATATCACTTATATCACCACGGGTATGATGAAGGAAATGACCAATATACGCATCGATTTCCTCATGCTCCTCTTCAGTTGCATTAACGGGTCCTTGTTCAGTGCCTACGTACTGCGAAAGTAAGGGAAAAAGGAACTCTTCTTCTTTCTCTGTATGATTTTTTAACGGATCAATAAACTCAACTATCAATCTGCGAAGTGTTTGTAATGCTTCGCGCCCTTCTTCGAGCGTGTAAACATCTCGTTCAAATGCGAGGACGATTAAATGCCATCCTTGCATAACATGCAACAAATAATTATGTTCATTTTCAAGTACACGCAACGCTGGTAAATCAAATTTGAATTTCTTTTCTCCTGCCACTGATTCTGCACCTCACCTTTAGAAGTTTAAAAACTTTTTCTTCAATGCATATTCAACGAGCTCAGGACGACCTTTTAGCTGAAGCTTTTCCATAATTTTAGACTTATGCGCTTCGACTGTCTTAACGGAAATATACAACTTCTCTGCAATTTCTTTATTACCATAGCCTTTTGCAACAAGCGGCAGCACTTCAATTTCACGCTTCGATAGAATTTTATATGGATCTGTTTCTACTACTCCATCGCCATCCTTTTTAACAAACTCTCGAACAAGTGACGTCGCCATTGTCGGATGAATGTACGTTCCACCTTCATGGACAATACGGATGGCATCAAATAATTCTTCATCCGGTGAATTTTTCAAGACATAGCCTGATGCACCATTTTTTAAAACATGAAATAGATATTCCTCGTCATCATACATCGTTAAAATCAGGATTTTCGTTTCCGGAAAATCCTCTTTTATTTTCCCGGTCGCAATAAGACCACTTTCTCCTGGTGGCATACTTAAATCCATCAGGAGTAAATCAGGTCGATGCTTAGCAACTAGATCATATGCCTCTAGACCATCCGCCGCAGTTGCAACGACTTCCATATCGCCTTGAAAGTTTAGTATATGCATGAACCCACTACGGACGACTGCGTGATCATCTGCAATTATGATTTTCAACTTTCAATCACCCCTTTACTAGTGGTATTTCCAATCGAACAATCGTACCTTTCCTCAGCTCAGAAAGGATAGTAATTTCCCCTTCAACAAGCGTAGCTCTTTCCCTCATACCATATAAACCTAAACCAGTTCCTTTAGGATGAATTTCGTGCAGATCAAATCCATGTCCTTCATCGACAACATGTAGTTTCAAGAATCCATCTTTTTCAAACAGCCGAACAGTAACGTCATCCGTATTTGCGTATTTCAACGCATTGAACACAGCCTCCTGACAAATCCGATAGACAACCGTTTCAATTTCACCGCCATACCTTTTCGAATGAAGCTCCGAAGTAAAGTGGACAATTAACCCATAATTTTTTTCAATCCATTTAAAATGCGTTCTGAACGCTGCTTCGAGTCCCAAGTCATCTAAAGTTGCCGGACGTAATTCTACAGAAAGGTGGCGGATATCATCTAATAGCCTCATCAACGAACCTTCCGTCTGTTGGACTTTCTTTAGTACTTCCGTATCGATGTTCATATACTTCAATACGCGTAATTCAACTAATGAGCTAAGCATTTCCTGCGCCACACTATCATGAAGCTCCCTGGAAATTCGTTTCCGCTCATCTTCCTGAGCTTTAATAATATTTTTCATCATCAATTTTTGATTCAATGATTCTTGCGTCTTATATTGCTTTGTCAAATCACGAAGCATGAAGACACGGATGCCATTCTCATCATCAATGGTTTGATAGCTTCCTGTATACGGGATGACTCCTTTTCCTTTTGTATCCAAGTATACTTGGAACGAACTTAAATCTTGTTGCGGATTCTTGATATAGCACGACAAGCACGTACGAAGTTCCTGATCGCTCGTATATCCTTTACAGGACAAACAAATTGCTTCGCTATCGCCTGTCGCTATCCGATCGAGGACTTCAGGATTTAAAATGAGTTGGGCTGCGTTATTCATCGATATCACTTTTCGATTCCGATCAAAAAAGAAGATAGCTTCAGCCGAATTGTCATACATCTTCATCAATAAGTCTGTCAATTGAACACTATCTAGAGGTATCACTCCTTCACCTTCTCCTTATTGTAAAATGGGCCAAACCGCGGGCCAATTACCCGTTTAAAGTCCTCAAACTCTTCCGGTGTTATTTTTTTTCCCGCTCTATATCCGACGAGTAACACCCCTTTAACCCGGTTGTATTTATATAGAGGTATCGCTCCGAAACTTTTCAATCCTTCTGAAACAATAATTGGATAATTAAATAAATCTCTCTCCTCCAACATCTCTTCCACGTCCTCTACAAGGAACGGTTTACCTGTCTTGAAAACATGCCCTGCTACGCCTTTCCCTGTTTGTAAAACAATTCTTCTATAACGATTACTCCGATTACCTGCCACGAATCCCCATTTAAGTTCAAAATGACGGTCAGCTGACTGAACAAGTGCCACCCCGACAAAATCAAACCCCAAATGTGCTTGTAACTGTTCTATTTCTTTTTGATAATTAAATACCTTTAATTCATCCATAATCGATGCTCCCTATATAGAAAAAAAAGGCTATTACGCCCTTTCCTCCCCATCAATTCACTCTATTCTTTCTATATAGGATATAGCTTCTTCCCACATAATTCAATGGAACACTCCAGACGTGTACAAGCCTTGTGAATGGCCACATCGCAAAAATGAGGAAGCCAGATAAAATATGTAGCTGGAATGCTACGGGAACAACGGACATAAGTGCCGCTTCTGGACGTAAAATGAGCAATGAACGGAACCAAATCGAGATGTTGTCACGGTAATCAAAATCTGGCTGTGTAGCAGTTGTTGCCACCACGCTGTAAATCCCTAGAAATACAATTAGTAACAGCAGTGTATTAACAATTAAATCAGAAGCAGACGATAGCTTACGAACGTTTTTCAATAAAAAACGTCGAGATGTTAAAATCAGCATCCCTGCAAGTGTGACAAATCCGAAAAATCCTCCAACCCAAACTGCTCCCGTATGATACAAATGGTCACTCACACCGAGCGCACGTGTCCATTCCTTAGGGACACCGAGTCCCACAACATGACCAGCAATAACAGGCATAATTCCTATATGAAATAACACACTACCAATCATTAGTTGCTTTTTCTCGATAAATTCACTGGATTTTGCTGTCCAACCAAATTTGTCGTTACGATATCTGAATATATGTCCCACAATAAATGTCACTATACAAACATAAGGGAAAATGACCCATAAAAACTGATTAGTCATTGGCTGGTTCCTCCTGACGGATACAAGACTTAAATGTTTCCCTCATCCCCTTAATCAAATGGAAATAAGGGCTATTATGTTTCTCAAGTGCTTTCATCAAGTTGTATGATCCATCCTCCATGACTGCAAGAAGCATGGAAAAACTTTGTTGTGCCCTCGGATCACCAATCCACTCTGCAGCGTAAATAAATTCACACATTAGTGGTAAGAAATCAGATAGCTCACCGTCGGGCATATTCAAACCAAACATTTCATATAGCACTTTCAGCTTCGCCAGCATTTGGCCACGTTCCTTAGCGTCTGCATACTTGACATATGTCATGAATAGCGTCGAATCTTTCTGAAAATCAAATGTATACGTATACATCTCTTGAATTTCATCTAAGCTATAGTCATGCATCAAATCCCAAAATACATTTATATCGGCATAAGCCGGGTCGGAAGAGTCAAATGACTCCTCCAATACCGACGGATGAAATGTCAGTTTCTCAGGATAGGACAGCTGATTGGCGAAGAAGCCAAAAACCTGCTTTACTTCGTACAATTTCTCTAAATCAATCACGCCAGATCCCCCCGTAGAAATTCTCTTCATAAATTTCTTTACCTGTCTTCGTCGGCGCTACCGGTCCACAACCATCACAATCACCATTTTCACCCATACCTGTATAGCTAAATTGACTCGGCGATGAGTCCATAGCGTAATCGCCGCCCATTTCTGTATAACCAGCAGATCCTTGTGAGCGATACATATTCATATGCCCCTCTTTGTGAGCTGTTGGAATAACAAAGCGGTCTTCATATTTCGCAATCGCCAGTAATCTATACATTTGTTTAGTTTGATGCGCTGTTAGACCTACGCGTTCTAGACGAGATTCATCAAATTCTTTACCCGACGACACAGCTCGCATATAAGAGCGCATCATCGCCATTCGTTGCAAGCCTTCTTTCACTGTTTCTGCATCTCCAGCCGTCAACATATTGGCAAGATATTGAATCGGAATCCGCATTTCATCAATTGCAGGGAAGATCATATCAGGGTTTTTGATAGAATCCTTCCCTTCAAAATAGTTCATAATTGGGCTAAGTGGCGGTACATACCAAACCATTGGTAGCGTTCTGTATTCTGGATGAAGCGGGAATGCTAGCTTATACTCAATTGCTAATTTATAGACAGGTGAGTTTTGAGCTGCTTCAATCCATTCTTCCGATATGCCATCTTTTCTTGCTTGCTCAATGACTGATGGATCATTTGGATCAAGGAACAAATCACATTGTGCTTTGTACAAATCTTTTTCATCCGGTGTCGAAGCTGCTTCAAGTACGCGGTCAGCATCATATAGAAGAACACCCAAATAACGAATACGTCCCGTACATGTTTCAGAACAAACCGTTGGTAGACCAGATTCAATACGTGGGAAGCAGAATGTGCATTTCTCTGCTTTATTTGTTTTCCAGTTGAAGTACACCTTCTTGTACGGGCAACCCGTCATACAATAACGCCATCCACGACATGCATCTTGGTCGACAAGCACGATACCATCTTCATCACGTTTATACATCGCGCCCGAAGGACAAGATGCCACACAGCTTGGATTTAGACAGTGTTCGCAAAGACGTGGCAAGTACATCATAAACGCCTGCTCAAAGTTGAACTTAATATCTTCTTCAATTTTTTGGATATTAGGATCAGTAGGTCCTGTAATATGCGCACCCGCTAACTGATCTTCCCAGTTTGGACCCCATTCAAGATCCATATATTCACCAGTGACGACAGATTTCGCACGTGCAACAGGTGTATGCTCACTATCGCCCGCCATCGTTAATTTCTCATAATCATATGTCCAAGGCTCATAGTAATCCTTCATCTCTGGCATATCTGGATTATAGAAAATCTTCCCAAGTGCAATCTTTGACAACTTAGAACCTGATTTAAGTTCCAACTTGCCATTTTTCAATTGCCAACCGCCTTTATAAAGCTCTTGGTCTTCCCAGCGTTTCGGATAACCGATACCTGGTTTTGTCTCTACGTTGTTAAACCACATATACTCGGCACCTTCGCGGTTTGTCCAAGTCGTTTTACACGTAACACTACATGTATGACAGCCAATACATTTGTCCAGATTCATGACCATTGCAACTTGTGCTTTAATCTTCAAGCCAGTTTACCTCCTTCATCTTGCGGACTGCGACGTAGACATCCCGCTGATTCCCGATTGGTCCATAATAGTTAAATCCATAACTTAACTGTGCGTAACCACCGACCATTTGTGTTGGTTTCATATGAATTCGTGTAGGCGCATTATGACTACCGCCGCGTTCCTCCGTAATTTCAGATCCAGGCACTTGAATATGCTTGTCTTGTGCGTGATACATGAACATCGTACCTTTTGGCATTCTGTGACTGACAACCGCCCGTGCCGTTACAACTCCGTTTCGATTGTAGACCTCCAACCACTGGTTATCATCGATATCATGCTCTTCCGCATCCTCGTTAGAAATCCATACTGTTGGTCCTCCACGGAATAGCGTTAGCATATGCTGATTATCCTGATAGGTCGAGTGAATATTCCACTTACCATGCGGTGTCAAATACCTTAATACAAGAGAATCCTGTCCTCCAATGATCTGTTTGTCACGCGGTCCAAATACCATCGGTGGTAGTGTTGGTTTATAGACCGGCAATGCTTCACCAAAATCAAGGAATAGCTCATGGTCAATATAGAAATGCTGTCTTCCAGTCAGCGTTCTGAATGGTACCAGTCGCTCGATATTCGTTGTAAATGGAGAATAGCGACGTCCCATCTTATTCGATCCACTAAACACTGGCGTCGGAATAACTTCACGAGGCTGTGCGGTAATACTAGCAAACGTAAAGCGCTCTGCTGCTCTGTCTGCCGAAATATCTTTTAACTCAACACCTGAATCTTGTTCTGCCGCTTCATATGCCTTTTGCGATACCCGGCCATTTGTTGCTGATGATAATGCCAGCATAGCTTCCGCTGCATGTTTAGCTGTGTGCAATTTCGGCAAGCCATTTTTAATGGTTTCATCAAAATAAGTGCCGTTGATGCCTTTCATCATTTCGTATTCTTCTGCAACAGAGAAGCTAACACCATGCGCACCGACTTTTCCTGTTGCCAATAAAGGACCGAGTGTGACGTATTTATCATAAACTTTTGTATAATCGCGTTCGACAATCGTCATACCAGGCATTGTTTTCCCTGGAATCGCTTCGACTTCGCCTTTTCTCCAGTCTTTCACTTCGCCATAAGGTTGAGCAATTTCCTGAATAGAATCATGCGCCAACGGAGTCGTGACAAGATCCTTGTAAACGCCAGGCAGATGGACTTTCGCCATTTCAGAGAACGTCTGGGCAATCGAACGGTATATGTCCCAGTCCGAGCGTGATTCCCATAGTGGGTCTACCGCCGGATTAAACGGATGCACAAATGGATGCATATCTGTTGATGAAAGGTCATGTTTTTCGTACCAAGTTGCTGCTGGAAGCACGATATCCGCGTACAATGGCGTTGCCGTCATTCGGAAGTCCAGTGCTACCAGAAGATCAAGCTTCCCTTCCACTTCGTCACGCCAAACCATCTCTTCCGGTTTCACCTCGTCATTAGGAGAAGCTAACAAACCATCAGATGCTCCAAAAAGATGTTTCATGAAGTATTCCTGTCCTTTTGCAGAACTAGAAACTAAGTTAGAGCGCCAAATGAATAACGAGCGCGGGAAATTTTCCGGTGCATCAGGATCTTCTACAGCAAATTGCAAGTCGCCTGACTTCAATTGTTCAAGTGTGTGATTGACAATCTCTTGTGTAGATGTTTTTCCTAATGCCGCTGCTTCTTCAGCGAACAGCAAACTGTTCTTATTAAACTGCGGATAAGATGGTAACCATCCTAGTCTTGCAGCCAAAACGTTATAGTCAGCTGGATGCTCATAAAGTGGTTTTCCAGCGGTTGGTGACATTAACACCTCTGCACCAGCTTCCTCATACTTCCACTGATTCGTAGCATAGTAGAAGAATGACGTTGCATTTTGAAGACGCGGTGGTGCTTGCCAGTCTCTCGCAAAGGCAATCGTGCTCCAGCCTTCAATTGGGCGACATTTTTCTTGTCCAACATAATGAGCCCAGCCGCCGCCATTGACACCTTGAGAAGCCGTCAGTGTGACGAGGTTAAGGATTGATCTATAAATGGTGTCACTATTAAACCAGTGATTAATACCTGCGCCCATAATAATCATGGATCGACCGCCCGTATCCAGAGAGTTCTGCGCAAATTCACGTGCAATTTGTGTCACAAGTTCCGGTTTAACATTGGTGATTTTTTGCTGCCAAGCAGGAGTATAAATAGAGTTAACATCATCATAGCCACTCGCTTCTAACTCACTGCCGATACGACGAACGCCATATTGACTCAGCATTAAATCGTAAACAGTTGCCACAAGCCTTTCTGTTCCATCCGCAAATGTTACTTTTTTCGTAGGAATCGGACGCTTAAATGTCCCATTCGCAATGTTGTCAAAGTAAGGGAATACCATTTCCGTCCACTCAGCACCATGGTCTGCAACAGATAATGCAGGTTCAACGCGCGTCCCATCTGCGTTATCAAGAATTAAATTCCATTTAGCATTCTCTTCCCAACGCTGCCCCATTGTACCGTTCGGAACGATAATTTCGTCCGTTGTTTCGTCGAAAATAACTGGTTTCCATTCTGCGTGTTCTGACTTGCTACCAAGATCACTTGCCCGTAAGAAACGCCCCGCCTTATAGGAATCTTCGTGTTCATCCAGCATGATTAAAAACGGCATATCGGTATATTGCTTCGCGTAATTAAGGAACATCGGTTCTTTCCGTTGCTCATAAAATTCGTCTAAAATAACATGCGTCATTGCTTGCGCAACGGCTGCATCCGTACCAGGGTTTGCAGCAATCCAATCATCCGCATGTGTCACACTTTCTGCATAGTCTGGTGCAACAGAAACAACTTTTGTTCCTTTGTAACGAACTTCCGTCATGAAGTGCGCATCTGGCGTTCGTGTTAATGGCACGTTCGATCCCCACATAATAATATATCCTGCATTAAACCAGTCACTCGATTCAGGAACATCTGTCTGCTCACCCCAAATTTGTGGAGAAGCTGGTGGTAAATCCGCATACCAGTCATAGAAACTAAGCATTTCCCCACCTAGAAGGGAGATGAATCGTGCCCCTGACGCGTAACTAACCATAGACATTGCAGGAATTGGTGTAAATCCAGCAATACGGTCCGGACCGTATTTTCGAATTGTGTAAATGAGTTGCGCTGAAATAAGCATCGTAGCATCGCGCCAATTGACACGAACATGCCCACCTTTACCACGGGCCCTTTTGTATTCATTCGCTTTTTCAGGGTCTTCTACAATGCTTGCCCATGCTTTCACTGGGTCATTCATTTCAGTCAACGCTTGACTCCACATGCGCCACAGTTTTCCTCGTATGTAAGGGTACTTCACGCGAAGTGGACTATATTCATACCAAGAAAACGATGCACCACGCGGACAGCCACGCGGTTCAAATTCAGGCATATCAGGCCCACAAGAAGGATAGTCAATCTGTTGATTTTCCCAAGTAATAATGCCATTTTTCACAAACACTTTCCAACTACATGATCCCGTACAGTTAACGCCATGTGTTGTTCGGACTACTTTGTCATGTGACCAACGTTGACGGTACATATTTTCCCAATCACGGCTTTTTTCTTCTAGAATCGACCAATTCCCTGAGTAACGTTCAACAGGTTTGAAGTATCGTAGTCCACTTTGCAGTACACTTTTTTTCTTCATCGAGAAAACTCACTCCTTTTCAGAATAATGGATCAATGAGGGGTTTCATCACCATATCCATTCATATACCCGTAATTCTAAAGAGTATTCCTACTTCTTCCTATTAGGGAATGCCCTATATCAGATGAAAGGTTCCCTCATTCAACAAAAAAAACCACGTAACGTGGTTTTTTTCACTTTATTAAATTGCTGCACGCACCCGGTCAAACAGCACGTTATTTTCCAAATGAACATGTTCAAATGTATCTTTTTCAAGCTGCGCTAGACGTGCGTAAACAACTCGATAAGTACCACAAGCTCCTTCTGGCGGTGTGTAGTTATTTGTTAGATCGCGAATTTCAAATAATAATTCACCTGCATGTTCATGCTCCGCTTCCAATTCCATAACATGTGGTTTAACTTGCTCTTTTAGTTGTGGTGTCGGATTTTCTAAAAATTCTAAAATGACCGGGAATACATTTTTGTCTTCATCAGCTGTATGATCCAAAAGCTCAGCACGCAATTCCTTGAAAATTTCTTGGATACGCACAAGATGTGGATGTTTTTCTCCATGAACCTTAACGACTTTCGTAATATACGGTGCAAGCGCCGGCAATTCTTCACGTAGACCCGCATGGTATTTCTCTTGAATGTAAGAGACAAGCGTTCTATTACCGAATGAAGTTGGCTGTGTACTACCGACTTGCTCTCGTTTTTCTTCTATTTTTTGAATACTTCCAAGCACTTCTTCCGGGTTTAAATTCCGACCTTCCGCTGCATCTTTCAATGGAATTTTTCCTCCGCAGCAAAAATCGATACGCAGACTTCTAAATAGATCAGCACTTTGTGGAAGTGCTGTGACGATATCACAAACTTGTGTTTCAAGCGTTAGTTGACTCATAATAGTTGTTCCTCCCCTAATGTATTTAGTGAGAACCATCCCCACCAACAAGTATACGTATTTACTGCTATTGTTCATACTAGGGATTACCCTAGCCGTCAACAATAACGGCCTTTGCAACGTGCTACTCTTACTTTTCTTACTACTGTCATCATAATTGACTACAGTATAAGGGAATGTGATATATATCACATTTCAGCCATTGTCATGAATTTTTCACAAATGACAAGCTTAGACAATGGATACTAACGGCTTCAGTTGAACTGGAGAAAAGGACTGAAACAATGTAACTAACAACCTAAGTTTTTTCTTTCGCATAGGATATCGTCTTTTTCATCGCGTTATATCTAAATGAAATGTTAAATTTCCTCTATTTCATATGCAGCCTTTGCGTTTTGCTCTTTAGTTCGCTTTTCTCTGTTATTCACTATATTTTTCAGGAATTTCACTCTAAAGGTTGTCCGACCTAATGAGCTATCCACCTCAATTTGGCCTCCATGTAATTCTACAATGCTTTTCGCAATAGCCAAACCTAAACCTGAACCACCAGTTTGATGGGATCTTGACTTTTCACCCCTATAGAACCTTTCAAATATATAGGGCAAGTCCATTTCAGGAATAACTTGCCCGAAATTTGTAATTTCAACTTCTATTAATTTATCGGATTCAGTTAATGAAATATCAATATACTTTCCAGCTTTTCCATATCGAATCGCATTTTGAATTAGATTTTCAAATAATCTGGCTAATTTATTTCCATCTCCCATCACAATGGGATTGCTTACAGTTGAAAAATATTGTCTTATTTCCATACCCGCCTCATGAACCTGAACCTGAAATTGAACTACTAATTGATTCAACATTTCTTCCATACTTACAGGAACTTCATTAAGTAAAGACTCTTTATTTTGAACCAAGGTATATTCAAATAAATCATTCATCAATTCATGAAGATTTTTAGATTTTTGATGAATAATTTGTATAAAATATCTCAGTTCAACCTCATTCTTATATCGATCTTCATTTATCAATTCTAAATAGCCAACAATTGATGTTAGTGGTGAGCGAAGGTCATGAGCAACATTTGTAATCAAATCATTTTTTGTTTGAGCAGACTTTTTTTGGTCAATTACTGACTTTTCTACTTGAGTAATAATGTTATTCACTTTTGTACCTAATTCGCCTACTACTCTATTATCTTCTATAGTTACTTTTTCGTTAAAATGGCCTTCTGATATAAATTCAATTTCATTAGTCATTTTTGTTAGTAAATATTCGATATACTTCTGTCTTTCAAAATGAATAAAAAGGAAAAAGTAGAAGACAAATAATACACAAACCACCAGTACAACTGACGCTATACCAAAAGAGCCAACTAGTTCAATTAAGTCTCCAAGACGAGAAGATTGTTTTTCCAAATAACGAATAGCAGAAATTAGTATAAAAGCAGTTATACCTGTTAATATCGCTGCCGACACCAAGTAAATTAAAATTTTCCAAATCGAAATGAATTTAATGACTTTTTTCAATTTTATAGCCCACTCCCCAAACAGTTTGGATAATTGTTTCTCCTGGAATGACTAAATCGATTTTATCTCGCACATTCTTAATGTGAACCATAACTGTTTTATTCGAACCCATGCTGTCTTCTTCCCACACTCTTGCAAATATATCGTCAGAACTAAATACTGTTCCTTTATTTTTTGCGAGTAAATATAGGATGTCAAATTCAATAGATGTTAGCTTTATTTCTTTTCCACTCACCGTAACCCTATGGGATTGTTTGTCTATTTCAAGCGAGTTAGCTCGGATAATCCCCTTATCTTCACCTACCGGTTCATAGTTAGATCTCCGTAACAACGCCTTTACTCGAGCGACTAATTCTAATGGATTAAATGGTTTTAACATATAATCATCTGCGCCAGTCATGAGTCCTATAATTTTATCCATATCTTGCACTTTCGCACTCAGCATAAGTATGGGGACTTGATTATTTACTCGAATATGCTTACAAAGCTCTAATCCATCCATATTCGGCATCATGATATCCATAATAATGAGATTTACAGGATTATGCTTTATAATTTTTAAAGCTTCTAATCCATCCCCTGCTTGAAGGACATGATATCCTTCATTTTTCATGTATATTTCCGCTAATTTTCCTATTTCCTTATCATCATCAACAATTAGAATAGTATTCCCCAATATGTCTAGCCTCCTTTTCAGGTTGAATGCGTTAAAGTCTACTAACACTTTTCTCCAGTCTTAGTTTATGGAGAATAATATAAACGAATGAGTTTTCAGACATTTCTTTTATTATTAAAAATCCTATCACAGTCCCTAATGTATTCGCAATCAAATCATTAATATCTGTACTACGCCCGTTTCCAAGTAGTATTCTAATCAAAAGTTGTGTCCCTTCAAAAAACAAGCTGATGTATAGTCCCATAATAGCTACCTTTTTAACTGATTGATATTTATTGCTTAGTAATGGTAAATACAAACCAAAAGGTACAAGCATGATTATATTCAATATAAATGTTGAAAGATCTATTGTTAACACAGGGACAAAGTTAATGGATTTGTACCAGGGTGTTAAATTAGCATATATCCCGATATTCACCTCGATGGGAAAAAACACAAAATGAATCATACACATAAAATAAACTGCAAAAGAAGTTAATAATATAAACTGACCAAATTGATATTTCTTTCTAATAACCGTAACCAAGACCATATAGCATATAAAAAGTAGAAACACAGGGATAAGGATATACCAAGAATCTATTGTAAATATGAATGAGTGTTCCATTTCTTCAACCTCCTAAAAATACGTTCATTTCTGATCATTTTGCAACTAAATATAGTATAATTTCTATTTTCAAAGTTTTTCTTAAGAAAATAAAAATGATTTCTTAACATGTGAAAATCAAAAAACGTATATTCACCCGAATATACGTTTCAGACTATTGATTTCCTCTATTAAATCTTAGTTCACACTAATTACTTGATCATTTATCATGATCTTATTTATAGTAGCCTTATCTAAAAACAGACGGTTTCCATCCGCATTAAGGCTATATTTCCATTTGAATCCGATGTCTGTTGTACTTGTTGAATCCGTGTTTAATTGAATGATTTGGTTATCATTAGTAACTACCTTAACAATAGGAGTCATTTCCGGTAAGTAGCTTGCCTGACCATCTATTCTTTCTCCTTCCAATTCAATTCCGATGGCAGATACATGTAACGTTTTCAATACTACTTCCTCTTCTTGTTGTTTTAGCGTTAAATCAATTTCAATTTTACTAGAACGGTCATGTGCCGTAAATTTAGTTTCAAAGGGTCCATTGGCAATGATTTCATCTGTATCCGTATTTACAATGTCTTGAGCATTAATCGTAACTTTTTTACCTTCTATACTACTGAATGTATCTATATCAAATTTGGCAATAATCTGTTTGCGATCTTCTGTTAATTGTTGCTCAATCAGATAACTTGCACCATGCTTCATACCTAATTCCAAATTTGTGATTGCAGCTCCATCAGGAAATTCAGTTTTATCTTCTTTTTCAAAGGAAACTATGATGAACGAGCTTTTTCCACCACTTAAACTTTCCTCTATTTTCATTTTCACTCCTGATTCTATCACCACTTGATTATGCTGATCTTTTACAAAGCTATTCGTTATACCTCCAAACAACTCATTTATATACCCTGTGTCTTGAGATGCTAATACAGTAGTTGAAGTACCCATTAAGATCAGTGCAACGCCAGTAACTATCCCTTTTCGCATACCCATGAAAGCTTTCTTCCCTGTTTTTTTCTTATCCATTATTTTCTCTCCCTCTACTTCTGATTTAAGCAAGTATTTTTTGCTTATGTACTGATTGTATCCATGAGTTTTAAATTTTTAATTAAGAAATACATAAGCTTCTCTTAAATAGATAAACGTTAAATCTAATCAATAAAAATCCTTTCATCTGGCTGCTTACTTACTACCTCCTCCTAATTCAATTACTAATAGTCCTTCAAAAATATTTTTAGATGCATGTACTTAAAATAAACGCAATTGGAGCCAAGATTCATATGTGAATCTTGGCTCCAATTGCGTTGTTATTTGTTATTTTCGCCCTGGCAACTGAACCAGTTAGCTAAATATGCTTATTCTATCTTTAACTATAGATCATCAAAACCATTCAAATCACTAGTTTTCACATACTGCCTTGAAGTTTGCTCAAAGAAGTCTGTTTTCGTGTCGTCAAAGCTGTCAACGTAGGCACGAATCCATTTCATCGGGTTATCAGTGAATTCTGGATAGATCTCGCTAAGTCCTAGCATGCGCAGCATTTTATTAGCACGATATTTCACGTAACCTTCCATTTCAACAAGGTCGATGCCGTCGATATCAGCTAACACATAACGGCTCCACGCCACTTCTTGTTCTACGGAGTGCTTGAATTGATCGTAAATCCATTCAGTGAATGCATCCGTATTGAGCTCGGGATTTTCCGCAAGTGCTGCACGGAAAATATCACTAATTGCCTTACCGTGCTGGAGCTCATCACGATTAATATATGAAATCATCGTCGATGTGCCAACCATTTTTTGATTGCGCGCTAAGTTATAGAAAAATGCAAAGCCACTGTAGAAGAAAAGTCCTTCCAATAGTGTCGTATACACCATTGCTTTCAACGCAGACTCAATTGTCGGATTTTCTGCAAATTCATTATACACATCAACAATTCGCTCGTTGCGGCGCATCAATACTTCGTCTGTACGTCCCATTTCAAATGACTCTATTTGCTTGTCCAACGTTGTGACAGAAGATAAGACATAAGAATAGCTATGATTATGCTCGCTCTCCTGATCAGCAATAGTTGCCAACAGTGATTTAACAGAAGGATCTGTTGTATACTGGGCAATTTTTGCCGCAATATCTGTTTGCGGACCATCAAGCGTTGCTAGCAGGCCAATAATTTTAAGAAATGCATCTTGCTCCGGCTTCGTCAGTGACGAGAATTGCTTAACATCCTGCGTCATATCAACTTCATTGGCTGTCCAGAAAAGCGAACGGATCCGTTGTCGTAATGTATAGAAATGTGGATGGGCGAGGTCGTTCCAGTTGAGAATTCCGCTCGCTTTGCCACCAAAAATAGCTGTTGATTTGTTTGGATTTGCGGGTTCTAGTACCTTTACTCGTGTAAGTTTTTCCAATGTTTGATGACTCCCTTCGACCATTCAATAACAGTTGACTGTTGTACGCCACGTGGGCTTTGTTCAATTTTTAATGGCTCATAAGTCGATGCGTAAAATCGAGCTAATTTCACAGCGGCGTGACAAAATAGATCGTCGCCGCCAAATTGTGTATCTCCCGTTCCGAAAACATAGACATTGTCCGGTTTATAACCGACGTCTGCCACAAAATCCTTCACTTCATCAGGCGTTGCGCCTTTGTCCCATGTAAATGAACCAATTATTAACGCATCGAAATGGCGGGGATTCGGCATGACGCCCCCACCAATTCGATACTTCGTTACGTCGACATTTTCCCCGACCAATATTTCTTCAATCATATCAGCAACTTCTTGGGTGTTCCCGCTCCAAGAAGCATAGGCGATTAAGAATGACACCATTCGCACTCTTCAATATCTGTCGCAGTTGAACGCGTATAATACGTCGTTTTCATACCAGATTTCCATGCTTGCACATGAAGGTCAAGAAGCACTGAAGCACGAATTGAGTTCGGTACATACAGGTTGAAAGAAATCGATTGGTCAATATGGCGCTGTCTCGCAGCATTCTGTTTAATCGACCAACGTTGATCGACGATGTAGGCAGAACGACGGTAAACGTCATAAGTATTGTGATTAAGATCAGGTGCGACAACAGGTAATTTATAGTCTTTCTTTTCTTCATGATAGAACGGCTTAAAGATTGGGTCGATAGACGCCGTTGACCCTGCAATGACAGATGTCGAGCTATTCGGTGCAACTGCCATTAAATAGCCATTGCGGACACCATTTGTCGCCACCTCAACACGCAGTTCACGCCACTCCTTCGAATCATAGCCCTTGTTTTCGAAATACAACCCGGATTGCCAATCAGAGCCTTCAAATAACGGATAAGCCCCTTTTTCCTTTGCCAGTTCCGCAGAAGCTTTAATTGTTAAAAAAGCAATTTTTTCATATAGTTTATCGGCATAATCCACCGCTTCATTGGATTCCCATTGAATATTTTGGAGCGCCAACAAATGATGCCATCCAAATGTCCCGAGGCCGATTCCGCGATAACGGGAATTCGTCCGTTGTGCTTGGACGACCGGGATTTTATTCAAGTCAATAACATTATCAAGCATACGTACTTGGATTGTGATGAGTCTTTCCAACACACTTGCTGGAACAGCTCGTCCTAAGTTAATGGATGACAGGTTACAAACGACAAAATCACCTGGCTTTGAACGTGTGACCACGACATCGTCTTCCAATGTGACCGATTCAAATTTTGTCGCACTCATATTTTGCATGATTTCCGAACAAAGATTTGATGAATAAATCATGCCTTCATGTTTATTGGCATTGGCACGATTGACTTCATCACGGTAGAACATGAACGGCACGCCTGTTTCGAGCTGACTACGCATAATGCGCTTCATAAGATCGATAGCCGGCACAGTTTCTCTGCTCAATGTAGGATGGTTGACACATTCCTCATATTTCTCACGGAAAGAGCCCGCACCTTTTGTTTCATCATAGAAATCTTCAAGGGAGTAGCCCATGACTGTACGCACTTCATGCGGGTCAAATAGATTCCAATCACCACGTGCTTCAACTTGTTCCATATAGACATCGGGTAGGCAAACACCTGTGAAAATATCATGCGCACGTAAGCGATCGTCTCCGTTATTCAGCTTCAAATCTAGGAATGTGAAAATATCTTTATGCCACACATCCAAGTAAACAGCAATAGCCCCTTGACGCTGACCGAGCTGATCAACACTGACTGCTGTGTTATTCAGTTGTTTGATCCATGGAAGAACGCCGCTTGACGCGCCTTTAAATCCACGAATAGATGCGCCACGGCTACGTACTTTCCCCATATAAACGCCGATGCCGCCACCGTATTTCGACAAGTTGGCTACGTCTGTATTGCTGTCATAGATTCCCTGCAAAGAATCGTCAACCGTGTCGATAAAGCAGCTCGATAGCTGACCATGTGGCTTCCCTGCATTCGACAATGTTGGCGTCGCCACTGTCATGTACAAATTACTCATTGCCCAGTATGATTCTGCTACTTTGTTTAGTCGATTTTCAGTCTCATCCTGCATCAGTGTCATTGCAATGACGAGCCAACGCTCTTGCGGCAGCTCAACTGATTGCTTGTTGTAATCAACTGCGACATAGCGGTCCATTAACGTTTTCAATCCGATATAGGTAAATAGCTTGTCCCGTTCTGGTTCAATCAGATGACCAAGAGCTTCAAGATCTTCATGTGAATATTTTTCTGTTAATAAAGATGCATATAGTCCTTGCTCAACAAGACGGTTAACGTTGCTAGCGAAATCTGTATAGACCTTCGCACCACGTTGTTGCTCCTGACGCGCGTAAACATCATAGAGGTGAATGCGAGCCGCAACAAATGTCCAATACGTCGCCGCCTCATCTAGATTACTCAATGATTCTAATGTCATCGCCTTCGCCCATTCAGACTCAGAACCCTCCGGATATTTCTGCTGCCAGCGTTCACTTGCAATGACTAACGCCTCTATTTGGGCTACTCCAAATTCACTTTGTAATGCATCCAATACCCGATCAATGTTAGTTGTCGCGATTTTAATTGTCATAATGACCATCTCCTTCAATAATGTTACGTAGCATATCGTTTGAATTCTTAGTTGTTTTTTATATCTGCCGAGGTCGAAACTAAAATGAAAAAGCGACAGATCCACCTTGTCGGTGGAGCTTATCGCCCATCGGTTGAGTGCTGGAAACAGAACAGAACAATCTACTCATCTCTACATATAGAAGACAAGAAGAAAATCCGCTTATTTCCACCTCTCAACCCCCGAAGAAAGTGTCGCTTGACGATGAGTGGCAGGTCTACTGGCTCACGCTTCGTCCTTCCTGCCTGCGCCTTCCCATAGAGTTCTCTATAGTGGCTTATTCGGCGATCGTCGGCGTTTACAGTTGCGGGGACAGCTCTATAATTACAGATTCCCTTTTAAACCGGTGTCGGTACCATTTCCTCGTTCAATACTATATGTAGTGCCTTGTTTTCTTTATATACCCTAACATGTTGTGATTCACACGTAAATAGGCAGAAATTTTTCACACTAACTAAACAAGTGCTTATCCACATATCCACAGGTATTTATTGTTGTCGTTTTGACCGTCATCATCAGCATTCTTATAAAAGGCGTAAAAGTTATAAACAAAAAATTTGAAATCAAATTTTTTTATTTTATACCCTCTTTGGCAACCCGGTAGTAACTTCAAAGCACCGATTCTATTTGCTATTAAGATGATTATTCAGCACTTCTATCAACATATTTCCCATAGTCAGGAATGGCAATACGGTCAAACTCTTGCACAAGCTTCTTTATACTCTCTGTTAACAGGTCACTTATCATCGGAAGTCCATGCCCCGTGATGGCAACAGCAGGTTTCAACGCTTCCAGCTTTTCCACCGATTTCCTAGCTACATTTCAATCTGTCGTCAAATAAAGAATTTTAAATCTTAAAAGCAGAAGCTGTTAATTTTTATAGTGATGAGGTTAGAAAAAAATTAAGTAATACCGATTTTCTTTAGATACCGTATAGATAAATTCAGATTACACATAATACGTATTGAAATTGAAATAAAAATTAGATGAGGAGTGCTTTTAATGGGTATTATGAATGGGAATCCCAAAGATGAACCGATGCATTACGGAGAGGTGATTGGAACATGGGCATTTATCGGGGCAAACAATGGATTAATCAGTGGGTATGAAGCGTTCGTTAATCACGCTGGCGACGATGAACTGATCAAGCTTCTTGAAGAAGCTGTCAAAATGATGAAAGCTGAAAATAAGGCCCTTGAGCAGATCTTAAAAGATAATGGCGTTACACCGCCCCCCGCCTTACCTGGACGTCCTAAAGCAAAATCTCAAGAGATTCCGGTTGGTGCAAAATTTTCAGATCCTGAAATCAGCGCCGCCGTCTCCATAAATGTCGGGCAAGGACTTGTATCTTGCAGCCAAGTAATGGGACAATGTCTACGAGAGGATATTGCTATGATGTTCGGGAAGTATATTGCTGAAAGAGCAATGTTTGGCTTGAAAATGCTTCGTTTGAACAAGGAAAAGGGTTGGGTTATTCCGCCGCCACTTCATAATGAATGACTCCTAAATTTATATTTATATAAGACACCTTTCTTCATAGGACCCTGACATTGTGCCTCAGGGTTCTTTTTTAATCCCAATTTCAGGATTATAGGATAAGCCCATTTTACGATTTAGTAGGAGGTAAGTACTATATGAAATGGTTATTAGAGGATGCAGAGAAATGTAAAGATTTTTAATGAAGATAAATTGAACACATTGAGGAAATAAGTCCCTCATCAACAAATTACCCCTATCAAAACCATTGACACTCTCACATCATTTTGCTATATTCACATACAATATCATTGATGAAGAGAGTAGCAATCATTTCTTTTTTAGAGAACTGGGAGTGGTGGGAGCCTGGTAAAGAATGCTTGCGAAGCGCACTTCGAAGATGCTTTTCTGAATCGAGTAGGAATAGCCGGCGTCTCGCCGTTATGAGGAAGTGGCCCTGCATGGGCAATTTGAGTGGTACCGCGGAAGCTAAGCTTTCGTCTCATTAATTTGAGACGAAGGCTTTTTTTGTTGAAATAAATAAACGAGGGAGTGTTGACCATGAAAAAAGATGTCTTGCAAGTGCTACAACAATTTAGCCCGATTCCACTAAACGAAAGTATGCTTGAACGACCTATCCATACACACTTAGGCGATATAGCTCTGCCTTGTTTCCCATTTGCCAAGGAACTTCGAAAGTCCCCCGTTGTCATTGCTGAGGAACTAGCGAAGGCGATCCATCATCCACTCATCCTAAAAGTACAGGCTGTGGCTGGATATGTGAATATCTTTGTGAATCGTTCTGTCATCACGCACTCTTTGCTACAAACAATCCACACGCAATCAATAGCTTACGGTTCTAACAATGATGGCAATGGGGGAGTCGTGACGATTGACTTGTCCTCCCCTAATATCGCCAAACCGTTCTCCATGGGACATCTGCGTTCCACTGTCATTGGCAATTCGATTGCTTTATTGCTCGAAAAAAATGGCTTCAAGCCTGTGAAAATCAATTACATCGGCGATTGGGGCACACAGTTCGGTAAATTACTAACTGCATATCGGAAATGGGGCAATGAGCAGGCAGTCCACCAAGCACCAATCCAAACACTTTTGCAACTTTACATCCGTTTCCATGAAGAAGCCGGGCTCGATGATTCGCTGAATGATGAAGGTAGAGCCGCTTTCAAAGCGTTAGAAGACGGCGATACCGAAGCACTTGCGTTATGGAAATGGTTCAAATCAGAATCATTGAAGGAGTTTCAACGCATTTATGATTTGCTGGGGATTACCTTCGATTCGTATAAAGGAGAAGCTTATTACAATGACAAAATGAAGCCCGTTGTTAACGAGTTAGCTGACAAAGGACTACTGGTAGAGTCCGATGGTGCGTTAGTCGTCGAGCTCGACGAAGACATGCCGCCTTGTTTGATTAAAAAATCAGATGGCGCTACATTATATTCGACCCGTGATTTGAGCGCCGCCATTGATAGAAAAACAACCTACAACTTCGTAAAATCTGTGTATGTCGTTGGCAATGAACAAAGTCTGCACTTCACACAAGTGAAGCAGGTGCTCGGGAAACTGGGCTACGACTGGGCAGATACAATCGAACATGTCCCATTTGGACTGATCTTAAAGGACGGCAAGAAGATGTCGACGCGCAAAGGAAAAATTGTGTTATTAGAAGAAGTACTAAATGATGCCATTGCCCTTGCACTAAAGAATATTGAAGAGAAAAACCCTGATTTATTGAATAAAAGAGCTACTGCTCAGGCTATTGGTGTTGGTGCAATCATTTTCAGTGATTTAAAACAGCACCGAAAACATGATATCGAGTTTGACTTGGCAACAATGCTCCAGACAGAAGGTGAAACGGGTCCTTATGTTCAATATGCTTACGCACGCGCTCATTCCGTTTTGCGTAAAACAGGAGCTAGCGCTTCTTTTTTTGTGGATGAAGTCAATGATTTCGAATGGGAAATGGTGAAGTTACTTGAGCAGTTCCCACATATCACTAGACAAGCTGCTCACCATCTTGATCCATCTATTGTCGCCAAATATGCCGTCAATCTCGCGCAAGCGTTTAACTCCTTTTACAGCAATGTTCACGTACTTTCAGATGCCACGCATAAAGCATTTAGAATTTCGCTTGTCACAAGCGTTGCAATCGTTTTAAAAGAGTCACTGAGACTTTTAGGTATGCAAACGCCTGAGGAAATGTAAATAACACGTCAGAATCCACATAGGACTCTGACGTGTTATTGTTCACCTTGCGTTAATCACCGTATTAAAGTATTTTAAGTTTACCGCCACGATAAGCCGTTTACTTTTTTAAAGAGCTGCTTTCACAGTTTTGCTAAAGTATGTTATTTTCTATTTCTTCAATTCGTTTAATGCTTTTTCCGGAATGTCTTCCTTTTGCACCTCCTGATATGAAGTTACACCTCTATTCTCTTTCCAAAATAAGTTTATATACGCATCCTTACGCAGTTCATGCCCACTTGTAAATGTGAGTTCTTTTTTATCCCCTTTTTTATCGAATGCAGGAAAAGTGTATTCGTATCGAACCATTACTTCTCCAGTACTTATTTTATCTTCAATTTTATCGCCACTGTCTGTGATCTGAACAAAATAACTGTCTGCTCCCAATCTATTCGGATTTACATTTCTCAAACTCAAGATCAAACCAACAATAACAGCTACAAGTACAATCGT
Organism: Sporosarcina sp. FSL K6-3457; assembly: GCF_038007285.1. Lineage (GTDB taxonomy): Bacteria > Bacillota > Bacilli > Bacillales_A > Planococcaceae > Sporosarcina. Next base: position 3,964,809 of record NZ_JBBOWX010000001.1, read on the forward strand.
TACGATTATTTTTTTCACGATGTTATTCTCCTTTCTTCAATAATTCACCTTCTATAACAACTTGTTAAGTAGAAAGATTAATGAGCATAATTCTGAACAATTCTCTTCATTAGGTTATTGGTGCGTTCCTAAAGTCATTTACAACGCAGCTTTTACTATTTTCCGATAATAACCTATTGCTAGAGCTGCAAACGATAGATAGATTAATGCATACACACCCATGGCAATCGAAGTCGGCACAGTGATATCAGACATGAACATAAATGACGCAGCTTTAATGGCAAATATTGAGTGTAGTAATCCAATGAGCAAAGGCACGCCAAAGACAAATACTTGCTTACGGATGATGCCGCCCATAATATCCTGCACTGTGAAGCCCAACTGACGTAGGGTTGCATAGCCTTGCTTCTCTTGCTCTGCTTCTGTCATTTGCTTAAAGTACAGAATGCTACCTGTCGAGATCAGAAAGACAAGCCCAAGAAAACCTGCGATGAAAATGAGCAAACCATTGCCCTGTATTGATCTTTCATACATCGAGTAATAGTCCGCACTTTCCCACCAAAAAACGTCCTCCTTATTTTGGTTGCGGATATCAGAGGCAATAGCCAGTTCATCTTTGTCAGTGATGTTGAAAACTCGAACATTTTTTACAACATCGCTTAGTTCCATGTTTTCTACATTTTCTGGAACCAACGTTTTTTTATACTGTTCAAAGTCAACATCACTCATCACTAATTGAGGTCCCCAACTTGCGTTCATAACATCTCCTTCGCCATATTTCACAGCGGTAAATACTTGTTCTTTTTCACCACTAGTAATATGCATTTCGAATGGCATCTTTATCTGTTTTGCCATAGTCCCCATGAATGCACTATGATAAATGACAGATCCATCTTTTGGTGTTTCAACTAGGAGACCCGCTTGTTGTAATTGCTTAGCATTTACAACATAGGTATTATAAATCGCTTCTCTCATGTCAAGAAATTCAGGGAAAACACCCTCTTCATAAGTCCCTTCCACTCCAAGTAATTCAATTGTTTCAGTTGTATATTCAATTCCATTTTCTTGTAAACCGGCTTCGAAATCTGCGACCGATAAATCATCGGCTGAAAACGAGCTGGACGATTCATCCTCAAACATAAAATCGAAAGGCATTATATAACGCGCTTCTTTCTCTGTCGAGTAATAAAGTGAATACGAGCCGGCCAACATAGCAAGCGTCATCGCAGACAATACTGTAATAATCGTCAGTGAGTTAGCATTGCCTTTCATGCGATGCATGAGCGGCGCAATCGACAAACTGTTATTCAATCCTAGATGCCCTTGCTTACGCACTCGAATTTGATAAAACAACCAACTAATTGTGACACGGAATACAAGATATGTTCCCAAAATGGTTGTTGCAAGTACCGCTAGCATATTGAACAATAGCATTGAGATCATTGATTCCAACATGCGATCCGACAACCAATAACCGAAAACAATAAGCCCGATCCCGAGCAAAGCTAGTGCAGCCGAAATAAATGCTTTAGGCTTTTTCGGATGCTCTCCTTTTTTATCAGCATTGAATAAACCAAGGAGCGTACTTCGATGAACAGTCAACAACATTTGTATAGATGTCAGCGCAATAATCGCCACGAATACGACCATTGTTTGAATAACTGCCATGAATGAAAATGATACTGTAATAAACTCCTTGTACCCTATAAGTTTCACTAGTAAAAGTAAAAATAACCGCGATACGAGCAGACCTACGCCAATTCCAATAATGAGCGCTCCTGTACTCAATAATACGTTTTCAGTAATTAACAAGCGGGAAACCTTGCTTTTCGACAAACCAATCAATTGATACAAACCAATTTCTCGGCTTCGTCTTTTCAAAAAGATGGCATTTGCATACACTACGAAAATCCCTGCGATGAATAACAGAAGTATACCTGCTGCTATAAATGCCGAGTCCATCTTGGCACCTGAGCCAGCGCTAACCGCCTCATCGTATTGTAACGTCGCAAAGACAAAGTACAACACCACACTTAAAATGAGTGCGAAAAAGTACAAGTAATAATGCTTAATATTTTTCCGCATACTACGAATTACAAGGTCAAATAGTGTCAACGCTGTCACCCCCGAGAACGCCTTGAACGTTCAAGATGTCCTGGAAGAAGGCTTGTCGTGTTTTATCGCCACGATACAGCTCCGAGTAAATATTGCCGTCTTTTAAGAACACCACACGACTGCAATAGCTTGACGCCAAAGGGTCATGCGTTACCATCATAATGGTGACACCACGCTTTTGATTGACATCCTCCATCGTGCCAAGCAACGAGGAAGCTGATTTCGAGTCTAGTGCACCTGTCGGCTCATCCGCGAATACCATAGATGGTTTATTAATCAACGCACGTGCTGCTGATGTTCTTTGTTTCTGTCCGCCAGAAATTTCATGTGGGTATTTATGCGCAAGATCTTTAATACCAAGAATATCAGCGATGCTATTAAACTCTGCCTCTGCCACTTTTTTCTTCATTTTCCCCAGTGATACGGGCAGTAAAATATTTTCCTTCACCGTTAACGTGTCAAGCAAATTATAATCTTGGAAAATGAATCCGAGCTTGTCACGACGAAATGCGGATAGCTCTGCGTCCTTCATTTTGGAAATATCAGAACCGCCAATGAGAATTGCTCCTTCTGTCGCACGGTCAATTGTCGCGAGCACATTGAGTAATGTTGTCTTTCCTGCCCCAGATGATCCCATAATGCCGACGAATTCTCCTTCAACGACACGGAGATCGATTCCTTTTAAAACTTGTTGAACATTGCCACGCGCCCCATATGATTTCCGCACGTTCTGTGCATGTAAAACGGTTTTATGTTGGTCCATCCTGTATGCCTCCCTGTTTTTCATGTCCTTATCGTACCGTGATAGAAGGCTACGGTCGTGCGATTTACATGACAAACTGTCAGCCTGATGTGACATTGTTGTCATGTTGAGCTTTTCATGTAAAAAAAACGTAAAAGCAGCCATCACTTTTACGAATTTTTTCAGCCATTCTTACGAGGCGTTTGTATCTTATCAAATTCATTTTCAGTCGGAAAGATCATCGTAATCGTAGTTCCTTGATTCATGATTGAATCCGCGACCAATGCGATTCCAAGCTTATCGGCCACTGTTTTTGCCAAATAAAGTCCGAGTCCTGTCGCTGCATTTTGAAGTCGTCCCGCTCCTCCAGTAAATCCTTTATCAAAGATACGAGCTATATCGTGTTGCGGGATGCCTGATCCATTATCCTTTATGGTCAGCAAGACATTGGCACTTGGCAGCACGCTCGCTGAGACAACAATCGCACTGCCAATAGGACTATATTTCACTGCATTCGTTAAAATTTGTCGAATAACAAATCTACTCCATTTAACATCGGTCACTACCTTCGAGTCTTCTCCTTCAAATTCAACAGCAATATTTTTCTCCATACACCATGTAGCTAATTCCCGTACTTCCGCAGCAGCCAATCGTTGAACAGCAGTATCTTCTACAAGATAATCCGATTCGAGAGTCGGCAGGCGAGATATGTACAATTGTTGGTCAATCAGTAGATAGACACGTAACCATTCCGCTTCCAATTTTCGAATAGCCGGATCTGTGCGATGGGCGTCAATAAGTAGTTTCATCGCGGTAAGTGGCGCTTTCACTTCATGTACCCAGGCAGCGGTATAATCACTTTCAATAACATTTGCCTGTCTGATAGTAGCCAATTCCTTTGAAAAGGATAACGCCGCTAATTGCAACACTTCCTTCGTTATTTCATCACGCATAAAAAGAGTCTCCGGCAACGCTTCATGCCAATCAATCGTAGAACCACCTGTGAACACGACTAACTCTTTTGTAAACATCATTTCTTTTCTGTAGCGCCAATAAACAAATAGAATAAGAGCTATAATCAGTAAAATATTCACATACAACACAGACGAAAATTTCGTGTCGATTCCCTGATCGAGCCAAATTATCATATCTGCAAAGCCAAGTGCTAGTAAGAAAAAGAGAATCCAACTAGCCATATCTCTTATATAGCTTATGAACATGCGGATACCCCCTTCTTATAGCGTAATCGCCATATAGCCAAGCCCTTTTTTCGTAACAATCGCTTCGCCAAGCTCTAGATCTGCAAGCTTTTGACGCAATCGGGTCACATTGACAGTCAGCGTATTATCATTGACAAATCGTTCATCATCCCAGAGTTTGCGAATCAAATCGTCACGGGACACAATCTCATCCATCGATTGGACGAGTACCGCCAAGATGAAAAACTCATTTTTCGTTAACTCAACTTCTGTACCATCTTTTCGAATAATACCACGCTTCATATCAATGACTGCACCATTCCATTCTAGTACATCCGATGTCTCTTCCCCATATGCATAGGTGCGCCGTAAAATCGCTTGAATTTTCGCTAGTAATACATCCGTATGAAACGGCTTCTGAATATAATCATCCGCCCCCATATTCATCGCCATAATCATATCCATAGGATGATCACGGGACGATAAAAATATAATAGGTACTTTCGACACCGCACGTATTTCACGGCACCAGTGAAAACCATCATAGGTAGGCAACTGGATATCCATCATAACCAAATGCGGCTTCTCTTGAAAAAAAGCCCCCATAATATCATGAAAATCATCTGGTCCCGTCACACGGAGTGACCACTGCCCAAGACGCTCTTTCAATGAATTAAAAATCGCGACATCATCCTCAACAATGAAAATCGTCATATCCATTTACGATGCACTTCCTTCCCTTCGTCCATTCTAATAGAAAACATTACGACTGGGCAATAAATAGAGCATATAATAGAAACAAGTGTAAATAGTGCGAAATTTACTGTTTTATGTTATACTGTTTACACGAGGCATTGTTCCAGCAAGTATCGGAGCTGAATTGAGCTTCTTTTTTATTGAGTAGAAGTTATTTTTTTATCTACTTTTAAAAATATTTTTCTTCTTTTAAAAACTACAGGAGGTACTTATGCTAAAATTTGAAAACGTAAGTAAAGTGTATGGTGACGGATTCCAAGCTGTGAAATCTGTCAATTTTGATATTCAACAAGGCGAATTTCTTGTGTTGATTGGACCAAGTGGTTCGGGTAAATCTACAACGATGAAAATGATTAACAAGATGGAACCACATACAAGCGGAACGATTTCCATCAACGGCAAAGATATCAATTCGTATAATCCGTCTGAATTACGTAGAAACATCGGCTATGTCATCCAACAAATTGGCCTTTTCCCCCACTATACCATCGAAAAAAACATCGCCATTGTTCCCCAACTAAAAGGCTGGAATCCTAAGGAAGTCAAAGCCCGTGTCAACGAGCTTCTTGATTTAGTCGGTCTTGATCCGGACATATTTGCCACGCGCTATCCAAAGGAACTTTCAGGTGGTCAGCAACAGCGTGTCGGTATCGCAAGAGCCCTTGCAGGCAATCCTGATATTATCTTAATGGACGAACCGTTCAGTGCACTCGATCCGTTAACACGTGATCAGTTACAAGAAGAGGTAAGCGCATTGCATAAAAAATTGAATAAGACATTCGTTTTTGTTACCCATGATATGGATGAAGCTTTAAAAATGGGCGATCGCATCGCTATTATGAAAGACGGTAAGCTTCTACAGTTGGACACTCCAGAGAAATTACTGCATGAACCAGCCCACGGCTTTGTAGAGGAGTTCATTGGGAAACATCGGATTACCCAAAACCCTGAACTCATGTCCGTTACCGAGATTATGTCGGAATCGGTCGTCACCTCTCTACCTCATCGATCTCCGGAAAAAGCACTCTCGCTTATCCGGCAGCGAAAAATTACAAACCTTATTGTTGTCGACGATAACAACAAATTACTCGGAATCGTTTCTGCCTACGATGTCATTAAAAAGTTAGATGATATTAAAACAATCGAGGAAATCATGGTGTCCCGAGAGCCATTTCTGAGTGATGCTGCGACTGCTAAAGACGCTATTATTATGATGGATGACGCACCTTTCGGTATTATCCCGGTTGTCGATCACTATCAAAAAGTATTAGGTGTTGTCACACGGGGTTCGTTGCTATCCGTCATGTCTAGTCAGTGGACAGAAACGGAGGAAAGCCAATGAATAACTTAACAATTTGGCAACAACTAGCCCAACAATCACAAATGAGATGGAAAGAAGTGCTCGAAGCGACTTCTGTCCATATTCAACTCGTTTTCTTCTCAATGCTCATTGCCATTGTTCTTGGCATTACACTTGGAATTTTAATCACACGTGTTCCGAAACTCACAACAGTCGTACTTGGTGGTGCTGGTGTCATGCAGACCATTCCGAGCCTTGCATTGCTCGGTTTCATGATTCCAATTTTCGGAATTGGTGTAAAAACAGCAATCGCTGCGTTATTCCTTTATTCCTTGTTGCCAATTATTCGCAACACGTATGCAGGTATTAAAGATGTCGATAAAGCGACAACTGAAGCAGCAAAAGGAATGGGTATGACAAGTATGCAAATTCTATTTAAAGTAGAACTCCCATTAGCACTCCCTGTGATTATGGCTGGTATTCGAACAGCAGCGGTCATTAACGTCGGTACAGCAACGCTGGCAGCATTTATCGGTGCAGGCGGACTTGGTGATTTCATTTTCCTAGGCATTACACGCGGCATTGATGGATTGATTTTACTTGGCGCAATTCCAGCAGCATTTCTTGCAATTGTACTTGAAACGCTTTTCGGTGCAATTGAAAAATGGACGACGCCGGAAGGATTGAAGTAAGTATGAAAAATAAATTCATAACATTGATATTGACAGTACTCGTAGCAAGTATGCTGTCAGGTTGTATTTTTATTGAAAAGGATTCACTAACATTAGGCTCTCGGAACAATACAGAAAGCATCATTTTGTCACATGTCATGGGGCAATTGATTGAAAATAAAACAGATATTGAAGTCGTTTACAAAGAAAACCTTGGCGGCTCGAACGTCGTCTGGAACGCTATGTTGAATGATCTGATTGATGTCATACCCGATTACACGGGGACGATTGTCGTCAACTATTACCATGAGGATCCAGGCACAGCCGAGGAGACGCTTGCGACTACGAAACGACTCGTCAATGAAGACGGCATTATCGCTTTCGACACATTCGGCTTCAATAATACGTACACATTAGCGTTAGATGAAGCAAGAGCCGAAGAACTTGGCGTCAAGACATTCAGTGACTTCGCTAACGTTTCGGAAGACTTCGTACTCGGTGCTGTCTTTGAATTTATCGACCGTCCAGATGGCTTACCTGGCTTCCAGGAGGAATATGGTTTGAAATTTAAAGATGTCAAAGGGATGGACCACGGCATTATGTACCGTTCCATTGGCGCTAAAGAAGTCGACGTCATCAACTCTTATACGACAGATGGCCAGCTGCAAGATTACGATTTGCGTGTGCTGGAGGACGATAAATCCTACTTCCCTCCCTACCACGCACTGCCGCTGGTGAGAAAAGAAACACTAGTGGAGTACCCAGAAATTGAAGAAGTCTTAAAACAACTAGCTGGCATTATCGACGAAGAAGCGATGCAGAAGATGAACGCTAAAGTTGATAATGAAGGCATGATGGTTGAAAAAGTGGCACAGGAGTTTTTGATTGAGTCAGGGTTAATTGAAGAATGATGAAATGCGGAACGGCGTCTCTTGTTTGCTGAGAGATGCCGTTTTTGCATGGTGTACGGGCGTTATGACCGGCACGAACGCAGTTATGACCGGCATAAGCCACATTATGATCGCCTTGAAGTTGTTTATGACCGTCTCACACGAGTTTGTGACCGCCATTCATTTAAACAATGAATATGTCCGATTACGATTCGCTCCCTCCGTTCGCAAGTTCATACTTTGTAAAATTCGTGTCGCACTTTGACGCTCAATATGCAAAAACTCACGGCAATCTTTATTCATCATTTTCCCGCCATATAAAAGGAACCAATCACGAATCGCTTGTTTATGCGCGTCGATGCTTGTCCTATCGCACGCCGCGCAACGCCATCCCTTCATATATTTCTGCATACCTAAAAAACCGCAGGATGGGCATGCAACACCTGTTATAATTTTATTTTTAATTTCAGGGTAAGTTAGACAAATAGGGTTGGGAATAAATTCGCGATGGCTAGCGACAAGTTCATGCGCTACCCCTGTAAATGCTACATCATCCAACAGTGGGGTTTCTATTGGGAGACTACGAATATACGTGGGGACTGCATTCGGAAATAAGAATGGGGTTTTCGTATCAAATAGTTCAATACGCTGTTTTGAATAGGCCAACACAATGGCGCCATAAATCGGCAATGAAACATTTTTTGAATGAAACCAGTCCTGCAATAACTCGCAATTACTTTGTAGTTGTGTAATGGGGCTGTTAAAACCTTTCACTTCCCCATTATCTAGCTTACGAATTAATTGTGGCGGATTTTTTACAACTTTTAATTCTCCTGCAATATTCTTCACTTCAAAAATGACTGCATATGATGGGGTAATAAATAATGTGTCGATTTGAAAGTGAGTGCTAGATCTAAGGGATAGATCATGCAGTACGCGATATTTCATTGAAAAGGTATAGTTTTCAAAGACCTTGTCCAATTGCTGTTCTCCACCAAATCCAGCTTTCAGGGCAGCATATTTGGCCTCCAGCATAGGTTCTTCTCTCGGCAGACGCCTAATTGCTGCACTAAGTCCTTCAAGAAGTAGTGGCTCTTTTCTTCGTTTGCTAATAAATTTCTTCGACCTCCTCGCTAATTACTGACGACCATCTGAGGAAATCGTATCATATTTTGATAAGTGAATCTAGAACTAAAAAGAATATTCAGGTATTACTCGACGTATTTTTATCTTATGACTGCCTTAGGCTCGATTATGCTCGGCACGCACACGGTTATGACCGGCATGAGCCACTTTATGACCGTCTCACACGACTTTATGACCGCCATGCAAAATATCCCCTTCCCACTTTACGTTTTGCCCACTACATGCTAGTGTTAAGTTAGCATATTGTACACACTATATACTATTGAACGATGGATAGGTACCGATATCGGTTTAAAAGGGAATCCGGAAAATCCGGAGCTGTCCCCGCAACTGTAAGCGCTGACGACCGCCAAATAAGCCACTGTGGAGAAATCCATGGGAAGGCCGGCTGGAAGAATGAAGCGCGAGCCAGAAGACCTGCCCTCCATCGTCAAGCGACACTTTCTTCGGGGGTTGAGAGGTGGAAGCGAGCAGGTTTCCGCCACCAATCTGTCGTTCTGCGACTAACTTAAATGATGTGGACGGTCCTATTCTGTTTCCAACGAATGATCCATGAGCGATAGCTCTACCGAAAAGGTAGAACTATTGCTTTTTTGTTTTGAAAAGCGAAACTAGCTTGATTCCTAACAACAATCATGGAAGGAGACAAAAAAATGTCTATGCAAACAAAACAGCATGATTTATTAACTGAATTATGCTTGGATTTTGGGAAGAAGGCAGTAGCCTCTTTATTGGAAGCAAGTACATTATGGATAAAAAAATTCCCTAACGGCAGCCACGCTGATTGGTCACAGTCCATGATTTCACACGCTCTCAGCCAATTGAGTGAGCACGAACCCTACTGGACCTTTATCGCGGCACGAATTCATCTTCATGACCTCTATACCAAACAGCGTAGCCCGAACATCTACACGGATTTCGCGGCACATATTACCCAGCTAGTGGCACTTGGTTTGTATGACCCGATTTTAGTTGAACGCTATTCACGAGAAGAACTGCGACTTATTGGGAACTTAATCACCCCGGAACGAGACAAATTATTCACATACAGCGCCTTGCAAATGATGATGAGTAACTATATTACTAGGGATGCCGACCATAAATCTGTTGAACTTCCCCAAGAACGATGGCTTCTCATCGCAATGATCCTAATGCAAAACGAAACAGAGCAACGGCTCGAAAAAATTGAAGAAGCCTATTGGGCAATGAGTCATTTGTATATGACGGTCGAATTACCCACCTTGTTAAACGCCGGAAAACTTCAAAAACCAGGTGACAATAAGCCAACAGCATCTACCAACTACCTAGATGTATACCATATAGGCATTACTAAGTTTCTTGACGGTATGATAGATGACAAAGTTATCTATATCCCTGACTTATTTATGGAACAAGTGGAATCACGCGGCCATTGGCATCTGTTCGACCCACATGAGGTGCAGACAGTTATGGGGTATTCCCTTGCCGATTTTTATGATGAAAAGAAGGGGGCTGGCTCATTCCGTGAAAAATACATGGCGTGTGTTCAGCATCCGAAACTTAACAAAAAGACCATTTTTGCCATCGACCTCATGAAGCAAATCATGCATAGCCAGCTAACAACAGGCTTTCCACATATCTGCTATACGGATGAAATTCATCGTAAAAAGATGAACAAACATGTAGCTACGTCTGAATACACGATTGTTGCCACACATCCAACTCAGCTCACCCACTCGTCTATCAACCTTGGACGTGTAGTTCCTGCTGGTGTATTGGAGCGACTCATCACGATTCAAGTGCGTATGATCGACAACGCCATTGACCTAAACGTTCATTCAAAGCCAATAGATGTACAATTGCGTGGACTATTGCTAGGCACAACGGGCTGGCATCACTTACTCGCCCTAAATAAAATTCGTTGGGAATCAACGGAAGCAGTAGAGTTTGCTGATGAATTATACGAGAACATCGCCTATTTGACGATTTCAGCTTCAATGGAACTCGCTAAGGAAAAAGGGGCCTATCCTTTATTCAAAGCATCAGAATGGTATAGCGGAGAGTATTTTGAAGAGAGGGAATACCATTCAAAGACATGGGAAAAACTTCGGACAGACGTTGCATCAAACGGCTTGCGAAACGGCTCTATGACGGCGATAGCATCCCATTCATCGACAGCAATCCTTGCAGCTAGTACCGTCGGCATTGAACCTATCATTCAAAAATACTATATGGAAGAACAGTTAGACGGAGTCATTCCAATTATTGTACCAGATTTAAATCCAGAAACACGTTGGTTTTATAAATCAGGATACTTCATCGACCAACAATGGACATTGAGGCAAAATGCAGCGCGCCAACGTCATATCGATCAATGCATTTCACTGAACCTGTACGTGCCTAATACAATTCAAGCAATTGAACTACTAGACCTGCACGTAAACGCTTGGAAAAGTAGCCTGAAAATGACCGGCACCATCCATTCACACTCAAACTCTCTATATTTTTTAAATAATGCTATTTCATTCTAAATAAAACAGGGTGAGTAACTATTATGCATAGTTACTCACCCTGTTTTTAACGACTGCAAATATCAAGAACTGAACGAACAGCCTCTGCCGACTTATCAAGTGCTGTTTGCTCTTCATTTGTCAGTGGTAGTTCAATAATGCTTTCGATCCCGTTACCACCAATCACAGTAGGAACGCCTAAATACAGCCCATTATAGCCGTATTCACCCTCTAAATAAGCAATCGAAGGTAATATCCTCTTTTTGTCCTTAATAATTGCTTCTGCCATTTCAACGAGTGAGGCTGCCGGTGCATAATAGGCACTTCCATTGCCGAGTAAGGAAACAATCTCCCCTCCGCCTTTTCTTGTGCGCTCCACAATTGCATCAAGCCGATCCAGGGGTATGAGCTTCTCTAGTGGTATGCCGCCAGCATAAGAATATCTAACGAGCGGTACCATATCATCCCCATGTCCTCCTAAAACAAAACCTGAAATGTCCTCCACTGAAATATTTAACTCTTCAGCAACAAAAGTGTTAAAACGTGCTGTATCTAGAACACCCGATTGACCAATCACCCTATTTTTAGGGAACCCAGTCGTTTTATAGCACACATAGGTCATGGCATCTACGGGATTACTTAAAATGAGAATTGTGCTGTCTGGTGCATATTTTTTCACTTGTTCAGATACAGCGCGCATGATTTTCGCATTCGTCGTAACAAGATCGTCTCTACTCATTCCAGGTTGTCTTGCGATACCTGCAGTAATAATAACCATGTCTGCATCTTGAATATGTTCATAGCTAGACGTCCCCGTAATTTTCACATTAAAACGTTGAATCGGTCCCGTTTGAAGCATATCCAACGCTTTTCCTTTTGTTGGGCTTTCTTGTTCAGGAATATCGAGTAAAACAATATCTCCCAACTCTTTTTGTGCTAACAGTAAAGCTACAGTGGCGCCAGTATGTCCTGCACCAATGACGGCGATTTTATGTCTTCGAAAAGCCAACTATGCTCACCCTTTCACACGATTATTCCTCAGTCTTTTTTGTCGTTTGCGCTTTAGTAGTAGATACAGGTTTAGATTTCGTCTGTTGTTCTTTCGGATCAAGAGGTTTTACCAAATTATAAACGGACTCGTCTGGACGTGGAATGACGTGTGATCCTAACAGTTCTCCCACACGCTTGGCGGCTTCACGCCCAGCCTCGACAGCTGCTTGCACAGCTCCTACATCACCTTGAACGAGCACCGTTACGATTCCACCATCCACAAACTCTTGCTTAATGAGCCTTACATTAGCCGCTTTAATCATTGCATCTGCCGCTTCCATGGAACCAACTAATCCTTTTGTTTCAATCATTCCGATCGCTTGACTCATCGAATTCACCTCTCTTCACTTCTGTTGAATCGATTATTCCAATTACTACTGCATCAATCGGAATGGGGTTATCTTTATCAATATAACGTGATGAACCGCCACTCGTTACAATGACTTGGTCACCGATTCCGGCACCGAGCCGATCAGCCGCGACGAAGTGGGTTCTGACCGCATTTCCATAGGCATCCTCAGGTTGAATAATCAATAACTTCACACCTTGTAGTCCTTCTTCTTTGCGGGTTGCCCAAACATTGCCAATCACTTTTCCTAGACGCATAACCTATCACCTTTTTCTATTTTCTAACGGAAATAGATTTACCTAAATCTCTTGCAGTATCACGGGCAAGTGCCGTAATGATTGTGCCCTTTTCCACGATAATTTCAGATGCTTCAATATCCCTGACATCATCATTGGATAACAATTTCTTCGTAAAGCTATACTGCTTGTTAACAATACTCTCAGGAGTGCTATGCCCCTCTACTACTTTTTGGCTAACCTCACCAGGACGAACAACATAACCAGTTGCCCCCTGTGTAATTAACCCCGCATTGGCTTCATCAGTATCGATATGCATTTCCAAACGATAACGCTCAGAAACTCTAATCTTCACATTCCGATAAGCAATCGGACGTATACCAGCTGCTTCTACCGTTACATAGTCGCCATCCTGTACACCTAAATTCGTAGCATCCTGGGGTTGCATATGAATATGCGCTTGGGCAATAATCAAGCCCTCCTCGAGATAAAGGCTTGCCTTTGTCCCGATTAACGTAAATGCTCCTGAACCTGCAATATTTCCAGATTCACGGAGTGGCGCTTTAATGCCAAGCTTCATAGCATCTGTCCAGCTGACTTCTGCTTGCGTCAACGAGCGTGCAGGACCAAGTACACGAACACGTTCAATGCTCCCTCTTGGCCCGGCAATGACTACTGTCTCATTCGCTGCAAATTGGTTGGGTTGGGACAAATCGGATTTCTTTGTCAATTCATACCCTTTGCCAAACAGTATCTCCACATGTTCTTGCGACAAATGGACGTGACGAGCAGAAACAGCGATTGGAATTGTATTAGCAGGAAGTACAGGCTGCTGTTTTGGTTCGCTATTTACTTTTGTTAACTGGCCAAGTACTTCTCCCACAATTTTTTCAATCAATTGCTGATTCATGTCGTTACCGCCTTTCCTTTACAGCACGCTACATTAGTTGTCTGATTTAGGTAATAGTATTTCCAACTCATCATGCGGTCTTGGAATGACATGAACAGATAGCAATTCTCCTACACGTTGTGCTGCCGCTGCGCCTGCATCTGTAGCTGCTTTCACTGCGCCTACATCTCCACGTACTAAAACCGTTACAATTCCGCCACCTACATGTACTTTCCCAACTAGATGTACACTCGCTGCCTTCACCATTGCGTCCGCTGCTTCAATTGCACCGACTAATCCTTTAGTTTCTACCATTCCTAACGCTGATCCTTCTCTATTCATGTTTGTTTCCTCCTAGTAATTTTTAGTTTGATAATTTCTTTACAATTTCATTGACTAGATCTTTCACCATTTCGGGATTGATCGCATCACTTGAATCCATAGATTTCAATACTTGAGAAACGACTTGCTCTGTCACATCATTTGTATTAGCTGTATGTTGTGGCAGCTGCACTTCTTTAATGCCATAAGCCATTCGTTTAGTATTCAGTAAGTGCTTAGCCGTCACATTATCAGATGTAATATTACCACCGAACGACCCACAACCTAGCGTCATAGAAGGCATTAAGCCTGTTGTCCCGCCGACTGCTCCAACAGATGACATCGTATTGACTAAAATACGCGATACAGGCATATCTACTGCAAATTCACGCGCAATCGCATCTGTTTCTGTATGAATCGAAAGTGAGTGTCCACGACCACCCAAGTTTAGCAGGGATAAGCAAAGCTCCTTGGCATGATTCACATCTGACGCTACATACATAGCGAAAACAGGCGATAATTTTTCAAGTGAGAAAGGAATGTCCTTACCAACCTTCGTTTCCATCCCAATGATGACACGCGTTCCTTCGGGCAGTGTAATGCCTGCCAATTGGGCGATGAACTGTGGGCTTTTCCCAACAATTTTCGGATTCACTTTCCCCGGAATAGGCGAAACGACTTTTTCCATGATGCGCTTTTCTTCATCTGATAAAATATAGGCACCATTTTTCTTTAATTCACGGGTAACAAGCTCGACAACATTACGATCCACTACCATTGCTTGTTCTGTTGCACAAATGGTTCCATAATCGAACGATTTACTGTCGATAATATCCTTCACTGCTTTTTCAATTTTGGCAGAGCGTTCAATATAAACAGGAACGTTGCCGGGACCAACTCCATATGCAGGTTTCCCAGAGCTATATGCAGCCTTTACTAACGCACTACCACCCGTCGCTAAAATTAAATTCACATCGGGATGCGTCATCAATTGTTGCGTCGCGCCCATCGAAGCCATTGTTAAACACTGGATCAACCCTTTTGGCGCTCCCGCCGCTACTGCCGCTGCATCACAAACCTTCAATGCTTCATGTGTACATTGGACTGCGTATGGATGCGGACTCACGACAATCGAATTTCTTGTTTTTAAGGCGATTAAGGTTTTAAAATAGGCCGTCGACGTTGGGTTTGTTGTTGGAATAATAGCTGCCACTACACCAAAAGGAGCCGCTATCTCCACCACTTTTTTTACTTTGTCTTCCCCAATCACACCGACTGTTTTCAAATCCTTGATGCTTTCATAAACATCTCTTGAGCCAACTTCATTTTTAATCGTTTTATGGGCAGCCACACCCATTCCTGTTTCTTCTACTGCCATCTTGCCAAGTCGCTCTGACTGTTCAAAAGCTGCATCCGCAACTGCCTTCACAATCCGATCCACTTGCTCTTGTGTAAAACTCATATAAGCTAATTGCGCTTCTTTTGCCGTTTGCACAGCTGTACGCATTTCCTGGAGAGCTAATAAATCAGCATCTATTGCTGTTACCATTGCACTCCCTCCTTTCTTAATAATCTAATGGTCGATTTGCCATATTCATAATAGCTTCTCGAAACGCATCTGCCGCCGCCTTACAAGAAGACTGACTGCCTGTTAATAATCCGCCACCAAAATTTGTTTCAGACGGTGGGGCAAAGAATTCACAGACGCTAACATCCGCCGCCTTTAATGCCGCATCCAGTCCTACAATTGCTTCGATAGGTGGAGCAATCAAGTACGCAAGCGATTGTCCTGTCGCAACACCGGCTACCTCTGCTAAATAGTGACCACAACTTGAAATCGTATGGGCAAACAATGCATGATTGTCATCATCATTAATCGCTTCAAAGTAAGCCGTACTGTGAACTGTTGTCCGAATTGAATCCAGGCCACTCTTCACTTCGTCCGGAGAAGAACCAGCTATGATACCGATAAATTCTCCCGAAAGTGGACCTGACGCATGTGCTGATCCTGCGTAAAAGCTCTTCGCGTAGACCACTTCAACATCCGCATCTTTTGTCGCCTGATCGGCGGCTGTATAACCAACGTCATCAATCGTCGTTGTAAATAATCCTAAACTCCGCTGATGCGATTTTAAATTGAACTTCGCTGCTAACCCAGCATCTACATTAGGGATCACTTGCATAGACAAAATTTCCGCATGAATTTTCTTCATGACATCTGCACGCCTCCTATCCTTCCTTCTTCACGAGTGAAACGCCACTTGCTTCATACTTCAATATCTTTTGAATCACTGTTCCTAAATAGGCACCCGCTTCAACAGGAGGAATACCACCTTTATGAATATTGGAAACAACCATGCGATCCGCTTCAATCGTTCCAATACGCGGCTTGTAGCATATATAAGCACTGAGTGACTCAGCTGAAACGAGTCCAGGACGTTCACCTATTAAGATAATGACGATATCCGGCTGCAGAATTTCTCCAATTTCATCCATCAAAGCAACTCTGCCTTTATCGACATAAAAACTCGTACCTACTTCAATGTTCAAGTTGGCTAATGATTGCTTTAAAGAAAGATAGACGTCTTCCAAATTCTCTTCAATGGCAATTGCACTTAAACCATTCGAAGCAACGATTTGAACGGTCGGAGCATGCTCGCATTTTGCTTTCACTGTCGTCTTGGAGTCATCCGATAGACGTCTTCCTAAGTCCGGACGTCTAATATACTCTTCCTTGTCCTGTACTTTTGAGTGAACTTGGAAGAAATCTAAACGATCCAAAATTTCAGTTGGCACCTCACCATATACTGCGTCTACAGCTGCCGCGTGGTCATAACGAAATTGCAGCCACGTATTCGTTTTAGGCCTTGAGCCAGCTCTTCCAACTGCAATTCGAGCAGGTGTTTTTTTACGGAGCTCTGCTAAATAAGCTTCTTTTTTGTCATCATCTACTGAAGGATCCGCTTTACTAACCTTCGCCTTTACTAGGTTAGACTTCTTTTCCTCAGCAACTGTACTGAAAAACTTCACTTCTCCAGAAGGTGTTTCACGTATTTTTTCTTCGCTCAGACTATTTCCTACTGGTGTATGTTGAAACAGGTTAACGAGTGGCTCCTTGTTACTTTCATAACTGCTTGGCGTCAATTGATTTGTTTGCAGTTTTTCAACTACTAACTTCGTAATTTGTTGAATCAGTTGTTCATCCACAGACATCACCTCCTAACGTGTAAATAGAGTAGCGTCTCCAGCGCGAGCGCTTAGACGACCATTTTCGTAAATCCCCATTTTTTCAAGCCATTTGAGATATTCGGGTGATGGTGTTTTACCAAACGTCTGTAAAAGCGTCGCGATATCGTGGTAGCTCATCGACTGGTAATTCAGCATCACATCATCCCCCATTGGAGCCGAGATAATGAAGTTCACACCCGCCGCTGATAATAAAACCCCTAAATCCTCAATGTCATTTTGATCCGCTTTAATGTGGTTTGTATAACAAATATCGACACCCATCGGAAGACCGTGCATTTTACCCATAAAATGATCTTCGAGTCCTGCGCGAATCACTTGTTTACTGTCATACAAATACTCTGGACCAATAAAACCAACAACCGTGTTCACAATAAATGGATCATAATGTCTTGCGAAACCATAGTTACGAGACTCTAACGTCAATTGGTCAATTCCAAAATGTGCTTCCGCGGACAATTCCGAACCTTGCCCCGTCTCAAAATACATCACTTGCGGACCGGATCCCGTTCCTTGCTTCAACGCAAGGTCTTTTGCTTCCGCAATCAATTCAGCAGATATCCCGAACGAGCGATTCGCAACTTCGGTTCCTGCAATACTTTGGAAAATCATATCTGCAGGGGCTCCTTGTTGAATCGCCTTCATCTGTGTCGTCACATGCGCCAACACACAGTTTTGCGCTGGAATTTCCCATTCGTTCATGAAATCCTTTGTGGCATGCAATAGACGTTTGACACTTTCAACTGAATCATCAACCGGGTTGATGCCAATAACTGCATCGCCGACACCGTATGACAACCCCTCCTTCAGTGAAGCAATCATTCCATCTACGTTATCCGTTGGATGATTGGGTTGCAGACGTGATGCAATAGTTCCCTTATGACCAATCGTAATATTACAGGTCGTTAAAATTTCTACTTTGTTTGCAGCATGCACTAAATCCAAGTTCGACATTAGCTTTGCAACTGCCGCGATCATTTCGGAGGTCAATCCCCTACTAATGCGTTTGAGCTCACGGTCACCGACTTCATGACTTAAAATGTATTCCCGTAATTCAGCGACACTCCAATTCTTGATTTCAGCATAAATTCTTTCGTTTATGTCTCCCTCAATAATCTGAGAAACTTCATCGTTTTCAATTGGAATTAACGGGTTGTTACGAATTTCACTGAGTAAAATGTCGCTGAGGACCGTTTTTGCCGCAATTCGTTCTTGTACGGTTTCTGCCGCGACACCCGCTAGGCGGTCTCCTGATTTTTCCTCATTTGCTTTTGCCATTACTTCTTTCAGATCAGCGAATGTATAGCTTACTCCGCCTAAAACTGTTTTTAAATTCACTGGTTAACACCCTCCTTCACGACGAGTGAAATGTTAATGTTTTAACGACTACTGGGACAACGCCTGATTCAAGGGATCTCCCAATATCGATATAATCACCTTGTTCAACAGAGATTTGATCGATACAAATGACGCTTTGCCTCACATTCATAGCCATCAGCGTCTGACCAACTACTTTTGCATGGTCTGATTGCAGCACCAATACAATCGGCTGATTTGGGTCAGGGCGCTGTTCCATCACTTGAATGACGGCTGCTGCTAGCTGTTGAATATCTCGGAATCCCATATAGGGCAGCTCTGAAATATAGAGAGCGAAGTTTTGCCCTTCCTTCGATGCATCAAACATGTCAATCGCATGTTTGATAGCAATCTCAAAGTTTTCCAATCCTTTTTGAAGATCTGACTGAAAGGCATAATTGTAAACAGGTAGGTTTTTTAACGGTAATTCATGAGGCGCCACTTGAATCGTAGCTCCACTAATTTCCGTTGTTTGTGTACCTGCGCCAAGTACAGTTGCCCGCACTGTTTCAACTGGCTCCATCCACAAAAAGCTTTGCAATATTTCATTTCTTTGTAGAGCCTGTGCTAATTGCACGCCTATATCATCATACTTAGCTAGTTGCCCACCGATTGATTCGTGACTATACATACATTCAGAAATACCACCTGAGAAAACAAGCACTTCAATTTCCTCTGTCCAGTTAGGGCGATGTCCAAGCAATAAAACCGAATCCTCTTCTTGCAATTCATTTTTTAATACTCTACCGAGCGACTCGGCCATGAAATCGGTTACAAACTCTATACCGGCCGCACCCGTAGAATCACCAATTTGCAAGGAACGATTATTGTCAGCTAAGAGCTGTTGAACTGGTCGAGAAATCGAACGAATTTTTTGCTCTTTATACTCAATGAGTCGTCCTCCGATATGCATCGTACATGTACCCAGAAGAACCTTATCTTTATAGACCGCAATGTTAGCCGTTCCTCCACCGATATCAATATTGGCAATCACTTTTCCACTTTGACCCGAATAGTCATAGGCACCAGAACCTTTAGCCGCGATAATTCCTTCTAAATCTGGTCCAGCCGTAGCGACTAAGAAATCGCCAACCTCACCCGATAAATAATGGAGCATCTCACTGGCATTACGCTTCGTCGCCGTTTCTCCTGTAATAATGACTGCGCCCGTCTCAATTTGAGAAGCTTCAATACCGGCTTGCTCATATTCAGAACGAACGATTTTTTCGACTTCTGCCACATTGATTGTAAAAGGATCCGTCAGCGGCGTTCTAAAAATAGGACTTTTATATAAAATTTCTTTATCCACAATTTCAATTCTAGGAACATGCGACGTACCTGCTACATTCGTTAACGAAAATCGGCTAATGATTAACTTCGTTGTGCTTGTGCCAATGTCAATCCCAGCACTAATCATCGTCTCTTGCTTTCGCCTGAAATTGTTCACATACACACCTCCGAAGACTTTACCTGAATGAAGATAAAAAAAGCGCCTTTACAGACCCGAAGAAATATCCTCGAGCAGTAAAGGCGCCTTTGCCAAATTATCAACTTTTAATAGCCTAAACATATCAAACATTACGCGAATTGTAAAGGAAGTCTGTGAATATAAGTTTTTCATCTTTAGCCGCTACCACGAAATTTTTCATGGCAGCCATATTATTTAACTTTACCAATTCTCTTAAATACTCTATGCCAATTCCTTCAACTGACGAAGTTATCACAATGGGGCCACTGGTAATGACTGACTTCACCATTCCAACGGCTCGCTCGATGTCCGCATTTGGATGGTCACTTTTAGTAATGACACCAATCGGCAGCTTCGCTATCCCTGTACTAAATCCAGGTGGAAAAATAATTTTACCGTTTGTTGCATCCTGCAAGTACAAAACATGCGTGACTTCTAAAGCGGTTGCCATAATGTTTTTATAGAAAAATGGATTTTCTGTATATTCCCCAGGCGTATCTACAATCCAATCATGATAAATGAGCGTCTGCGTTTTAACAGCTTCAACTTTTTTCCCTAATAACGCATTCGTCAATGTGGATTTCCCAGCACCAATCGCACCAATTAGCATGGCTCTATTTTTCATCTGTAGAACACATCCTTATGACTTTGTGATGAATGCTGGCGTATATCCAAGTCTTTCAGAAAGAAATTTATTAATTTCATTCATTGCCACGTCCACCTCGGAAACACTACCCACAATGACGAGACTTCCTGTAAAACGATCCAGGAAACCAATCTTAACACTCGCTGATTTTGTAGCTAAATCCCCTGCGATAATAACCGTTTCACTCGGCGTACAAGTCATTATGCCTAAAGCACCTGCTTCTTGAATCCCTAGCTTCTGGAACATATCAGGATCTGGATTAGCGATTAAATGACTTAATGTTATTTGTTTACCTGGTACAAATTCCTGGATAAATCTTTTTTTCTCTTCACTCATTTTACTCACTCCTTTCATCTGCCTACACAGAGATTACGACTGAGCTTTAAGTATTTCCTCGGCATTGTCATCTCCTAGGTATTCTCCTGGTCGAATGACACCTTCAGCGCGGTCTTTCTCCTCTAGTTTAAGAGCTGTTGGAACAGATAACCAGTACGCAATTCCTATCGCACAAATACCCGCAGCCAATTTACCGATAATAACCGGTAAAATAATATTCGGTTGGAAATTAGCTGTAAATGATAAATGGTCACCTAGCAAAAAGGCTGCACAGACAGCAAAAGCAATATTAATCACTTTATCTTTAGGTCTCATATATCTGACCAATGAGAACATCGCCAAAATATTGGCCATCGTTGCTAAAATCCCCGCACTACCTACTGAAGAAAGTCCAAGCTTGCGACCTCCCGCTTCCAACGGTTTAGCTGCATACTTACGTAGCAAGTATACCATCGGAAACGCACCTGCTAGCATAATTCCAATATAACCTGCCGTTTCCAGTGCGCGGAACTGATCCGCCTCATCTGCCATAATTGGATCGAAGCCCCATGCACCAAATACAGTCGTGAATACACCTGTAAAAATTTCAACAATAGAAAATACTAGTACGAGTTTAATCGCTGCGTCCATTATACGACCAAACAACATAAATCCGGCAATCATACCTCTTGGGAAGAATTTTAAGCCTGCCGCAATAACGACTACAAAAATGAGCAGAGGTAATAGGTTAATGAGAATTTGCCCATAACTAATGACAAATTCATACGTAGATTCTGATGTTGTACTGATGACATCTCGAATTTCCGTGTTAAATAATACAACCAATACGGAAGCGATAAATGCACCAATCGGAATCGTTAACACGCCGGACATCACGCCCAGTGCCATATATTTATGATCTCTTTTGTCTAGCATTGCCAGTCCCATAGGAATCGAGAATACAATTGTCGCCCCCGCCATGTATCCAACAATCATTGCCATGACCCAGCCTTCATAAGATGTTTTCAAGGCGTTCGCTAACTGGTAGCCTCCCATATCTGATGCAAGGATTGTTGTCGCTGCAATTGCAGGATCCGCACCAATCGCATCGAATAGAGGACCTATAAATTTACTAATAAACCACGTCAAATATGGAATGGACGCCATAATACCTGCTGCCGGGATAAAAATATGACCTACCGCATGCATACCCGACATGAACTCTTTACCAAGACCTTCTTCAGGGTTTTTAATTGCTGCGAATGCCCCTAAGACTGCACAAACCATTATAATATATACAATTACCGTTCCAATCATCGCCATTTAAAATTCCCCCTTTTTTTAGTTATGTATTCCCTTTTCACAACATTGCCTGCTTCCAATTTGACTGTCATCACCCCCTTTAAAAAACCACAAAAAGACACTTAAAGAATATTCTCTTTAAGCGCCATTGCTTGTCGGTATTTACTTGTGTGCTGCGATAATTTCTTCCGCAATCGACTCCATTGTCAGCTGCCTAGACATGCTTGAATCCCTCATTAGCTTGAATGCTTCCTGTTCTGTCAACTGCTCCCTCGTCATCAGAAGCCCTTTCGCCCGTTCAATCAGCTTTCTCTTTTCAACTTCCTGTTGAGCATCGCTGATTTCCCCCTTTAGTCGTTTCGCCTTATCTGCTTGATGCAGGGCTATTTCAACCGCTGGTATTAGATTAGACTCCGCAATCGGTTTAACCAAATACCCTACAATGTTATCCTGCTGTGCTTTCGTAACAAATTCCTTTTGACTATAAGCAGTAATAATTAGGATAGGTAGATCCAATTGTTTGCCAATAATTTGACTGGCCTGTAAGCCGTTGATTTTCGGCATTTTTATATCCATTAATACAAGATCCGGTCTATGAAGAAAGGCTAGTTCGATTGCTCTGTCCCCATCTCCCGCTTCAGCAACTACTTCGTAACCATGATCCTCTAGCATCATTTTAATATCCATTCGAATGATGGATTCATCTTCAGCTATCAGTATTTTCTTTCTCATAATAAATAATAACCTCCGGACTTACTGGAAACGTAATGACTGCATGTGTTCCTATGTTTTCCGGTAAATAACTAAATTCACCATTCAAATCATTGACTACTAAGTTATGAACAATCTCCAATCCAAGTGAAGTTTTAGGCTCCCTCATCCCAACGCCGTTGTCGAAAATATGAAGCTCCAAAAAATCTTTGTTTGATAGAAAATCCACAACAATTTCGCCTTGCTCATCTTCTGGAAAAGCATGTTTTAATGAATTCTGAACGAGCTCATTGACGATTAAGGCAATTGAAACCGCTTTCCTAGATGATGTTAATATTCTATTGCCATTTGAAGAAATAATCAAGTTAACTTTTTTATGTAGCTCATTTATAACCATTGTCGAGCAGACTTTCCTTGTCAATTCAATGATGTTGACATCATCATCTTCCGCATCTTCATTGGCAAGAATGAGCTCGTACACCGAAGAAATACTAAAAATACGATTCAAAGTATCTTCAAAATAAGATCTACTTTCCTCCGGAAATCCTCTTCTCATTTGTAATCTGAGTAAACTTGCAACTGTCTGAAGATTATTTTTCACTCGGTGATGAATCTCTTGGATAACGACTGATTTCATCATCAGCTCTTTTTCCTTTGTGCGCAGCTCCGTTAAATCCTGGATAATGAGCAATGTCCCTCTCATCTTATCCTTCTTGCGTAGTCGAACCTTTTTCACAACTAAGTTTTTGTGATCTACTGTTAATTCAAAAACAAACACATCATCTTGCTGATTGTAAACCGGATTTAAGAAGGGCAATAATCCTACTAAATTCCTATTTTGAATTTCTTCTGTACGACTCATTTCAGTAATGAATTTCACACCTACTGGATTAGCATAGATTAATTTATTTTCGTTATCAGTTAATAAAAATATTTCCATAAGCAAGTCAGAAACCATTGGCATATCATTACTATTATCGCCCATCACATAGTCTATTGATCCTTGACCTAACGAGTCCTTTTGTTGATTATTTTGATTAACTGCCGGATAATCGACTTCCTTTTCTTGAATAAGAACACCAATAACCTCATGTGAATCATTTTTAATGGGCACAACACTTTGTTCCACAGATCTACCTTCCTGTGTCACTGCCTGGCGAATGACCGACTTCTTCCCTTGACGGTAACTATAAAATACACCCGGTTCAAAAGTATCGAAAACTATTTTCCCCACTACAGAGTTTTCGTATACAGATTCCACCGACTTTGGAAAAGCCTCCGCCACAACGATTGCATTCTCACTATCTTTCATCTTACAATCGATAAACATATAGGCATCCGACAAATCCGCATACATTTGCAAAGTCGATGCAGTATTTTTTAATATACGAATGTCTTCCTCCGTCAATTCAGTGTATAAATTACATAGCTGCTCTAGCGTGGAATCCTTCACTCGTATGTCACATTCCTTTTTGTTTAAATTGCCATTATAATTACTAGAATTATTCGAATATATTATACGGTTTATTTCCAGTAAGGTCAATTTTATTTTTCATCATTCATTTCAAAGAATACTGTTTTCACAATTAAAACCACATGATACTGTACTAATTCCTAACAAAAAACAGAACTTTTTCATCACATTAACGAATAGTCACTTCTTCGTATTTAGAGTTTTATAGCCCTCACTTTTCAATACCTTGTCACCGCGGTACACTTACAGTAAATGAGGGAGGTTATTGAACGTATGAAAATTACACCTATCGGCATTTGGGGCGGTTATCCGAAAGCTAACAGCGCGACATCGTCTTTTCTAATTGAGCACGAGGGATTTAATTGCTTAATCGATTGTGGGAGTGGGGTCCTTTCCTCGCTGCAAAATTATTTACCGTTAGAAAAATTGGATGCAGTTGTCATCAGCCATTATCATGCAGATCATATTGCGGATATTGGCAGTTTGCAATTTAGTCGGCTCATTAATTTCTATCTCGGCAAGTCAGCACCTGCTTTGCCGATTTACGGGCATGTTCAAGATCAAGATAATTTCGACAAGCTATCGTATAAAGAACAGACCGTAGGCGTAGCCATTTCAGAAGATGATGTCATCCAAATCGGTCCATTTGAAGTATCATTTTGTCGAACAATCCACCCTGTTTACTGTCTTGCCATGAAGTTTAGCGTCGCTGGCCACTCGATTGTACTAACTGCCGACACCGAATGGCGAGATGAGCTTGTCGATTTCGCACGAGGGACAAATTTGTTAATTAGCGAGGCAAATTTGTATGAAGAGCATGTTGGTAAAGCACCAGGGCATATGGGTGGCAGTGAGGCGGGGAAATTGGCTAGCTTGTCGAGTGCTAAACAACTTATCCTCACACACTTACCCTTGCATGGACAAATTGAAGATATTTTGGAGGCGGCTAGCCTGAACTATGATGGTCCTGCTGAAGTTGCTATCGTCGGAAAGACGTACGAAATCTTCTAGTTCACTAAGGAAAAAAGACTGTCCGATTTTCCCGGAACAGTCCTTTTTCGAAGTCAATTAATCATCATCTTGATCATCGTCATCATCACGGTCTTTTTCAAATTTCAACACTTTTCCAGTAATCGCATCAATTTCAAAGTCATATTCGAAAGTGCCGTTTTTAATTTCGATTTCATAATGCTTGCGACCATCGTCGTCGTCAAGTTCTACTTCCGTCACTGTACCTTTTTCGTGTTTCAATGCAATCGCAATTACTTCGTCTTTTGTTAAAAGCTTCGTGCCTGCTACTCGTGGTAGTTCTGCTTGGGCGACTTGCTTAGCTTGTTGTTTCTCAATCACTACTTTTCCTGTTTGTGCATCAATGTCAAGATCATATTCTACTCCGTTAGATTTCACTTCAACTTCATAGATAAAACCTGTTTTAGTTTTTTCAAGCTCAATTTCTGTCACTGTTCCACCGACTTTTTGAACAGCCAGTGCCTTTGCTTCTTTTAAAGAAAGAAAACTTTCTGCTGCATGTGCCTCACTCGTTCCTAAACCGTTTGCCAATGCTGCTCCGCCCAGTACAACTGCTCCTGCCAGTGCAGGAATGATCATCCATTTATTCATAATAGAATGCCTCCCTTTCTTATTACCTTCATCATACAACTCTATTATGAGAGGAAAGGGAGAGGATTATTAGAATTTGATGAGAGAATCCACCAGAGGCTTAATAGGAGAAATTGAATTTCATTGCCCCTGTTAATCATCCCATGTCACAGACAGGATTTTGCCCGAAATCGCATGTATTTGAAAAGTAGCTTCGTCATCTTGATCGTCGTCATCGATTTCAACTAAATAGTAGCCGCCATCACTTGTTTGGACAAACTCAATGTCTTCCACCTCTCCCTTCAATTGACCCAGTGCAATTTTTATCGCTTGTTTTTCTGAAATGAGCACAGTAGTCGATGTTTTAGGCGATGTCGTCTGATTAGTGCTTGTTTTAGGATTAGATTCGGGCACCACTACTTTTGCAGGCTCTGTTGTTGTTGCTTTAGGTTGAGATGGTATTGGCTGCTTTGACTCCGTTACTACCGTTTTAGGTTCTGCTGCTACCTCATCTGTTGGCGCTTTGTCTTGCCCGACTGTTTCAGTATTGTTAGGTTCATCTGTGATATCGTCTTCCTCTACAGAGGCAATTGGTGTCTCTTCCTCTATCACTTCTTTTGTTTGAATCAACGAAAGTACTTTCCCAGTCTCAGCGTCAACCGTCGCTAAATAGACATCCTTATTGCGAGACAATTCCACTTCAAACAATGTCCCATCTAAGGATAATCTCTCCACCTTACCACCGTATGTTTCTTCAAGCTGCTTGCGAATTTCATTTTCAGGTAAGGTTTCCGCTTTCGAAACCAAATGCTTCGTATAGTATCCACCAACCGCCAAAATACCAATGGTCAACACAATAGGGATAAACCAAGGCTTCTTAATGATTTTCATACACATCCCTCCTTCCCTCAAGCATACGTGTCCAACATTAAAAACCGATGAGAATCCGTTCTTTTGGAATCAAAATACGAATGGTCGTCCCCATCCCTACAATGCTTTCAATTTTCAACTCCGCCCCGAGCCCCACTGCAATTTCCTTGGCAATCGCAAGTCCCAATCCCGTTCCACCTGTTTTGCGATTACGGTCCTGGTCAACACGATAAAAACGGTCAAAAATATGCGGCAAATGCTGTTCGGAAATTCCGTTGCCATAATCCATTATAGAAATCGCAATCATTTCCTCCTGTTCTTGAACGGCTATTTTAATTTCCTTGTCACTGTACTTACGTGCATTATCTAGCAGGATAAATAACAACTGCTTGAGTCGATTGGCATCCGTTATGAGCAGTATCGACTGATTTCCTTCTACTATAAAATCTCTCGCATATGCTTGTCTCATCGGCTGAATCGTTTTCTCCACCAATATCTGAAGATCAATCTCAGCAAATTCAAACGTCAGATGCTCGTTACTCTTGGCCAGCTCTAGCATTTGTGCAATCATTTCTTTCATGCGACCTGTTTCACTTCGAATAGCTTCAACAGCCTCTAATGCAACTGCATGATTGTCAAAACCTTGGCGTGTAAGTAAGCGTGCGTAGCTTTCAATAACCGTAAGAGGTGTTTTTAATTCATGGGAGGCATTGGACACAAACTGTTCTTGCTTGTTGTAATTCTGTTCCAGCTGCTCCATCATGTCATTAAACGTTCGGACCATTTGTGCCAGCTCGTCTTTTCCACCAACGGATACTTGGATTTTTTCATAAGTACCTGACTGCTGACTGGCTACCATCGTCGAAATCAGCTTTTCAACAGGCTGCGTCACTATACGCCCAAGCGCCGCGCTAGATAGCGTGATAGGAATCATGGTGACAATCGTCATTCCAATGAGCACCAGCTGAAGCAAGCCCAGATTATTTTTCAAGTCCTCTAAAACCTGTACCATCTCCAGCTGTACAACTTCCCCATCCGTCCATATAATAGGCACACGGATGAACATGGTCTGCGTTCCATTAAAATCACCGATTGTATAACGCTCTTTTGGTTGTGTGTCAAAATGCTCTTTTCCCAATCCAAGCTCGGATTCCGTCGTAACCTTCGACTTGCCCTTATCATCAACAACTC
Organism: Sporosarcina sp. FSL K6-3457; assembly: GCF_038007285.1. Classification (GTDB taxonomy): domain Bacteria; phylum Bacillota; class Bacilli; order Bacillales_A; family Planococcaceae; genus Sporosarcina. The sequence continues at coordinate 3,993,140 of NZ_JBBOWX010000001.1, forward strand.
GAATCGCTCCATTTGGTGGAAGATGGGCCCTTACAAGCGTTCCGGCGTCCATTTCCCCCGCCATTTTACTCAGCGAAGTTGTCACTTCCTTGGAGCGAATCAGCAATTGGTTATACTCTGTATCATGCGCCATCTTTTCAAATAAAATATAAATACCGATATTCGTTATAATAAGAATAACAAGCATAAGAAGTGTTGAATACAAATGGATCTTCGACTTAAGCTTCATTAGTAATCTGCTCTTTCAATACATACCCAACGCCACGAACCGTTTGAATAAGTGAGCTCTTTTCACCCGTATCTACTTTCTTTCGGACATAACGGATATAGACATCAACAACATTCGTTTCCCCATAATAATCAAATCCCCAAACCGCAGCGAGCAATTGTTCACGCGATAATACTTGGTTCGGATGCTTAAGTAGATGAAGCATTAGGTCAAACTCGCGCGGTGTTAAGTCAATCGTACGACCGGCCCGCTTTACTTCACGTGTCTGTTCATGGATGGATAGGCCCGCAAACTCATGAAAATTTTTGTCTTTTTCAACAACTGACTTCGTCGAAAATCGTAGTGCTGAACGAATTCTCGCCAGCAGTTCGTCGATTTCAAAAGGCTTCGTCACATAATCATTCGCCCCAAGATCAAGCCCTGCCACCTTATCCTCTACATCGTTTTTCGCTGTCAATAAAATGACTGGAGTAGACGTTTCCGTTGCACGAATCCGGCGAAGCACGTCAAGACCATTCAACCCAGGTAACATTAAATCAAGAAGCACTAAATCCCACGCCTGCTCACGGTATTTAATCAACCCATCGGGCCCTGTATGCGCAATCCCTGTTCCGTACCCTTCAAATTCAAGCTCAAGCTGAAGGACACGTGCGATATTCTCTTCATCTTCTATAATCAATATTTGCTCTTTCATTTCATTCACCTGCCACTTTTTCTTTTATCTTAACAGATTAGGAATCTAGTAGGAGGCAATTTTGTATGAAGAGCATGTTGGAAAGATGTACGAGATTTTCTAAGTAGAAACTAAAAAGGCTGTCCGATTCAGTTTTCACTGATTTCCTGGACAGCCCGATTCTCACATATAAATAGTGTTTGTACAAATGAACTGAATTAAAATGGTCCCCATCCAATGAGTACACCTATTACTAACATAATTACTGCTATTACGTTCCATATAATAAAGAGAGGCAACATCCATTTTACCCATTTACTCCATGGGACCCCTGCAACAGCAAGGCTCGCCATTAAAACGCCTGATGTCGGGAAAATACTATTCGTTAAACCGTCCCCAAATTGGAATGCTTGTACAGCAACTTGACGAGTAATACCAATCATATCTGCCAACGGAGACAAAATCGGCATAACAATCATCGCCGAGCCACTTCCTGATGGAATTACAAAGTTAAGAGCAGTATTGGCCACAAACATGCCCAGTGCAGCGAATATAGGTGACATCGTTTCCAATGGAATGGCAAGAGCGTATACAGCTGTATCTAAAATATGTGCATTCTCCATTACAATGAGGATGGCTCTTGCTACGCCTATAATCATAGCACCATAGACTAGTTTTTGGCATCCTTCCAAAAATACAATCGCAACTTTATTATAATTCATTCCCGCTATTACCCCAGAAACAAGTCCGATAATGATAAAGAATGCGGCCATATGGTCTATTGTCCAGCCAAATTGAACCGTCGCAAAAACGAAGAAAAGTAAGGCTAGACCAACAAAACTTAAGATTAGTTTGTGTCGGGCAGTGAAAGGAGCTGTTAACTCTTCACTTGAATCCTCAGAATTATCCAAGATGCCAATTAAGCTTTTTGACGGATCAGCCAAAATACCTTTCGCATATCTCCAGGTATAGTAAATCGTTATGCCGACGATAATGACAAATACGATAACCCTGAACAACATTCCCGAAAACAATGGAAGGCCAGCAATTGAATGAGCAATCCCAACTGTATAAGGATTTAAAAAGCCTACATTGAAACCCGCAAACGTCGCTCCAAATGTAATGGCGACCGCAACGATTGCATCAAGTCGAAGTGCTCTCGCGATGATGATACCAATCGCCACGAATGGAATAACCGAGTTTGCAACTGCACCGATAGCCCCACCTAATGCAAACAAAGTAGAAATAACAGCGATGAGCCAAAATTCCTTGCCTTGCATTTTATCTACTGCTTTTAAGATTCCACCTCTAATCGCCCCGGTACGTTCAATGACTTCAAATGCCCCACCCGCAAAAAGGACAAGAAAAATTAAACTACCGGATTGAACCATACCAGATTGCAAGGCTAAAAAAATGTCCATAAATCCAGCAGGATTCCTTTCTACTTGTTCATAAGAGTCCGCTACCACTCTTTCAACGCCATCTACAGCCACACGCTCAAATGAGCCTGCGGGTGTAATATAAGTTGCGAGAACAGCTATTAATAAGACGAGAAAAAGAATTACGTAAGTATCGGGCATTTCCCATTTTCTTTTGACTTGTTTATTGTCCCCTATTTTTGAATTCATCCTACTATCCCTCCATTTGTGTAATTATAGGAAAATCAGTGATTTAGTAACTTAAAGGCTGCATGGACAAACATATTTACTCCATTCTTTAAAGCGCTTTCATCTATATCGAAACGAGGATGATGATGGGGATAATCGGTACCCAAATCTCTATTCCCTGATCCTGTAAAGAAGAATGTGCCTGGCGCTTTCCCCAGGAAAGCAGAAAAATCTTCGCCGCCCATATTCGGTTTCATCTGCGCCAATGCCTGGTCTCCCCATAGTTCACGCACAGTTTCTTCAATGACATAGGTTGTTTTTTCATCGTTTATGACGGGATCAGGACCGTTATTGTAGGAAAAAGTATAGGAGGCACCATGCGCTTCGGTAATCCCTTTTACAATACGTTCCATCAACTCGTGGATGATGATGCGTTGTTCAGTGCTAAAAAGACGGACTGTACCAGCTAATTCAACAGAATCAGGAATGATATTCAAAGCAGAGCCACCTGCAAACTTGGTAACGGAAAGGACTACACTATCCAATGGATCTACTTTCCGGGAGACAATATGCTGTAAGTTGCTAACGACTTGTGCGCCAATGGCAATCGCATCGATAGTCTGATGTGGCAGGCCAGCATGTCCTCCGAGACCGATAATTGTAATTGTGAACGTATCGGGTGAGGACATTACAGGTCCGGACAAGACACCGAATTTCCCCGTTTCAATGGGTGACCAGAGATGAGCCCCAATGACCATGTCGACCCCATTCATTACACCTTCACGCACCATTTCTTGGGCACCACCCGGAGCTAACTCTTCGGCATGTTGGAATAAGAAACGGATTTCGCCTTTGATTCGATGCTGAAAGGATGAAAGGATCTTCGCCGTCCCTAGCAGGATGGCTGTATGACCATCATGACCACAAGCATGCATGATGCCTGCATTTTTGGATGAAAATGATAGTGAATTTTCTTCTTGGATGGGTAAAGCGTCGATATCCGCGCGAATCGCCAACGTTTTCCCTGGCTGGGACCCAATAAGACGTGCCATTACACTTGTTTTTGTGGGGCGGGAAATTTCTAGATTATCGAAAGACTGAAGAGTTTCATAAATAAATTGAGCTGTTTTATCCTCCTGAAAGGACAGCTCCGGATACTCATGAAGATATCTACGCCAACCAATTACTTCATCTTGAATTTCTTCAACCAAATTACTAAATTCTGTATTCCTCAATGTGTTACCTCCTAAGATTCGATTAAAACTCAATTTCGGACCATTAACGGTTATAGCCATTATTATATACGAAGCCCCTCGGTTCAGTCTAGTGTTAATTTTCTAACTTTGAAGAAAACAAAAAAAGACAAGATAAAGAATATCTTGTCATAACATGATTTGATAAATTTTTCTTGGTCTCCCTCTTGGATGGAGGGTTTCTTCGGCAACTACTTGCGCCAATCCTTTCGCCTCAAGCTCAGTCAAAATTCTGCGCGCGCTGCGTGGCATGATTTTCATATAGCTGGCTAAGTCATGGGCACTTATTTCCATTTTCCCGATTTTTCTTAGAATAGATTCCAGTTTACTCAACGTGACGACGCTTAATGAGGTTTGTTGGCTTAACGCTTGTAATTTCTCTGGGGCAATTCCATAGATGATTTGTTCAGGTTGCCCAAGTGGCCCCGTAATTGTTTTATCATCAAAAACGACCATCCATGAGCCCTTGTCATAGTCCTTGGCATGCAATAAGGCGATTCCTGCATTAATTTCCGCTTCATAGGCAGTTTGTCCAATCCCAATTCCACATGTAACAGTATTTTCTCCAGTAAGCTGAAGAACTGTCTGATCTGGAGTGACCGTGAATTCTTTAGTAATTTCTTGCAAGGGTCCGCGTGTTGTAAATATCATATAACGTCCTGGACCAGCTGACTTGAGCGAACCATTTATCTTCTTTGTATATTCCAATAGTTTTTCAGTCATTTTGATTTCAACTTTATGGATTTCATCTGTTGAAAAAGTGTCCTTTGTTAAGCTGGAAAAAGAATCGAATTCAATCATCTGTACTGCAATTTGTGATTCTTTAAAGTGCAAAGTCTCATCTGTTTGTCGAATAAGTGCCAATGTCGAAATGATTGCAGATTGTGCCGGAAGGACCCGAAACGCAGGTACACCAAGAGCGATGAGTGCGTGTTGGGCATTTTTCAGACAAGTGACTGCAGCTTGCGTCTTTCCTTCTTTCCATAGATCATAGTGGTACTGCACCACTTCATCTGTAGGGATCTCTTCTTCGTAGTGTTTTAAGAAACCGGGTTTAAAATCAATCTCTGATTCTAGGAAAATCCGTTCCAGTTCAGCAGGATTGAATGTATCAAAGCTTAATTGGCTAAACGGAATCTTTTGTTGATAAGCAATATGCAATAACGTTCTATAGAGACTAGATCCGGAAGAAGGTACATAAAACATGGGCTGTGAGATGCCAGACCATTTCTTGGCGTATCCATAGGGAATTTGCCCAGAAAATAGCCACATATCCACATCGTCCATGTTCGCAGTCAATTTTTCTATAATTTCATCATCCTGCCAATAAGAAATAGATATGCAACTAAATTCAGGAAATTGTACAATCACCGATTGCATAATTTCTAAGGAATCCTCCGCACCGAACAAGCCCAATCGAATTTTCTTCACCATACGGAACCACCTTTCACTATACAACTATAGCAGATATAGGGATTTCGACTTTTTACAAACGAAAAGAAGCAACCGCCCCTGCTATAGGGTTTAACAGTTACTTCTTGCTTTACAACGAGACGAATCGCTTCTCTTATCGGCTGTATGCACTTGGCTAATCCTTTAGCCACTTGAACTCGTTACACTATTGAACCCTTAACTTATTATAGATGGCGTATGTAAAGAAATCAATTTACTAAAGCGATTGTTGGCCAACCAGTGTTGTTCCATCCGCCAATAGGGATGCGGCGAAATCGCATCCCTTTACATAAAAAACAGCACGGTGATTGTATAGAAGTCGTTCAATCTAAAGCGAACCAAAGCTACTATACACAGAGTACCTAGTGTTTGATTAAGTTACTTTTTGGTTAATCAACAGGCGTAGTTTTTATTATCATTAGTCTCTGATAGCTCGCGAGCTTCCATTCATGACAAACATACTTTTCACAAGTGTTTCTAACATGACAGGCATTTCAACAAATGCGCTATCGACATGCAAACGTTCTGTTCGTTGGTGTGCGTCCTTTCCAAAAGGCCCGACGTTCAGCACTGGCGCCTTCAGCTTAGCCATGTCCGCAAAAGGAATACTGTACGTATCGCCCCATACCGGTGTATTGCTTTCAAATGCAGCCCAGCCGTTTGTATCATCTTCGTAATTGACATAACTCAAGTCGCAAATACCATTGAAATAATGGATTTGTTCAACTGTGTTATCAAATGTTTTCGCTGACTCCTTCATCAACTCAATGGACTGTATAACAAGTGGGTTATCCGACGAGTTAATGGCAGGATAATATGGCGGTGCATATAACAACACGGTTGCCGGCGCAAGTTCCTGACACTGAATCATTAGGTTATCGACGATGCGTAGCGATTTTTCACGGTCATCCCAGTCATCATTTTGGAGTACTTCTTGTTTCCAACGTTCGACTTCTTCTTGACCGAGTTTTTGTATGGCATGTTCTAGGAGTTGCTCGTAGCGTAACACCCTTACATCTCCTATACCTGCCACTTGCTCTCGATCACAAATAATTTTATAGCTATCGTTGCAAGCAGCCATCGCCTCATTGGCCACTTGTTCAAACAAATCCATTACTTCAGCCGCAGTGCGTTTTAATAGAAAGACATTATACAATGCCACGGCACGGTACGGCGTTTGTGTTGAATATTGCAACTTCAAATCTTTTTGCTGCAACGAGACCGGTAATGGCGTGCTCTCTCCTAAATCTGTTTCGCGGAACAATTCATTCCACTCCATACGCTGCGTCAAAAAGGATGCGATATAGTTTGCAGTCATGCCTTTCATCGGCTCACCAACATGCGTTTCCTTACCATAAAACAATGCGGCCGGCATAATTTTCCCAATAGTCCCTGAGTATACATACTCTGCAATATCCATCGGTTTTTGAGAAAAGGAAGGCTCACTATTTAAAAATAGTTTGTACGTTAGCCCTTGCTCCTCACGAATACGGACGAGTTCCGTCACCGCAGCGCGCATACCCGCAGAGTTCACTTCTTCATCAGGAACTGTCACCAACATTAGATTGATTGGCCATTTTTCGATGCTTGCTTTTTCAATTAGTTGCATATGAAGGGCCAAGCCCATTTTCATATCCATCGTGCCGCGACCAAACAAATACTTGCCCGATTCTAGGTCGATACGTGCCGCTTCCGGTAAATCTTCCATATGTTCCAATAGTTTTTTCGTCAGCTCTTCAGGGGAAAAAGCCAGTGGCTCCAACACGCCATACTCTTCCGTCCACACCGTATCAAAATGGCTAATAAGCACAATTGTCTCAGTTGCCTGCGGATGCTTGTACAAAGCCGTGACAAGCTGCCTCCCCAAACCAGCATCATGTAATTCTAAATAGCTCGGATTGTCACGGAAGTACGTCAACTCTTTCAACTTCCCCGCAACTTTCGGTGCAAACGTTCGCTCTCCCTCCGTTAATGTCCGACTATCCCAACTGACGAGTTCACATAACAATGATCGAAGCGTCGAAGATGTTCCCCATTTCAGTTCATTCATACTAATTCTCCTTTAGTTGCACATACTTTTCCACCTACCGGAAAACACTTCCGCAATACGGAAAGTCTATATGTAAAATATATTCTTTTCGTGCTACAATGTCAATGTATTTAGAATAATTCAGAATAAGATCAATTGCGTCTTGGCATAATTGTGTTGGAATTTTGAACTCCCTCTGATTGAAAAATGCTCTTCTGGCATTCATCCCCTACTAAGGAGAAATGGAACTAAATTTCTCCCCTATAGAAGTGGGACTTCTGCTGAATCAAGTTAAACTCACTTTTTACAATAATTAATTTCACAAAACTTATTTTTAAGACAGGCGGTGTTGTAAATGCAATCAATTGACCGTGCCATGGCCATAACAAGTGTCTTGGCAACGCACATGACAGACAATGGCATATCCATTTCAGACCTTTCCAAAGAATGTGAGTTACCCCTTAGCACCATGCATAGATTGTTAAAAGCAATGATTAAACAAGGTATGGTAGAGCAGGATGCACATACAAAATGTTATCGACTCGGGACCATTTGGCTGGAATATGGTTTACAAGTGTATGATTCGATGGACTACGTCAATAAAATAAGGCCCGAGTTAGAACGCTTGATGAGAGGCGTAGATGAGAGTGTTTATCTTAGTAAGCCATCGGGATTGGAAGCGATTATTATTGAAAGAATTGATAGTGAAAACAATCCCATACGGATCTACGACCAACTTGGTTTACGCATCCCCATGCATATCGGGGCGGCCAATAAAGCGATGCTTGCCAATATGCCGACTGTAAAATCGAACGCCATATTAAAAGAACTCTTACCGATTGAACAGTTACCTGTAATGGAGGTCGCACTTAAAAAAATAAAAAAACAAGGATATGCAATAAGCCATGGGGAGAAAACAGAAGGTACTTCCTCTGTCGCTGTGGCTGTTCGAGATGGGCTAGGAGAAGTCGTAGGTGCAGTTAGTATAGGGTTTGTTAGTTTTAATCTCACGGAAAGTCGGATGGAGTTTCTTATTGAAAAAGCGATAGAGACGGGTAAACGCATATCGGAGAAACTAGGGTCTACTGTGGCTCAAGACTAAGCTAGTCATCCGGGTTGAATGAAAGACTTCATCGACACCGCTTCAGCGCTAGTTTATACAACGCAAAAACGACACTCCGTATAAATAATACGAGTGTCGTTTTAATTTCTTATAAAAAAATAATAATCGCCAACACAGCGGCCAAAACAAGTCTGTAAATCGCGAATGGCATGAGCTTGACGCGTGTAATAAGTTTCAAGAAGAAACGGATAGAAATGAGTGCGAAGATAAATGCACTGATGAATCCAACGATGTAAAAGGACAGATCATCCATTGAAAGCTCTTCCCAGTTTTTCATCACCGACACAAGGCTTGCGCCTGCCATAATCGGAACCGCCATAATGAAGGTAAAATCGGCAGCCGTCTTATGATTCATGCCAAACAGCACACCACCTGAAATCGTTGCACCAGAACGTGAAAAGCCTGGCCATAGTGACAAACACTGTACAAGACCGACTGTGAACGCCTGCTTGTATGTAATTTGGTCCAATGTGTTAACCCATGGTTTTTTTGGACCGAATTTATCAGCTACAATCATTAGAATAGAACCTGCAACTAATGCAAATATTACCGTTTCTACACCTGAAAGTTGTTCGTCAATTAAATCCTTCAGTGCAAAGCCAATAATGACCGCGGGTAGCATCCCAATAATAACATGCAGTAAATTGAAGCTCGAATTCATTTTTTGTCCGTCAATCTTATACAGCCCTACCAAACTGAGTAGACGCTTCCAAAAGACGATAACAACGGCTAAAATCGAACCTAATTGAATCACAATCTTAAATGTGAAAGCCGAACGGTCTCCAAGAAAATCCTTTGTCTTCAGCCACATATCATCAACAATAATCAAATGCCCTGTTGAGGATACCGGAGCAAACTCCGTCATTCCTTCAACAAACCCAAGAATTAACGCCTTAATCAAATCAAATAACTCCATATGTTTTTACACTCTCTTTCTACGGGAATAACTAGTACTCCTCTAACTTTACTAAATACCTAATATAAGTGCAAACCAACTAACAAAGAGTAGACGCTATTGAATGAGTAAATGTTTCTTTGTCTCCAGTCATTTTACGCAATCCATTCCATTGTTATGACTTTTCATTACTCATTAGATTTGTGGATAACTTTTCAATCCACCTAGTTACCCACAATCATCCGTGCATAACTTCTGGAATTGTTTATACTTTCCGAATTTTCTCTTCAAAATTACTTTTAGATGTTACTAAGTCCATTTCCTCCAAAAAGATATCCACAATCCTCTTGCAAATTAATTCCACACCGCAGCCCCAGACCATATATAGTCCTCAGTCTAGTAAATTATATTTATAAAATATTACCAAATTTCATTCACTAAAGTACTAATCATTTGGTTGATTATTAAAGTCAAAGTTATTAATGCAAAAAGGACTCCATCATTACGTCCGTTCATGTTACTACGATTTTGCCATGCGAGTACGATATAGCGGTAACGCATATTCGTCGTGCAGCTAATCAATCCATTATATGAACGGCCTTGAAACTCTTTTTTGGAGTTTCAAAGCATTGTATTCTTCCTTCTATTTCGAAAAAATTGCGGATTATTGCGGGAAATTTGCGGTGTGAAATTTTATAGCCTATGTTAAGGTTATTTGTAAGCAGCTGCTGTAATGTATTAGGGATTTATCTTTATCCTCATACTGTTTTGATGGCCATCGAGATTTGCAAACGCTAAAAAATATGTAGAGCTTCCTTTCCATTTTTTACACGTGACAAGAATGGAAAGGAATATCAAGTACACCTTAGAATCACTTGAATTGAAGCCCTTTATTAAGATGCTTAAGGTGCGAAAGTTGAGTTATTAACCCCGACCCATTTATAACAGAGTTTTACGGATTTTAGTGTATTTTCAAACTTCAATTTAGGAGTTTTTATAAAATTTTGTATGAAAATGACCATAATAAAAAAAGAAGTGATATAACGAAATTATGAAAGGTGGATATTTTCCTGGAAGTATTGTGTTTCATGTAAATTACATCTATAAAATCTCTTATGAACTATAGACCATTATGTGTACATTGCGAGGAAATTATTTTAAAATGAAGAATATATCAATTTTATTTACACTGTTTGTATTATTAATATTATTCTCTTGTGACGATAAAACAAAGGAATTGGTATTAAATGACAAATATTGCAAGGCCAATTGGGCAATCTGTTCTATATTAAACTCAAAGGCAATAAAAAATTCTTCTGACGAAAGAATTATAAAAATTGCTATTTTAGACAGTGGTATAAACGATAACCATTCGGCTTTAAAAGGATTAGTGAAAAGTAGTTACAATGCTATAAATGATTCATTAGAAACACAGGATTTCTTTGGGCATGGGACAGCCATTGCAGGAATTATTGCAGCCAAACCAAATAAAGAGAATGTCACGGGGATACTTTCTAACGTTCAATTATTTGATGTTCAGGTACTAGATGAAAAAGGTCGAGGAAAGATTGAGAGCGTTATAAAAGGTATACAGTGGAGTATCGAACAAGATGTAGACATAATTAATATGAGCTTTGGGTTTCAAAATGATTCCGATTTATTAAAAGCTGCTATTAAAGAGGCATTGAATCAAGGCATTGTAATTGTTGCAGCAGCTGGAAATACTTTTGGATTATATACTGATTATCCAGCTAAATATGAAGGTGTATTATCTATTTCGGCAATCGATGTTCAATTACAACATTATTCATTAGCTGCCACTGGAAAAATCGATTTTGTCGCACCTGGAGTGGATATACCAATACTAGGGGAAATAAATAATGAGCACATAGTCAGTGGAACATCATTTGCAACTGCATATGCTACCTCAATTATTGCGTATCATCTCTCCAAATCTAGTAATTCAGATATTTTTTCTTCAGAAGTCATAGCTATAAAAAATGTAGGTAATAAAAAATATAATGGGCACGGAATGTTATATATTCCGTAAAGGAGATATTATGTTTAAAAAAACTTTATTGTATAGTATTATTTTTACTATCATAGTAACTTACACATTACCAAGAGATGTATTTGCTCAAACTCCTTACATACAAGGAGATAAAACCAATCAAGATATTTTAGAGTTAATTAATTCTACACAAGAAGTTACACATATAAACTCTGATTCCGCAAATATTGTAGTTAAAGAAACAATTAGTGAAGAATTATCTGATGTTGTTGAAACAACTACAATAGTGACAGAAAAAAATATTATCATTGAAACTACAATTGATGCGCCAGAATTAAATGCTGAAAGTACTTTATTATTTGATATGGAAAGTAACGAGTTCATTATGGACTTTTCAACTGAGGATGAGAATGGCGAGTTAATTAATCAAACTTATAAAGTTTTCTTAACTAGCCTTTCAGAAGATGAATTTAAAGCTTTCCTTGTTAATATGGACACAGGTGAAATACTCGAAGTGGATTCTGCAGAATTACAGGCATCTATTGTGCCTGTTGTAGCTATATTGGTTGGGTTTTTAGTACGCTCAGGTCTTAGTTGGATTATTAAAGAGTATGGAAAAACAGCCATTAAGTCCGTTGTAAAAGATGTAGCTAAAAAAATGGCCAAAAAATCGTTAGGTAAAGGTAGTACTGGAAGACAAATAGCTAAAGATTTAGTTGAAGAATTATTTATGGATCATGTATTAGATGATCCATTAGATGGTGCTACAGAATTCACAGCTATGAAATTGAATGATTCTAGATGGCATCACAGTGACGGTTGGGTAAAAATGGAACGAAAATTAAAAACTAAAGAGGGACAGAATGTAGTAATACACTTTGTATTCAATAAAAAAACAAAGAAATTTGATGACTTTAAATTTAAAGAATAAGGATGATTATATGCATAAATCTATCGCAGATATTCTTGAAAATTGGATTGAAAAAATAAACCAAGATGAATTCTATATTGCCAATTCATTTGATGTAATTATTAATGCAAAAAATAGCAGTGAAGCATTTGAATTTATTCCTTATATGATTGAGGCTATTTTATTATCAGAAGATGATTTTATTACCTCTCAATTAATTTTTTATATGAATTGTTTATATGGAAAAGCTAATACGACGGAACTTCATCCATCTTTTATATCCAAAAGACAAGAACTCGAAAATCATATATCTAATATGTCGGGAAATAATTCTGTAAGAGAATATAATGAATTCAAAAGAGATTTACGTCTATATTAATTTGTTGATTTTTTTGCAAGTATCTACTTCTTAAACTTTTACTCTCTATTTTTAAATTCTCATTACAAATTAGCACGATATAAGTCCTTTCAGTTTAAGGAGTACGCTCTTTGTAAAGGATATTTTTAAAAAGTTCTTAAGCAATTTGAAGATGATGATGTCTGTATTGTGCAGGCGTCATCTTTTTTTAAGTTCCATTGAGCTCAATAATAATTGTAGTAGGTCATATAACTCTTAATCTCCAATGTTTTGCTGCCTCACTGTAATTTCATCTTAATGACAAAAAAACGATTTTTGTGGCTAGTTATATGTAAATTGATACTGATTTTCTAACGTCATTTTTATTTACCATGCGCCTTTTGAATGACGGTAGAATTGAAATACCTTCAAGATGATTTCTTTAACCGCTTCATCTGTGAGGTAACGATAGTATCCTGAATGAGATACCCTCACTAATTTCCGAAACTAGCACACCATTCGCTTTAAACAGCACTTTTCGATGATGGTGTGTATCAATTAAAATTTTTGTTCCACTGTTATTTTTACCTTTCCTTCCTCACATCCTTTCCGCTAGCTCGATCTTTTTTAGTAGTGCATTCACTACGCACAGAAGGGTATTTTATGCTTCCAATCTGGCATACTTTTCATCTGAGCTCGACTCACGCTCCATTGAACGTCCTTAATGATATTTATGTGGCCTTTTCATGCTCTTTCTTTGTAAGCTGTACGCCATCGTTTTAAAGCTGACTTAGGTTATTGAATCCCCACCATGTCAATATCGAACCCTGTATCTTCAAAAATTTAGTAGGTATTTCTCTCCTTTCCGTATTCTTTAATGGCTGTTGCTTTGAATTCATCTGTATATGTAATCCCTTTTTTTACTAAAAACCTTTATACATAGGGATGTTTCTTTAGGACTCTTTGTTATTGATCAGTAAATAATTTCTTTGACATAAGCTTCGCTCCGCACTTCACCTATATATGTTGAACTAATGATTCTATATAATCTCTAGCAAAGGCGCCTTACTGGGGTAGCCGGAGCGCCAAGCGTTGTTTAGTAGGATTCTTTATATCAACATATATAGTTGTCATTTTTATTATAAAAAAAGCACCCCATAAGTGAGACTTTTAAGTGTCTATCTTATAGGGTGAATTTTATTTATGGATTCAGAGTCCTGTTATCATTTATACTTTCTGATAATGCTCGTTCAACTTAGTACGCAGCGTAGCTTTCAGGAATTTACCGACTGATGTTTTCGGTATTTCATTTAAAAAGATGACATCATCTGGAACCCACCATTTCGCAAATTGCCCTTCTAAATAGCTGAGTAGCAGCTGTTTTGTCTCCTCATCTGCAGTTTGTCCTTCATGTAAAACTACACAGGCAAGTGGGCGTTCCAACCATTTTTCATGCGGCACTGCAATAACTGCCGCCTCGAAAACAGCATCATGTGTCATCAATGCATTTTCCAAGTCCACGGATGAAATCCATTCACCACCACTCTTGATCAAGTCCTTTGTCCGATCTGTCAATTTAAGATAACCATTTTCCATCATCACCGCGATATCACCCGTATAGAGCCAACCATCTTTAAATGCCTCTTCCGTCCGCTCATCCTTATAATACTCACTAGCAATCCATGGTCCTCGAATGGCCAACTCTCCCATCGTTTTACCGTCCCAAGGTGCATCACCATTTTCATTAATGATACGGACTTCAAGACCCGGCATTGGCAACCCTTGCAGTGCACGAATATCGATTTTTTCATCCATTGTTAAATCATCCATTCCTGATGTATAGACAGATAGGCTGACTAGCGGTGATGTTTCTGTCATGCCATAGCCAACGATGAATGGGATACCCAGTTTTTCTTCGAATGCGCGAATCAAACCTTTTGGTGATGCTGAACCACCACATACGATAGCCCGGAGTGACGACAAGTCCCTTGGATTTTGCTCTTGTTCCTTCAGTACAGCCAGCCAAATTGTCGGTACTCCGGCAGTAATTGTTACTTTTTCCTGTTCAACCAAATCCAATAGTAATTTCGGATTCATACCAGGTCCAGGAAGAACTTGTGTTGTCCCAAAGAAAACAGCTGCAAATGGCATACCCCATGCATTGACGTGGAACATTGGTACGACAGGTAAGATGACATCCTGTTCCCGTAGCCCCATTGCATCCGCTAGACCTAGTGCGTAGCTATGCAACACTAAACCGCGATGCGTATAGACAACGCCTTTCGGATTACCCGTCGTCGCAGACGTATAGCACATGCCAGCAGGCGTATTTTCATCGAGATCCTCAGGAAATACATAGTCATCTGACGCTGCTTCGAGCAATGCTTCATAAGAATGGACATTTTCTAATGATGTTTCTGGAATTTCTTTGCTATCTCCCATAATGACATAGTGTTTCACTGTTTTGAGATAAGGAGCTAATTTTTCAAGATGCGGAAATAAATTATCATCTACAAGTAGAATTTCATCTTCCGCATGATTAATCACGTACGCAATATGCTCTGGCGACAAGCGAATATTAATCATATGCAGGATTGCCCCTGTACATGGCACACCGAAATAAGCTTCCAAGTGACGATGATGATTCCAGGCGAATGAACCAACTTTCGTTCCGTGCTGCATCCCAAGCTTCGTCAATGCATCTGCAAGCTTACGCGATCGTTTGGCAAAATCACGATAAGGAATACGGTGAATCGTATTTTCCGCTGTTCGTGAAATAATCAGCTTGTCCGGGAAAAATTGTTCTGCTCGTTTAACAAAGGACGATAATAAAAGCGGTGTTTGCATCATAATAGCCATCTCCCTTTTCATCGAATGATAATATCAGCATTGCAACTCGCCTAACCATGAACTATACGTGTGCCCGACTCTAGTTATGCCTTTAAAATTTACTGAATAAAAAGATATTTCTATATTAACAGAATACATGAAAGCGATTACAATTTCCACAATCATGTTAAATTGTTTCTGTACTAGACGATAATGGAACGCACCCTAAATTCGCCGCGTCCTGCAGCAACAAGGAAGGAGGCAGTTCAATCCTTCCCCGGCGCATGACCTACATCCTGTAGGCCCCAAGTCTTAGTTGAATATCCGTTCCGCGCCCGTTTGGACAAACTGAAAAACGTTATAAGATAAAGCTACAAACGAAAGGAGGAACTACAAATGAAAAAATTTGGTCTTGCAGTACTCGGTATTACAGCAGCAATTGTCGTCCTAGCAAATCTTGGATCACTTCTTGCCCTTGCCTTTTCCGCATTAATTGCCTATGCGGGGTTCCACTACTATAGAAAAAGCGAATCTACATTCAAAAAATTGTTCTGGGGAGCTGTTCTACTTATCGGCTTATTCTCAGCGGTTTCGAATGTACCTGCCTTCATCGGCATCATCGCGCTTATCGGTGTTTTGTATGTGTGGCGTAGATGGAAAGGCACGGAAAGTAACAACATCATTACAAACGCTTCAGATGATCCATTCGTAAACTTTGAACGTCAATGGAACGAAATCACAAAATAATGAGGAGGAATTCACTATGAACTCACTTTGGAACAGATTTAAATACTCCGTACAGGCGGATCTTCACACAGTATTCGACAAAAAAGAAAGCAAAAACCCGATTGCGATGTTAAATCAATACATTCGCGAGGCAGAAAAACAAACAGAATCTATTGGAAAATTACTTGAACGTCAGAGTAAATTGAAAACAGCACTTGAAAAAGAACTAACGGAAGCCGAAAAAATGTCTGACAAACGTCGCAATCAGCTCGAATTGGCGCAAGCTGCTGGAGAAGAAGATCTTGTTGCATTTGCCGAAGAAGAGGTTGCCGCATATGACACACGTGCTGCGGAATTGGCGGAAAGCGTTACAGAAACGGCTTATGAATTAATTTCGTTGGAGCGTAAATTCGAGGAAATGAAACATAAAGTGAAAGATATGAAAGTACGTCAGCTACAATTGATGGGCAAAGAGAATGTCACGCGTGCACATCATCGTATGGACCAAGTCATCTCCCCTGAAAATGCCGACAGCCGTGTAGCATCCGTCGGTGAAATGAAGCAATATATCGAGAACCTTGGTGGAAAAATTGAGCGCGAATACGAAACGTCTTCCATGGAACGCCGTCTGGAGTCACTCGTCAAAGTAGAAAGTGCTCCGATACTTGAAAAAAGTCCCGCAAAAGAAGTGGAAATTGTGTAAAATAGGGGAAGGCAGTCGTTGCCTTCCTTTTTTCTTACTGATAATCAAATCTACATATTCTCTATAAGTAAATCTGACACCAAAAAGGGGGAATCTCACTATGAAACGTATCGATACAAATAGAATTACATTTTGGGTACTCGCCTTCCTACTGCTCATTTTTTGCGAAGCAGTACTTTTCCATAATGGCAACATTGTGTTCGTCCTTTTTGGTGCCGGACTCCTTTATTATGGTTCACGTAAACGCTCGAAGTGGATGTTTCTGCTCGGCTTTTTCTTCATTGCTATGGCTCTTTTCACTTTATGGAGTCTACGTCTGGCCATTTTCGTATCGATTATCTATATACTTGTTCGCTTATGGAAAGGCGTTCCGTCAGAAGAAATTATGCGGCCTCTTAAGGAATTCCAGAAAGAAACACCGAATGCCATCTGGAAAAATAAATTATTTTCTGTCCAGTCCTCTCCTTTTTCATCATATGAATGGGAAGATATCCATATCCAGGGCGTGTTTGGGGATTTGCACATTGATGTAACAGATACTGTGCTACCAAAAGGAACTTCTTTAATTTCCGTTAGGCAAGGTATCGGCAAAATTAAAATTGACCTTCCCTATGAAATCCCGGTACGCATCCATTACACAACATTATTCGGTGATGCCCGGTTGTTCGATACCCATCGAAAACGGCTTATTAATGAGTCTCTTCACATGAAGGATAGTTATGAAGGAGTGCAGAAGGACAGTGCGGAGCTCATCATCACGCTCTCCACATGGGCTGGAGATGTCGAGGTGACGCGAAAATGAAAGCAGTTATAGGACGCGGTCTATTTCTTTCATTCCTTTTTACTAGTATTGCAGCAATTTATATCTACTTTCTTCTCGATTTACCGTTAGATGAAAGTTGGTTCGCCTTTTACGAATTGCAGTTTGCCGACGTACCACTCGGTTGGTGGATTTTGAATACTACACTTTTGCTCGGCTGGGGAATTGCCATTTGGACGAATTTTTTAGGGCGCACAAAAGAAAAAGCCATCGAGCAAAGATTATCCGGTTTGATTGACACAGAAAAAGATGATTATCCGAAAGAAAAATTTACGCCACGCATGGACCGGGCAATAGATACGGTATCAACGGTCATTCATACGCAGCGTAAAAGCTTACAGCGTATCACCGACGAGCGTGCAGAAGCGCAAGACCAGCTAATCCAAGAGCGCATTGTGCAAGAACGGCAGCGGCTTGCGCGTGAACTGCATGATTCCGTGTCACAGCAACTATTTGCCGCCTCCATGCTGCTATCCGCGATTACGGAAAGTAATGACAATACAGAAACGCAAAGACCATTACTACAAGTAGAGCGCATGGTTCAGCAAGCTCAACTTGAAATGCGGGCATTGCTCCTTCATTTGCGACCTGCAGCATTGAATAATAAATCACTTGCTGAAGGGCTGGAAGAATTATTAGTGGAATTACGGGAAAAGGTCCTGTTTGATATTCGATTTCGCTTGGAGGAAGTGACGTTGTCAAAAGGTGCAGAGGATCATTTATTCCGAATCGCGCAGGAAACATTATCCAACACATTACGCCACGCACAGGCAACTGAAGTCGATGTGTTATTCGTCGAACGTGATGGTCTGGCTATTTTCCGCGTGCAGGATAACGGGGTTGGATTTAAAGATAGTGATGGAAAAGGCGGTTCGTACGGCTTACAAAACGTCAAAGAGCGTGCCATTGAAATTGGTGGAACATGCAAAATCGTTTCCATCCCATCACAAGGAACGATTGTCGAAGTAAAATTGCCTGCACGGAAAGGTGAGGAAGTAAATGATCAAGATCTTATTAGTGGATGACCATGAAATGGTGCGTATTGGTGTGTCTGCCTACTTGCAAATTCAACCGGACATGGAAGTTGTCGGCGAGGCAGTAAACGGACGTGAAGCGGTAGGAAAAGCACTAGAATTACGACCCGATATCATTTTGATGGATATGGTCATGCCAGAAATGAACGGCGCCGAAGCAACGGCCGCCATTATTAAAGAATGGCCCGAAGCAAAAATCGTCATTGTTACTAGCTTTTTGGATGACGATAAAGTCTATCCTGCGCTTGAAGCTGGCGCGATTAGCTACATATTGAAAACCTCCAACGCCAAGCGTATTGCCGAGGCCATCCGCGACACATTAAAAGGCCAAACCGTTTTGGAGCCTGAAGTAACGACCAAAATGATGCAAAAAATGCGCGCTGGCAATGAACGTCAACTACACGATGAATTAACTGAGCGTGAGCTTGAAATTTTGTTGTTGCTTGCACAAGGCAAGACTAATCAGGACATTGCAGATGATCTATTTATCGCGCTGAAAACAGTGAAAACACATGTCAGTAACTTGTTGTCTAAACTCGAAGTGCAAGATAGGACGCAAGCTGTCATTTATGCGTTTAAGCATGAGTTGGTGGAATAAATGATGGGGGGAATACCAGCGGGTTTGCTGTGAACTCGCTGGTATTTTTTAAGCTTGCCGGTAAATTCTCAAACTCGCTAATAGTCTCTCTATATATAAACAAAAGCAACCGCTCCGCAATGGGATGGTTGCTTATCTTTCATGGTTTGGCAGGGACATTATTCGTTTTCTCTCCATTCCATTTATCATGCGACTCTTGATTAAATTCGCGATCATACTCTTCCTTGTCCTCAAGCGGGGAACGTTCTCCTGACTTAGGCTTGTTATAACCACTGTCTACCTTGTTTGTGGCAAAAGCAGATGGCTCGTTTTCGCCTGTTTTCTTCTGTGCATTTTTCCTGAATACCTCGGTTACATTTGAATCGGACGGATCTGCTAGTGGTAGCTCATCTGACTTACCTACCCCAGCTACTTTCGGTTCAAAATCTTCCTTGTTTGGATACTTTCCATCTGATTTTGTCATAATACACTCCTCCTTCACTTTACTTATTCGATAAGTAAAGTCATTTTCCCTCTTACACTATTCCTTTATATCAATAAACTTAAACCTGTTTATCAAAAACTCTTGAAATTATTTTTTATCCTATACCATCCTATTCTAAACTTAGGGGTGATTTTTGAACAATTTTTCAGCTTTGCACTACTACTTATCAATATCTCCTTTGGAGTGAGCGAGGTCAAATTATTTTATCTTCATGGACCATTCATATATTTGCAAATATCGGTGTTCTGCTCGCTTGGGGGATAAATGCATTGATTGGACTGGCTGGGGCCCGAATTCTAGACATCAGCACAAAGTGATAAACCTTCTTATCTTTTAAGAAAAACTGTACGCAATGCCTATTATCAAAGACATTGCGTACAGCTTCAATCATCCTACTTATTGAAAAATTACCGTCCATTTTTCAAACCATTCTTACAGGACTATTCTATTTGGTAAAAAGCTTCTCCGCATCGTCAAGCGCCATACTGTGACCAATAGAAGAATAATCAAGCCATTTTTGACCATCTACCATATATACTTGATTATTTTTGACTGCTTTTAAATTTTTCCAAACTGGATTTTTCTCCAATTCCTCAAAATTACTCATAGCTTCGTTTCCTCTGCTAATAATAACGAAGATTGCATCCGCTTCAAAATCGGGAAGTACTTCCTTCGATATCACTTCAAAAGGTTGATCTGCCGCGATCTTTTCTACCCCATTGGCCATGTTCAGCTTAAGATCCTCGAACATGATAGGTCCTAATGGTCGTCTAGTACCCATAACACGTAATTCCTTGGCAGTCATACGAATAGCCATGACTTTTGCGTCTGCCCCCAGTTCATTATGTATCAAACTGCTTACCCGCTCCGTTTTTGCTTCGTAGTCTTCGATAAACACCTCTGCGTCCTTCTCAAGACCGACATGCTCTGCAATACGTTTCAAATGATCCCGCCAAGTCCCCGTATCTAGATCGATACTAATGGTAGGTGCAATTTTTTCGAATTTGGCAAGGTCCGTTGCAGAATAAACCTCATCGATATAAATGATATCTGGCTTAAGCGCAAGTAAAGACTCCATATCCGGATCAGTAACAACACCTAATTTAGCTACCCCCTGTAGTTGATCTGCTACATGTGGCAAGAAATCCTTCACATCGCCACCTACGACAGAACCTGCCGGAGTAATTCCAAGTGCTAGCAAATTATTCGTAATATGAATCGACATCGAAGCAATTTTAGCATTCGGATCATGAATCAAAATGTCAGATGTAGAAGTAGTGCTATCCTTTGCTTCATTTTCATTATTCGCAGTCGATGAAGCAGTAGTTGTCGGTTCATTAGCCTGTCCGCAAGCAGCCAGTACAACAAGTAGCAAAAGTGATACCATCGTTAACATGATTTTTTTCATTGTGATTGTGTTCCCCCATAAAATAAATTTTGGTTAATTTTTAGTTTTGAAAAGTAAATAGAGAAAATAAGGGCCGCCAATAGCTGCCACAACTACACCTGCTGGAATGGCATTTGGCTGAAAAATCGAACGACCTACAGTATCAGCAGTTACCAAAATGACCAAACCAACTAATCCAGCTACCGGTAGGAGATAACGATGCTCCGGTCCCGCAAGACGTTTAGCAATGTGAGGAGCCACAAGGCCAATAAATCCAATCCCTCCAACCATAGACACACTGGTACAAGACAACGCAACCGCCAACGCAAGCATGATGATCCGGTTCCTAGTAACATGACTACCAATACTTAACGCGGTTTCATCACCCAATGCGAATATGTCCAATGTTTTAGAATAAATATAGGCTAAGGGAACTAGCAGAGCAACCCACGGAAATAGTGCCCAAACATGAATCCAATCTCTCCCCCATACACTTCCAGCTAACCAGCGTGCAGCGAAGGAGTATGTATCCTGATCCAATCTTAGTGACAATAAGAGCGTAAGTGCGCTAACCCCTGCCGCTACAGCAATCCCTACCAATATCAATCGAATCGGTAGGATTCCTCTGCGACGATCGTATGCAACTAGGAAAATAATAAGAGCAGTAAAAACGCCACCTATAAAGGTAAACAAGGGTATTAATAACGCAATAGGTCCCTCCATCGTACGAAAAAAAGAAACAAATATTATTAATCCAAACCCCGCTCCCGTATTAATTCCCAAGATTCCAGGATCCGCAAGAGAGTTACGAGATACCGCTTGAAAAACAGCACCTGAGATTCCGAGTCCAACACCCGCTAACATCGTTACAAGAATGCGCGGCAACCGGTACTCGAACATAATCATAGTCTCTTCCACCGTGCCATATCCGAAGAAAGTTCGCCACACCGTTAATGGCGATAAACGAATCGTCCCTGTATTTAAGCTTACGACAATCACAGCAGCCGCAAGAAGTAGCAATATAATACTAATATACATCGCTCTTTTTGCTCTTTTTTTAACCGATAGATCCATACTATAGATCTCTCCTTTCCTTACGAGCTAAGTAAAGAAAGAAAGGCACCCCAACCAGAGCAACCATCGCACCTATAGCAAATTCTCTCGGTGGATTGACCATCCTCGACGCAAAATCAGCCCACATGAGCAAAATAGCTCCTAAAAGGGCTGAAAATGGAATCACAACCCGATAACCCACTCCTACCAACCGACGTGCGATATGTGGAACAACAAGACCAATAAAGCCAATAGAACCCGCTACCGCTACCGATGAACCAGCTAAAATTACTGCCGCAGTTAGTCCGAGCAGTCGTACCCGCTGGACATGAATACCTAGACTAGTAGCAGATTCATCACCGAGGGACAAAAAAGTAAACGAACGCCCCATCGTGATGGACCACCCAATCGTTATTAAAACAATTGGCGTGAGTAGTTTTAGATGATCCCAATTCACTCCTGCCACACCCCCAGCATACCAAAAAGCCAAATCCTGGCTCAGATCAAAGTAGATAGCAATTCCAGTACTTAGCGAGTGTAGAATGGCGGCCACAACAGCACCTGCAATGGTTAACCTTAATGATGTTAAGCCGCCTTGCGTCGATGACCCCAGTATTACTATAAAAAAAGTGGTCAGTGCGGCTCCTATGAATGACATCACCATTAATCCCGAATAAGACAATCCTGGCAAAAATGAAAAGCTAAGCACAACTACAAATGCAGAGCCCGCATTCACACCAAGAATTCCGCTATCTGCAAGCGGGTTGCGAGTTACAGCTTGCAAAATGGCACCTGCCACAGCAAAAGCCATCCCGGTAACAGCAGCTCCTAGCACACGAGGAAGTCTTAGTTCATATACAATTTGATGGTAGGTTAAAGTCGAATCATAATTGAATACTGCTGACCAGACCGTACCGAGCGTCAGCTCCTTGGCACCGTAAGAAATTGCCATAAACAGCGTGAAGAAAAACCCTGCAATAGCAGCAATAAACCATAGCGTTGTCTTAACTTTTCCACTCCATTTCATACCGTTGAATTTCAAAATCCTCTCTCCTAGCAACCTACCAAATGATAATGATTATCAGTATCGATTGTAACCGACCTTTATTAACAATACAAGTAGTAAATATTCCACATAGGAACTGTTTAGAGATTGTTATAAGATGACTCTCACCAAAGGACTCCTGTCAGCAGAGCTAAAAATTCACGATTAAAAAGAACAAAAGCGCTAAAGCGCCTCTGTCCACGTCCCAAGTGTAAACAATTCACTTGGGACTTTTCTTCGCCCTCCGCATGGTTCCACCACAAAAAGGACATTCCATCTCAACTTCTTCGTCCTTCTTTAATTCCACTTGAAAATCTTGTACAACAAAATCAGGAACATCGTCTTCTTCACGACAATCCACACACTCAAATAATACTGTCTCCATTTCTTCGTTTAAACCAAATGGATCATCTTCCTGTAATGATTGTAGAAATTCTTTGCTCAATTCATCCCGTTCTTTGTTTCCTGTCATTTGCTGATTCTCCTCGTATTTTGATAATCTCCATCCCCTCCATGTAATGATACAAAAATCCATAGTCAGCATGCCAGATTTCCACTAAATCCATCTCACGATGGCAATGTGGGCACAGGAAAGGATCACGATTAAAGGCCTCAATCATACGCTGTCGATACGTTTTCTTTTTTTGTTTCCTCTCCAACAGTAATGATAATTGTCTTGTGCGCATGAACGCATAAAGGGTCAAAACTTGTTTTGCCTTTTTATGTTTCGTTCTGCTATACAACCCAAAACGACCCACCATTCTAAAGTGTTTGGGTGGGATGTGCTGTAAAATATTATATAGAAATCTATACGCAGACTGTTTCACATCTACTCTTTTTCCTGTTTTGTGATCCTCATACCAATACGTGACCATCTTACCGTCATATTCTTCTATGCGATATTCAGCAATTGCAGGTCTAGCCAAGTATCTACCGATGTATTTGGCAGCTCCTTTTGCATTTTGCATTTTCTTTTCCGCATTTACATAAAAGCCCTTCGGATAACGACTGTACAAGTCATTTACTAAATCCTGTGCTCTTTGATCATCAGAAAACCACTTTTTCACCAAATCAAGAAGTACTTTCTGCCAAGATTTCCTCAAGTATTCATACGGAATATATTCGCTTGGACTCCATTCGTTCCGATTATCAATTGCACCTTCTGTCACTAAAGCATGTATATGAGGATTGAATTTCAAATCCCTACCAAAGGTATGGATTACCGTAATAATACCTGTTTGTAACTGACGCTTCTTACTTTTCCGTTGGTAATAAAATTGAAAAACCTGAGCTACCTGTTGACTCAGTTCATTCAACTTTTTACGATCTTGAAAAAAGATGTTTCTAAGTTCCTGTGGAACTGTAAAAACCATATGACGATGTGGAACATTCAATATCAGTTCCTGCTGTTTATCGGACCAATCATCCGTATATTTTTTCCCGCACTTATTACAAAAACGACTTTTACATGTGAAACAAACGAATACAGGCCTTGGGTTCCCTTCGCATCCTAAACATTCATATTTAGCATACCCCAAATCAGAAGACCCGCATTTGATTGTTTTTAGAACTGTTTCCTTGATATCCTCTCGATAAGATTCCGGAAATAAGTGCTCGTGTAAATACCAAAATCCCACGAAATGATCTTTCAATATTTTCTTGATGACTCCTTCATTATCTCGGCCCATATTCCATCCTCCTATCGTTATACGAACAGTTTATCGAACAGTTATCCACAAGTCGAGAACTTTATAATTTCCTAGACAAGAACAAAGCTATACACAATGCCATTTATCAATGGACAATGTATATAGCTTATTGTTACGACTCCAGCAATCAAAATTCTGGGCTAAGTATACCACTTTTATCAAGCCACCACGCTGACCGTCACTTTAAACAAATCTCCATCCACTTCGATTGTCATATTCCCATTATGCAAATCGACGATGGATTGTGCGATAGCAAGGCCGAGCCCCGAGCCATCTGTATGACGCGATGTATCCGCCCGTTTGAAGCGTTCAAATAACTCATCGGTATTTTCACCAAGCTCATACTTCGTCACATTTTTCACAACGAATTCCGCACGACCTTCCACTTTTCGCAGCGTAATGTAGACGCGTGTACCTGGCAATGTGTACTTAATGGCGTTGACAATTAAGTTATCCAGTACACGCCACCAGCGTTTACCATCCACATACGCTAAAAGCTCCGAATCAGGCATAGTCACCCTGAAATCCAATCCAATTTTCGAAATTTCTTCTTCATGCTCCGCAAGAGCTTGTTGCAATAATTGTGCCAGATCCACACGCTGCCTTTGCAACTCCAAATTGCCACTCGCCATTTTCGACACTTCGAATAAATCCTCAATTAACGTCTTCAAACGCTGTGATTTTTTATCCAACACATCAACATATTTTGTACGTTCTTCTACTGTCAGATCTTCATTTTTCAATAAATCTGTGTACGTAATAATTGACGTCAACGGTGTTCGTAAATCATGACTCACATTGGTGATCAATTCCGTTTTCAAGCGTTCACTTTTCGCCTGTTCACTCATTGAATCACGGACACCCTCACGAAGATTATTCAAATTCTTCGCATGCTTCGCCAATGGGGATTTCCCCTCAATCTCAATTTCTTTGTGTAATCGGCCATCTGCCATTGCTTCTGTCGCCGCCATAATATGATTCAAGTAGGCTGCCCTTCTCACAAAAATATAAAGTACCGGCAAGCCTAGGAACAGAACACATACTGTATACATAATAATAAAGATTGGATCGATAAATATAGTGACGAACCCAATTCCTGCAAGGAAAAAGCCAATGAGTAGGATGAACATTTGCGTACCAATCTTGCGATTCAAAAACATCCCTTGCATGGCTAGTACGAACTTCGCACTATAACTGTCCTTAATTTCCTGTTCCAACTTACCTTCCATCTTCACCGTTTCAATCAGGAGAACGAGTTGAAATACGCTTACCCATAAAAAGCATAGGAATATGCTAAACATACCAACTAACAGGACTCCATATTCGATATTATACTGAACAACAAGCCTTATATATCGGTAAGGCAGGCTGAACACAAACATCAAAACGATGCCACCTGAAATAATTAATAAAGCAGCCTTTAAATCCAACTTTAGCTGGTCATAACGCGTTGTAAAACGGCTCATTGTCACCCATTCTTTTTTAAAACGTATAGCTGCCAACAAGACTATTAAGGACAGTATCCCTAGCCCCCAGAAAATATAAAGGGCCAGCTTTTCTTTGTTATATCGGGTGATATCATTCCCCAGTGAACTTTCCATTAATACATCTTTTGGCACGACGACTGTTCCTTCAAAATTTTTCACCGCTTGTGGCTGATTAGAATTCGAAGCAGTATTTTCCTTATGCTTAGAGACAGCCAAGTCAGTCTCTGTTTCCGGCTGATTATGCTCCGGGACAGCTTCAATAACTTCCCCAGTTGAGCTAGTCACCTCAGTCGCAACTCTGTCCAAAAACACTGAAGTACTACTCCTATAATCCTCTGGCGGATAATAATCAATATTATAGTTACTTTCCCAATTTGTCTCTGCCCGTAAATAGCCTTCCTTCGCATTGAAAATCTTTTTATAGTAGGCTGCTGCATCGACATTTCCTGATGTAAACGTTTCTCCTGTTTCTATGTCCGTTAGTTCATAACTCACAGGGAAAGTAAGCCTTTCCCTAGCATTTTGAATATATTGCTGCAGCTCTTCCTCCAACTGTTTCTCTTTACTCGCACGGACCTTTGCCTCGACATGTGCATCCGATTCAAAGTTTTTTCGAATATCCTCGATTTTCGCATCA
Source organism: Sporosarcina sp. FSL K6-3457 (assembly GCF_038007285.1). Lineage (GTDB taxonomy): Bacteria > Bacillota > Bacilli > Bacillales_A > Planococcaceae > Sporosarcina. Next base: position 4,020,171 of record NZ_JBBOWX010000001.1, read on the forward strand.
CGTTCTGCTATTAAGTTCGCTTTCAGTTTCTCACTCTTCCCAGCTTCCGCATCAGCAATTCGTTCTACATATTGCTCTTCAATATTGCCAACCTGCTCGGAAAGTGTACCGTAATACGTACGATGCTCTTCAATTTCAGACCGCGTCACCGTAATTCGTTTTTTCTCAGCTTCTATATCAGGAGGATTTAAAACGGCTGCCCCTATATTTTCGTAAAAGCGCCACATTTCCCATTTGAAATCGTTTACTTCAACATAATCCTTCCCAATATATCGGGGGCTCTCTTCAACAAATGATAATAATGCCATTAAAAATACAGCAACTAATGCAGTCCAGATAATTATTTTCAACCTGTAATTCTTCCTCACCATCACACACTTCCCTTCATCAGCCGCGCGAGATAAGCGACTGCTCGACTCGAACGTTCTACACCATTCCCGACCAAGTCGATGATGTGGGAAAAGCAATAGCCAATACTAAGCGCCGCAATGATAAGTGCAACGATTGACCCCAAAAACGCGTAATCACTTTTCGATTTTGTAGCCAATGCCCCACACCACCTTTACGTACCTTGGATTTTTTGGATCTGCTTCAATCTTCTCACGAATTTTACGAATATGGACTGCGACAATATTTTCCGCATTGTATGCTTCCTCATTCCAAACACGCTCATAGATTTCATTAATGGAGAATACGCGTCCCACATTTTTCATGAGTAATTCTGTAATTTTGAATTCAATCGGTGTCAGCTTTACCGGATTACCATCGAGGGTAATTTCCTTCGCGTCTTCATCCAACACGAGTCCATCGATTTCAACGATTTTCTGCCCATCATATGTACCTAACTGAACGTAGCGTCGTAGTTGCGATTTGACTCGCGCCATTAACTCCATCGGGTGGAATGGCTTCGTCACATAATCATCCGCACCGACAGACAAACCGTGAATCTTATCAGAATCCTCCGCCTTGGCGCTCAGCATAATAATCGGGATATTGCGCGCTTCCCGAATTTTGAATGTCGCCGTAATACCGTCCATATTCGGCATCATAATATCGAGAATGAGCAGATGGACCTCATTCGCCTCTAATAATTCAAGAGCCTCTAGTCCATCTGCGGCCTTTAGTACGTCATAGCCTTCATTTTTCAAATAAATTTCAATCCCATCACGGATATCCTGATCGTCATCCGCCACAAGTACTTTGAACTTCGCCATCATCCGCACCTCACTTTTTGTCACTCTATGATACCAATTGTAACGACCAAATCTTAACATTCACCAACTGGAATTATGAAGAAATTCTTAAGATGGTATTTTCAATCCAAATAATCAAGGTAGAGGAATTATTATCCACTTGATATACTTGAAAGAATGGAAGGAGGAATATCTTGTGAAAGGACGTTTTTTCTGGGTGGCGCTCGGTTTGATTGGCGTCAGTTGGGTTGTGAATTCTATGTACGCTTACTCAAAACAGCTCGATGAACCCATCTTCTTAGATCACTATATAGATATGGTCTATCAAGATCATTACTATATGACGTTTTACTATTTAACGAACAAAAATGATACATCCTCTATCGTTTCTATGAATGCTGGCGATAGTAGAGCCTATCCAACAGAACAGTCTTATGGTTGGAATGGGGTTGATCGAATTGATAATCGTCAGACGTTCAATCATTATGTGTTACGAAGTGTCAACGTAGAATTTTATAATCCTTATGGAGATCGATTGGAGGATTCATTTACAGAAATGGATGTCGTGTTTTCAGACGGTAGAGTCGTCACCGCTCCTATCGGACGCATCATGACTCACCCATCGACTATAGATACAAGACCCCTTGAACACACAAGTAGTGGAAGTAGTAGCGATAACACCGGACAAAACTACTATCGCACGCTTGAACCATTGACAATCGAAGCGGTTGAATACTCATTCCAAGATGACTTACAGGACGACCTCTCCATTAAGCTGCATACATTGAAAGGTCAATTGAAATCAAAAGCAACGGAAGCAGCATTTTCTGATTTGATGGATAGCGAGTGGAACGACTTACCTGGGACCGACTTGGAAAATGTTATATTTCCTTTCCATTTAAAAGAAAATGATAGGATTAGTATTCACAGTAAGCTCCCTACAACGTCAACAAAAGTTTTGAATGTAACTATCTATATCTCTGGCACAACCGAATCAGGAACAGACTTCACTACAACGTCTGGCATCATCACACAGCCTTATTTAGAAAAACAGGATGTAGCTGAACTTATTGAGGCGAAAACAAGGGGGGATACTGATGAATAAAGCATTGCGATATCTATTCTGGGGATATCTTTTCATCTTTTTCCGCATTCAAATTGGCATTGATTGGCTCGCGGATCCTCTCGGCTATCTATTCATTTCAGCAGGTTGTTTGCTCCTGCTCAAGCAATATCCACAGGCTAAAAAAGCAAGAATTGTAGCGATGATTGGTGTAGTCATTACGATTCCAGCTGTTTTCATTGATCTATCAGCACCGTATCTCGGCATGTGGGAAATCTATTCGACAGCGCTATTTTTCCTCAAATTAATTGTTGCTTATTTTTTATTTGATGTTCTAAAAAGTATTGTCGCGGATTATGGTAATCAAAGACTCATACAGCGAACGAAAAATGTCTATACGTTTTATATCGTTATCCATCTAGCATCACTTTTACTCATGTCTTTCTCTATGAACATGCCCGAATATCCTTGGGCTACTTTTGTCGTCGCCCTTGCCATCGGCGCCTTTATTATCGATATTGGTTTTCTTATGCTGCTAGGAGCTATTCGGCGTGAGGAACCGACTCGAATAACTCATGCTCATGACTATTTAATTTGAACGTCAAAACAGACAGGAAGCTAATTATGCTCCCTGCCTGTTTTTCTTTCTCCCGCCCAATGTTAAAACAAGTATTCCACCAAGCAGCAGCGCAACACCCATCCAAGACGTCATATTCAACTGCTCCCCCACTACAAGCACGCTTAAAACGGCAGCAGTAAGCGGCTCAGCAAGTGACAGTGTGACCGCTGATGACGACGGAATTCTTTTCAACCCTACGGAGAATAAAATATACGCAACACTCGTCGTCGCAATCCCCAGATATAACACGACCGAAATCCCACGACCTGTCAGCAAACCTTCTGTTTCGAATAAAAACAAAAATGGTAGCAGCATCATTGCACTCACCGAAAAGATTACCGCAACAGCGGGTACTGTATCTACCTTAGCAAGTACCTCTTTATTGACAAGAGTATAAAATGCAAACAACAATCCTGCTCCCAATGACATAGCGATACCAATTGGATTGACGACGATGCCCTCTTTATTTAGAAAGAGCAGTGCACAGCCGATAATGGCAAGTGCTGTTGCTATCATCCACACTCGTGTTGGACGACGTTTTACTAATAACCATTCAATAATGCCCGAAAACACAGGCGCACTCCCGATGGTGACAACTGTTCCAATTGCCACGCCGGTTAATCTAACCGATGAAAAGAATAAGTACTGGAAAACTGCCATCGAAATAGCAGCATATAATGTAGATTTCCACGGCCAATTTCGGAAATTGATTTTACGCAGGACAAGTAAAATGATGAGTAATGAAAATCCGCCCACTGCAAGTCTTGACGCCCCCACCGCCAACGGGTGAATCGTTTGTGGCATGAACGTCTGCGCAGTACCTGTTGTCCCCCAAAAAATTGCCCCAAACAGGACAAGTAAATATGAAATACGTTGTGACACAGAAATCCCCCTTTTCTTTATATAGAAGATACCATATACATTGACTAAATGGACATGGTGGCAATGAAGCGAGGGGCACGTAATAGATTTGCATAAATTATTTATATCAATAGCTACATAAAAGCCCGAAATGCAGTTAGCATCTCGGGCAAGAATTTTCCCTATTTTCTTAGATAAAATCTGCGATCTCATTTAACGGTAAGCGAGAAGAGCCATATGCGGGAGCTGCGGCTTTCCCTAATGCGATTAGCACAATCGGGAATACATTCTCTGGAAGGTCGAATCTCTCAGCGAATTTCACCTTATCGAAACCGCCCATCGTTACAGTATCATAACCTTTTTCTTTCGCAACCAACATTAATTGCATAGAAACAAGTCCCGCATCGAAAGAAGCTATATTCATTCTTGCTTCTACTGGAGCATTTGGATAGACTGCATATGTACTCGCGACAGTACGATCTTTAATCGACTCATCCATATGTCCTTCTGCAACGTTTTGTGTATAGATTTGTTCCACTTTCTTATAAGCATCGACATCTCCCAAAATCGCAATCACAGCAGATGCTTCTTCCGCTTGGACTTGATTGTTAGCGATTGTTTTCAGCTCCTTCTTTACTTCTGTATCTTGAATCACTAAAAAACGCCAAGATTGGAGGTTACTTGATGATGGAGCGATTGTCGCAAGCTCTAACATTTCTGTGATTTCCTCTTTTGGGATCGTAGTATTCGGATCGAATACCCTCACCGATTTTCTTGCCTTCATAACACTATATAAACTTGAATCCACTGTTGTCGTCATATTAGTTCCTCCTACTCAATAACTTACTAATAGTAAGTCTACAGCTATAACTTACCATTAGTAAGTTATAGCTGTCAACACTAATGATTCATGATAAGATGAATGCAAGAGGAAATAGAATGGAGGTTTGACAAGTGGATCAACCCTATAACTGTACAACACCACATATCTGTAGCAATTTCCATGATACGATTGAATTTATCGGCAAAAGATGGACAGGGATCATTATTTATACATTGATGTCGGGACCAAAACGATTTTATGAAATCGGCGAGAGTATTCCAGGGATTTCAGATAGACTATTGACTGAACGACTGAATGAATTAGTTAAAGAAGGCCTTGTTACCAAAAAACATCTTGACTCCTCCGCTAAGAAAGTTGAATATGAACTAACACAAAGTGGCATGGCCTTAAAGGATGTTATTATCGCAATTCGGGACTGGTCAGAACAACGAACAAACCTTGTAAAAAGGTAAGTTAGATACAATCTATAGAACAGCTTAGATATATAAATTTTCTTTCATTCCTCCATGCATATACAAAGCAAATAGACTATGATAAACTGTTGTGCAGGCTTTTCGCCACGTGGTTCATCAACCATCCCACGTAAAAAAACTAGGAGGAAGTAAATAATGAAAGTTAAAACGTTGGCAACAAGCGGGATTATCGCTGCTTTGTATGTTGCTGTCACTTTACTAGTGGCACCATTCGGATTCACAAATGTGCAATTCCGTATTTCAGAGATGTTCAACCATCTCGTTGTTTTTAATAAGAAATTCATATTCGCTATTGTACTAGGTGTTTTTGTAGCAAATTTATTTTCACCACTCGGATTATACGACTTGGTTTTCGGAGTAGCTCAATCGCTCATCGCACTGTCGATTACGATTTTCTCTGCAAAATTTATTAGCGGAATTTTAAAACGGATGTTATTCAATACAGTCGTGTTCACATTTTTAATGTGTATCATCGCATTAGAATTAAATCTTGCCCTAGAATTACCATTTCTACTCACATGGTTAACCGTTGCAGCAGGGGAATTTGTCGTTATGGCAGTCGGAATTCCGATTATGCTTGCGTTGAATAAACGACTTAACTTTGAAAAACTCATCTAATATGAATCCCCTCTATTTCACTGTTCACACTTGAAGTAGAGGGGATTTTTTAAGGAGGATTTTATGTACATCACAATCGAAGAAGCGGCTGAACACTTAGGGATGCCTATTGGACAAGTCCAAAAGTATGTATTGGAAGGGCGTATTCGCTCCGTCCACGATGGCGAACAATTTCTCATTAATAAAGCACAATTCACTCTCTATTTCGAGCAGCTCGAAGCTTTAAAACAACAAATTGATGACTGGCGCAACGAACCACTTCCGCCCGATCGCGATATCAAAGATGAAGACTGACAAGCCGGCTAAAGATACAAATATCTTTAGCCGACTTTCTACTTATATCAGTATAATTTAACGTTTTTAAGAGCAATCTATTTTTACCAAATGGTTGCTTTCATGTCACTTTACTAGTATAGTTGAAAATTGTTTCTAAATGATGAGCAATTTAAGGGGGAAATATGAAGAAAATTTCAAATGTCTTTTTTATCGCAATCGGGTTGATTATCGCCGTTGTCATCTATGGCGCATTATCACCTGAAAGCTTCGGAGCTATCACAGAACACGCCAAAAACTTCGTTGCATCACGTTTTGGTTGGTACTATATGTTACTCATGTCATTCATGGCTATACTTAGCGTCTACTTTGTCTTTAGTCCATATGGCAATATTCGACTTGGCAAGGATACCGATCGACCACAATTTTCAACCGTTACATGGATTGCCATGCTATTTTCAGCCGGAATGGGAATCGGGGTTGTCTTTTACAGTGCCGCTGAACCATTATCACATTTTGCTATCAGTCCAGCGACGGAAGATCCTAATACGGATGCCGCTTTCAAAGAAGCTTTGCGCCAGTCTTTCTTCCACTGGGGATTCCATGTATGGGCTATGTATGGAGTTATTGCCTTATCACTCGCCTTCTTCCAGTTCCGTAAAGGAGAACCGGGATTAATTTCAGCAACATTGAAGCCGATATTCGGTAAAAAGATGGAAGGTCCTTGGGGCATTTTCATCGATGTACTTGCCGTTTTCGCGACATCGTTTGGAGTCGCCACGACTCTCGGCTTCGGTGCTGTTCAAATTAATGCAGGCCTTCACTATTTATTTGACGTGACGATTGGCATTAAATCGCAGTTCGTTATCATTGCAGTTGTGACGGTTTTATTCGTTGCGTCTGCGTGGTCTGGCCTGAGTAAAGGTATCAAGTACTTGTCAAACGCGAACTTAATACTGGCCTTTATTCTACTTGGGCTGATTATCATTTTGGGGCCTACATTACTCATTTTCAATATGTTCACTGACTCACTTGGTGGCTATATCGCCAACCTAATTCCGATGAGTTTTGGGACAGCACCATTGAATCCAGATAATCGGCAATGGCTCGATAGTTGGACAATTTTCTATTGGGCATGGTGGATTTCATGGGCACCTTTCGTCAGTATGTTTATCGCCCGTATTTCAAAAGGACGTACCATTCGAGAGTTCATGGTTGGCGTACTTGTTGCACCTACATTACTCGGGACGTTCTGGTTTTCGGCATTTGGTACAACCGCAATCGATATTCAGAAAAAAGGACTCGTCGATTTAACAATTCCTTCGACAGAGTTGACGATTTTCGAAATGTTCAATGTGATGCCGATGTCGCTCTTCATATCAGTTTTAGCGATTTTCTTAATCGCTTCGTTCTTCATCACATCAGCCGATTCCGCGACATTCGTTCTCGGCATGCAGTCGACAAACGGTTCGTTGACGCCGCCAAATAACGTCAAACTTACTTGGGGCACCATCCAATCGACAATCGCCTTCATTCTGTTGTCCGTCAATGGACTGACAGCCTTACAAAACACCATTATCATTGCAGCACTGCCGTTTTCGTTTGTCATGCTGTTGATGATTGCGTCATTGCTCAAGGCGTTAAAGGCAGAATTGAAGTTAATAAAATCAAAAAAATAACATAAGAAAAGGCTCATTCATTGAATAAAATGAAGGAGCCTTTTCTTGATATTGGCGGTTGTTCATAAGTATATTGGCGCTCATCCATGGTTTATTGACATTAGTGGGCAACTTATTAGCGCTCAACACCAAATTATTGGCGAATCATGACTTTACTACCACAAAAAAAGATACCTCATTGACTAAAATAAGGTATCCTTCGCTCAACCTGTCACAACGATCGATTCACGCTTGCCAATAATCTGCAAAAAGTCACCAACCATAGCACTGCCCGTTGGATACATACCAGCACCAGGACCGATGAGTGTCAATGAGCCAAGGTGATCTGTGTCTACAATAACGGCATTGTCCACGCCATCAACACCATATAGTGGATGGTCAGCACCAATGAGTACAGGGCCTACGCTACCACGCAACACTCCGTCTTCATCCACCGAAATATCAGCAACATGACGATAATGTAATCTCCCCTTCGATGCATCCTGCACACCCTCAATCGTTACCCCATCAATACCAACAATCGGAACGTCTTGCCAATCTGGTTGACGTCCAAATGCTAATGCACTTAAAATCATTAGTTTTCGGAATGCATCCATTCCACTTACATCATCTGACGGATCTGCTTCTGCGTAGCCTAATTGTTGCGCTTCATGCAATGCGGCTTTAAATGGAATTTCCTCCTCCCGCATTTTCGTCAGGATAAAATTCGATGTACCATTCAAAATTCCTCGAATACGTCGCACACGATCTGCCGGCAACAAGCCCGTAATCGTCCGGATAATTGGTACTCCACCCGCTGTCGTCGCTTCATAGCGCGCTTGAACACCATGGGCTTCCGCATGCTTTACTAATGCTGGTCCATGTTTGGCAAACATCGTTTTATTCGCCGTGATGACATGACACCCTTTTTCAATTGCTTCTCGTAGATAGCTATAAGCTGGTTCTTCTCCGACAATGGCTTCAAAAATGACGTCGATATCTGGATTCGACAAAATTTCTTGGATGTCATTTGTGATTTTTGTTCCTGGTGTCGCTAGGTACTCTTTTGCCGTATCACGCACAAGAATCGATACGATATCAATTGTATGACCTGTTTCTTGCTTAATATCATCTTTTCGTTCATTCAGAATCCTGAAAATCCCTTCGCCTACTGTGCCGAAACCGAGTATAGCGACTTTGATTGACGGCATACCGCCACCTCCATGAATTGCTTAATAATAAGTCCCCATTTGTCGAATTCCGTTAAAAATCCATTGTGCCCATATTCTGTATTAATAAGAATATAGCTTGCATTCTCAACAAGATGTGCAAACGCCTGAATCTCTTCCGACGGATAAATCAGATCATGCGTAAATGCGAGTGTCACCACTTTTGCTGATAGTTGACGAGAGGCTCTTTCAATGCCTCCCCGTCCACGACCGATATCATGGGTATTCATAGCTCCGAGTAGTGTGTAATAACTATTCGGATCAAAGTGTTTGACTACTATAGGTCCTGTATACGTATCGTTGCTAAAGCCAGCATCATTGCCGATTGCATGCAAACCAACCCCATATGCACTCAATGTCGGCGTAACTGCGATCGGTACGAGTACATCCATATCCTCAGCATAGAGGATACCCCATTCCAGTACCCGCATGCCTCCGAGCGAAGCACCGATCACTACACGCAGTCGATCAATACCTAACGCTGTTAACGCTTTACGCTCCGCATGCACCATATCACGAATTGTTATTTCTGGAAATGAATCGTCATAAGGCTCACCCGTAGATGGATTAATAGATAACGGACCCGTCGATCCATCACATCCCCCTAAAACATTGAAAGAGATGACCGTGAATTGATTCGTATCGATACTTTTCCCTCGGCCTACAAGACCACTCCACCAGCCCGGATTTTTATCTGTCCCAACGGTTTCGTGACTCCCTGTTAATGCGTGGCAAACAAGGACAGTTTGTGCCTCTGGTCTGCCTATTCTTTCATAGGCTAGCTGGACATTCTCCAACATAATGCCAGACTCCAATCGTAAGCTCCCAATGTTCACAATTCCTGTCCCCATGCTCGTCACGCTCCCTCTTTTTTATCGAATATCTTTTATGCTTTAACTGGAACAGCCTTATCAATAGCCTGTGCAAGGTCCGCGATAATATCTTCTACCGCTTCCAGTCCAACTGATAGGCGAATCAATTCTTCTTTGACGCCCGCTTTTTCAAGTCCTTCTGCCGATAACTGCTGATGCGTTGTTGAAGCTGGGTGAATAATAAGTGACTTTGCATCCCCAACGTTGGCAACATGCGACCAAATGTTAACATTATCTATCAAATTACGACCCGCTTCGCGTCCACCTTTAATACCGAAGACGATAATCGACCCAAATCCGTTTTTCAAATATTTTTTCGCATTATCAGCTGATGGATGGTCTTCCTGACCCGTGTACGTTACCCACTCCACTGACGGATGTTGCTTCAAGTAATCTGCCACTTTAAGCGCATTGGCATTATGTTTTTCCACACGTAAATGTAATGTTTCAAGTCCTTGTAGGAAAGCGAATGCATTGTCAGGACTCAAGCATGGACCAAAGTCACGTAGTGCTTGAACACGTAGTTTCGTTGCAAATGCTGCACCTGCCGCATCAATACCATACCGAATTCCATGATACGTTTCATCTGGCTCAGTGAAACCAGGAAATCTTCCTTGTGTCCAGTCGAATTTACCAGCATCGACAGCAACACCACCGATGGACGTCCCATGTCCGCCAATCCATTTTGTTGCGGAGTGAATGACAACGTCCGCGCCAAATTCAATAGGGTTCGAACCGTACGGCGATGGGAATGTATTATCGATAAGGAGTGGAAGCCCATTGTCGTGCGCGATGTTTGCCACTGCTTCAATATCGAGCACATGAAGGCTTGGGTTACCAATTGTTTCAGCGAAAATCGCTTTTGTTTTATCTGTAATGGCTGCACGGAAGTTTTCAGGGTCCGTCGCATCCACAAATTTCACATTGATACCATAGCGTGGTAGCGATACCGCGAATAAATTGTAAGTACCACCATACAAATTACTTGCAGCTACGATTTCATCCCCAGCACCTGCGATATTTAAAATCGAAAATGCAATAGCCGCCATTCCTGAAGATAATGCAACTGCCGCCGTTCCACCTTCTAGTAAAGCTACACGCTTTTCAAATACATCGACCGTGGGATTCATAATTCGTGTATAAATATTGCCTGACTCTTTCAAAGCAAATAAATTTTGTGCATGCTCCGTGTCACGAAATACGAAAGAGGTTGTTCTGTGAATCGGCACCGCACGTGATCCTGTTACTGGATCCGGCTCTTGGCCACCGTGTAGAAGAAGTGTTTCGGGTTGAAGTTTTGTCATTGTCATTACCTCCAGTAGTTTTCTAGATGGATATTTTTGGATATGCGCGGAGGCGTCGGGGATACATTAGGAATAAAAAATAACCCCCTTCGCTTAACGCTAAGAAGAGGGTTACGCTTTCGCTTATTCCTCCTCTTATCTTTCAGACCGTTTACACGAATCTGTAGGAAGTAGCACCTGTGCAAGTTAATCACTTGCCGGTTGCCGGGCATCGCAGGGCCTAGTCCCTCCGCCGCTCTTGATAAGAGTTTGATTGATTTAGTTTTCCATCTTGAGAAGTAGTATAGGTGAATTCTTAATACAATGTCAAGTGTTTATTGAAAGTTTTTTCAGAATTCTAGATTTACTCTATGATGTTATACTAGATGAATCACTATTTTGGGGGAATTAGTATGTGGTTGTGGGTTATAGGCGTGCTCCTTTCGGGGTATGCCATCGGATGCTTACATGGTTCGGTTATAGCGCAGAAGATTTCAGGGGTTAATTTAAAAGAAACTGGGGTTAAAAATGCCGGTGCTTCGAATGCTACAATTGTCTTAGGGAAAAAGTTTGGCGCACTTGTTGCGGCGATTGATATTGGAAAAGGTGCACTGGCTGTACTGCTTGTACACTTTTTTCAGTAAATGCAGGATTGCCGGCGGATGATGTCTCACTACTACTATTCTCGGCAAGCGCTGCAACCGTCCTCGGACATAACTTCCCGTTTTACATGCAGTTCAATGGCGGCAAGGGAACTGCGACGGTTATCGGTGTGCTACTTGCACTCGATTGGCGCTTCGGTCTCATTGGATTTGCATTGTTAGTTGTCGTTGCGCTTGTGACAGATTTTCTGGTGTTTGGTGTATTGATGTTATATGTGACACTCATCGCGCTCGCTCTATGGACAGAAGGCTACTGGCCAATTGTAATTGCAATTATATTGTTCGTGCTAGCCGTATGGAAGCATGTTGAAAATTTCCAGAGAATAAAAGAAGGCAGTGAGAAGCGTGTCTTAGCAGTTTTAAAAAAGAAATAATATCAAGACCTACGCTTTCATTTCTAGTAGAACAAAAGCGCTAAAGCGCCTCTGTCCACGTCCCAAGTGTAAACAATTCACTTGGGACTTTTCTTCGCCCTCCGCATGGTTCCACCACAAAAAGGACATTCCATCTCAACTTCTTCGTCCTTCTTTAATTCCACTTGAAAATCTTGTACAACAAAATCAGGAACATCGTCTTCTTCACGACAATCCACACACTCAAATAATACTGTCTCCATTTCTTCGTTTAAACCAAATGGATCATCTTCCTGTAATGATTGTAGAAATTCTTTGCTCAATTCATCCCGTTCTTTGTTTCCTGTCATTTGCTGATTCTCCTCGTATTTTGATAATCTCCATCCCCTCCATGTAATGATACAAAAATCCATAGTCAGCATGCCAGATTTCCACTAAATCCATCTCACGATGGCAATGTGGGCACAGGAAAGGATCACGATTAAAGGCCTCAATCATACGCTGTCGATACGTTTTCTTTTTTGTTTCCTCTCCAACAGTAATGATAATTGTCTTGTGCGCATGAACGCATAAAGGGTCAAAACTTGTTTTGCCTTTTTATGTTTCGTTCTGCTATACAACCCAAAACGACCCACCATTCTAAAGTGTTTGGGTGGGATGTGCTGTAAAATATTATATAGAAATCTATACGCAGACTGTTTCACATCTACTCTTTTTCCTGTTTTGTGATCCTCATACCAATACGTGACCATCTTACCGTCATATTCTTCTATGCGATATTCAGCAATTGCAGGTCTAGCCAAGTATCTACCGATGTATTTGGCAGCTCCTTTTGCATTTTGCATTTTCTTTTCCGCATTTACATAAAAGCCCTTCGGATAACGACTGTACAAGTCATTTACTAAATCCTGTGCTCTTTGATCATCAGAAAACCACTTTTTCACCAAATCAAGAAGTACTTTCTGCCAAGATTTCCTCAAGTATTCATACGGAATATATTCGCTTGGACTCCATTCGTTCCGATTATCAATTGCACCTTCTGTCACTAAAGCATGTATATGAGGATTGAATTTCAAATCCCTACCAAAGGTATGGATTACCGTAATAATACCTGTTTGTAACTGACGCTTCTTACTTTTCCGTTGGTAATAAAATTGAAAAACCTGAGCTACCTGTTGACTCAGTTCATTCAACTTTTACGATCTTGAAAAAAGATGTTTCTAAGTTCCTGTGGAACTGTAAAAACCATATGACGATGTGGAACATTCAATATCAGTTCCTGCTGTTTATCGGACCAATCATCCGTATATTTTTTCCCGCACTTATTACAAAAACGACTTTTACATGTGAAACAAACGAATACAGGCCTTGGGTTCCCTTCGCATCCTAAACATTCATATTTAGCATACCCCAAATCAGAAGACCCGCATTTGATTGTTTTTAGAACTGTTTCCTTGATATCCTCTCGATAAGATTCCGGAAATAAGTGCTCGTGTAAATACCAAAATCCCACGAAATGATCTTTCAATATTTTCTTGATGACTCCTTCATTATCTCGGCCCATATTCCATCCTCCTATCGTTATACGAACAGTTTATCGAACAGTTATCCACAAGTCGAGAACTTTATAATTTCCTAGACAAGAACAAAAGCGCAAGCGCCTGTTCAGCCCCGACAAGTAGGAAGGATGAACTTCAATCCTTCCCTGCTGGAGGGCTTGAAAGTAAAGGCGCCCTTTGCCTTAACTAGCAAGACCGAAGCGACTCGAGGGGCTAGGCGCTGGAGCCTAGACGAGAAATCACCCTATTCCGACTTATCCACAGTATGAGAATTTTATAATTTCCTAAGCTACAAGAAAGTCCATTCGAATCGGCGTTCCTGCAAATTTCGTCAAAATATGGTACACTAGGTTAGTAGACAACTTGAGATCTATCATTTTCGTTGAGTTGTGTTTCATCTTGTATGCCCCGCTTAGGATTTGGCCTAAGCATTTTTTACTTTATCTGATTCCAGATAATGCCTCCGGCGGATGTCATGGATTTTGAAAGGAATTAATCGAGCTTACTCGATTCAAAATTCGGACGCAATTACGCGAAGGCGTAATTGATAAAGGGCAAAGATGAAAATAAACACTAGGGGGAATTCGAATGGCTTTTCCACGTAAGGAAAAAGATGTATCGGATTTTGTCGCAGCGCGCAAAATCGATGAAAAGATTTCGTTTGTCCGTAATGACCATGAAGTAAATGGTACTATTTTCAAAATTCTCGAGAACTCTGTGATTGTTGAGATTTCTTCGAAGGATGCTGAGCTCATTGGTGCCGCGTCCAATCTTACTGTTGTTGCACATAAAAACTATTCTATCGTTTAATCAATACATGAAAAGGCATCCGCTAAAAAAGTGGGATGCCTTTTTTCTATACCGTTCTTACTATAAATTAGTGCCCTCCCTGCAACTTATTTAGACTTTGGATAAATTAATGGGGAATTAGAGCCTATAATGTTCTATTCACTCAACTTAAAGTGAAAATCCTAGCTTTCCTTTCTTTTCATTACCGTCGTTAACGACGTATCGTGTTCTTTCAATAGGTCAATGAACACCTTTAATGCTTTTGTTTTAAATGAAGTCCTTAAAATAATTGAGAACTTTCGTTTATACGGCGTATCTTTTACTGGTACAATTTTCAATAAGCCTCTTGAAATTTCTTGACGGACAGCCAAATCGGACAAAAATGTAATACCAAGGCCTGACTCTACCGATTCTTTTATCAGTTGGGTGCTGCCAAATTCCATTACATTTTGGGGATCAATGTTTAACGAGCGAAAGATTCTTTCCGTGGCTTCTCTTGTTCCAGATCCCAACTCACGAACAATCCACGTTTCTTTTTCAAGATCGGACACTTCCACCTCATGGTCCTGTCTTGCCAAACGGTGATGGTATGGGGCTACGATAAACATCGTATCCTCCGCAAATGCATCGATAGAAAGATGTGTATTTTTGAAATCTCCCTCGATAATGCCGACATCCAACTGATGCCCAACAACTAATTTTGCAATTTCCTTCGTATTGCCAATGACAATACGAGGTTTTATAAGCGGAAACTCTTCAAGTAATTTAGCTATAAAGTGAGGCAGAACATATTCCCCAAACGTATAGCTTGCCCCTATCGATAGCGGCCCACTTGCCCGATTGGACAGGTCATCCATTAAACTTTGCATTTTTGTATAAAGTCCTACTATTTCTTTCGCATGATAATAAACAATCTCTCCCGCTTTATTCAAGCGCACAAATTTGGTACTTCGTTCAAGAAGTGTTTCCCCGTATGTTTGCTCTAATAATTTTATGTACTGACTCACCGCTGGCTGCGTCATGTGTAACTCCTCTGCTGCACGTGAAAAACTCCCTTTTTCCACAACCGTGACAAATACATGTAAATGTTGATCCATAAAACCACACCTCCATTCTATAAGTTAATACTTATTATAAGTATTATATATAGTTATTTTACTTATCGCCCAACAAGGAATATGTTAAAAGTATAATACATTTTGGAGGCGTTGGACATGAAGTCAGAAAATAGTAAAGCACATAAGACAACTGAACCAAATGAATCGATTGCCCCAACGGATGCTACGACATCTATGGAAACAGTGAAACCAACAAACTGGCCAGATCTACCTTTCTCATTTGCCTGGATTGGTGGAATTGCGTTCACTTTTTTTATCGCATTACTTGGTTATTTGTTAGTAAAAATACCTGGATTTGATCATATCGGTCAGCTGGCCTGCGCCATTTTAATGGCAGTAGTCTATCGGCAATTTTTAGGCTATCCTGAGATAATACGCCCAGGAATCACTTTTTCATCTAAACATTTGCTACGCTTTGCTATTATTTTATATGGTTTAAAATTAAATATTGATACGGTTTTACACGATGGAATAGGACTGCTCATTCGTGACGCTGGTGTCATCCTGTTTGCAATTCTTTTAACAATTTGGCTAGCCAAATTGTTAAAGGCAGATCAAAATATCTCATTACTACTAGCCGTTGGTACTGGTATTTGTGGAGCGGCCGCGATTGCAGCCATTGCTCCCATCGTCAAATCGAAAGACGAGGATACCGCCATCGGAGTCGGCATCATTGCATTGGTCGGTACAATATTCGCAATCGGCTACACCCTTTTGCGTCCCATTTTACCATTAACTGACGTCGATTATGGTATATGGGCCGGCATAAGCTTGCACGAAATTGCCCATGTCGCCTTAGCAGCCGAGCCTGCTGGGGAGGATGCACTCGCCATCGGCCTACTTGCAAAACTTGGTCGTGTATTCCTTCTCGTTCCTTTATGTTTTATTTTCATGTCCTGGATGAAACGAAAAAGTCATAGTAATGATACTACAGAAAGTAAAATTGAGTTTCCATGGTTCTTAATCGGTTTCGTACTGATGAGTCTTATCGGAAGCTATGTCCTTGGACAATCTATTCCGGTTTCAGAAGAGTTTTTATTGGGTATTTCCACGATTACAACATGGTGTTTGACTGCTGCCATGGTTGGCCTTGGTCTGAATGTTAGCCTACATGATCTTCGCACAAAAGCGTTAAAGCCTTTAGTTGCGATGCTAATCAGTTCGATTTGCCTTAGCATTTTGGCCTATTTTATTATATGAATATGAAATGATTACAAACCGTTTTATCCCAATCTGGATAATCAAAGAAGGATTTCCGTCTCTATTTCTCGAATGGATATAGGGAAAGGGGTTGCACGAATGTTTCAAAAACTGCTACTTGCCGCTATTACGATTATGGGGACTATCTATATCTTCTTCATCCCATCAGACCCAGTCGGCTTCAAGATTTTTATGAAACTAATTCCGATGGCGCTTATCATTCTGTTTGCATTGACAACAAGAACGCTATTTTCACGTACATATAAACGGATTGTTATAATGGGGCTTTTTGTCTCTATGATTGCAGATGGCGTCCTCTATTGGTTCATGATTGGACTCATTACGTTTTTCATCGCACATATTTTTTACATTGTTGCATTTCGTCATATGGCTCGGAAACCTATGCCCATTTGGGCCGCCATTCTACTTATTCTTTACGGGGTAGGTATGGCTATTTGGCTGGCCGGATCACAATTCACAACTGGGCAAAATGTGCTTGGCATTGCCATTATTGCCTATATTTGCGTCATTACAACAATGGGCTGGATGGCGATTCGTACACGTATGCCACTAGCCATTACCGGCGCACTGCTCTTCATTTTCTCAGATTCCGTTCTCGCAATTGACCGATTTGTTTACACGATTCCGTACCGTGATGCCCTCGTCATGGTATCCTATTATGCCGCGCAAGCTTTCATCGCAACGAGCATCGGTAGTCGGGTCGTAAAGTATTCCGTAAACCGGAACAATCTGATAAGATAGGTGTATCAGATTTTTACTACAGGAGGAATTTCAAAAAATGAAAGAGATATTAATCGAGCGTCTTGTACGCTATGCAAAAATCGACACGCAATCAGATGCTAATAGTTCGTCAACCCCTTCAACACCCGGTCAATGGGACTTACTCCATGAATTGCAAAAAGAGCTCACTACTATTGGATTGGAAGACATCACGCTAGATGATAATGGCTATTTATTTGCGACGCTTCCTGCCAATACAGATCGTGACATTCCTGTCATCGGATTTCTAGCACATGTCGATACGGCGACTGATTATACAGGAAAAAACGTTAAGCCACAGCGCATCGACAATTACAATGGCCAAGATGTGCAACTAAATAGTAATACAATTATGACCATAAACGACTTCCCAGAATTGAAAAACTATGTAGGCCATACACTCATTACGACAGATGGTACAACACTTCTCGGTGCTGACAATAAAGCCGGGATTGCTGAAATCGTAACAGCAATGGAGTATTTAATTGCCAATCCAGACATTAAGCATGGCAAACTACGTATTGCCTTCACACCAGACGAGGAAATCGGACGAGGACCCCATAAATTTGACGTCGAAAAGTTTGGGGCAAAATATGCCTATACAATGGACGGCGGCCCACTTGGTGAATTGCAGTATGAGAGCTTCAATGCAGCGGGTGCGAAAGTAACCTTCCACGGCGTCAGTGTTCACCCTGGATCTGCCAAAGATAAAATGGTCAACTCGATCTTAATCGCCAATCAATTCCAGGCTGCCATGCCTGCGGAAGAAATTCCTGAGAAAACAGATGACTATAAAGGGTTTGTCCATCTTATGAACGTCAATGGTGATACGGAAGAAACAACACTTAGCTATATTATCCGTTATTTCGACCGCGAAACATTTGCAGCCCGTAAACAGCTGATGATTGACACGGCTAATAAGCTGAAAAAGGAATACGGCGAACACACTGTTACCCTTGAAATCGAAGACCAATATTTCAATATGGGCGAAAAAATTGAGCCTGTCATGGAGATTGTCGATATTATGGCTGATGCTTTCAAAAATATCGATGTTGAGCCACGTATCGTACCGATACGTGGGGGCACGGATGGATCGCAGCTATCCTATATGGGCATGCCTACGCCGAATATTTTCACTGGCGGTGAAAACTACCACGGCAAGTTCGAATACATCTCCGTCGACAATATGGTCAAAGCAACGAATGTGATCATTGAAGCAGTGAAATTATTCGAACAACGTGCATAAGTAAGGGGAAAAGTGTATGAGGGAGATTTGGATTGGAATCCTAGCCTCTTTGTTTTTCGCAGTGACATTTATCTTAAATCGAACGATGGAATTATCGGGGGGAAGCTGGCTTTGGAGCTCTTCCCTCCGATATTTCTTTATGGTTCCGTTTTTGATTGCCATTGTCGCTTATCGCAAAGGGCTTGGCGATACGAAGAAAGAAATGATTGCGAAGCCTGCACCGTTTTTTATTTGGAGCGTGGTAGCTTTTGTTTTGTTTTATGCGCCACTTACATATGCAGCAGCGTATAGTCCGGGCTGGCTTCTTGCCGGTACGTGGCAATTAACGATTGTGGCCGGCGTTTTACTGGCACCGTTTTTTACAATTATCGTCAAAACGAACTCCGGGGAGCAGAAAATCCGACAGAAGGTTCCTGCCGTTTCACTTTGTATTTCACTTATTATTCTTGTGGGCGTTGTGTTCATTCAAATCCCACATGCCCAAAGTGTCGATATTCGAACGTTGGGGCTCGGTATTATCCCCGTCATCATCGCCGCGTTTGCCTATCCACTTGGAAATCGAAAGATGATGGAACTACTAGGAGGACGGCTTGATACATTTCAGCGTGTCCTCGGGATGACACTTATGACAATGCCTGTTTGGGTTGGTGTGGCCATCTATGCATTAGTAACAGTTGGTCCCCCTTCCATAAGCCAGCTCAGTCAATCATTCATCGTTGCTGTCAGCTCGGGCGTCATTGCCACAACGTTATTTTTCATGGCGACTGATCTTGCACGGGATGACCAAGGAAAACTTGCTGCAGTTGAAGCCACACAATCGACCGAACTTATTTTTGCAATGATTGGTGAAATGATTATTATCGGGATTGCGCTTCCAGGTCCAATTGCGCTTGTCGGAATTGGCGTCATCATTTTTGGTATGGCACTACATAGCTTTCAAACTGCTATCGCAAAAAAGAAATTGCCCGTCACCTAATAAAAGGTACAGGCAATTTTTTTATCTAGATTTCCGCACCTAGGGGCTCGGGTCGTTTCCTAACGTTCATATTCCCCAATTGTTTCGACCGCTTTCTCCGTAATCGATGTATCAATTGCTTTGTTTAAATCGACATCTCCACGAATCGCACCGTTCGCTTTATACGTATCGTACTGCTTTTTAATGTCATCAATGAACATCTTTCCGTCTGGGTCAAGTCCTGTGACGTTCACTTTATCCCAAAGCTCGGGGTCTTTCAATGCGGTATGTTTTGTCATGATTTCGACCACTTCGTCCTTACCAATGTCTTTAATAAAGGCATCATTATAGTCACGAACACCTTTCAAGTAGGCAGACATGAACCGCAATGAAATATCCTGTTCTTCAGACATGAATTGAGGGGAGCCAAGTACCATTGCAATTTGAGATTCGGGTGCATAATCAGTTGCGTCACCGAATCGAACATGGAAACCTTGGTCGACCCCCTGTGCGATAAGCGGCTCGATATTGAGTGCGGCATCGATTGTTTCACCATTGATTGCCCCTAGCATACTGCCAAAGTCCCCCATGAGCACGAACTCGACGTCATCTTCAGTCAAGCCTGCGTGCTTAAGCATTTCCTCGTAAATATAGCCGTCAATCGAATTGCGTGATGATACAGCTATTTTCTTCCCTTTAAAATCACTATACTCTTTTATTTCATCGACCATATGATTACCGATGACAAATGTGAAGTAGGATTTTCCTGGCACATTATGCCCTTTATCCGCAATAATTTTAACGTCA